>NZ_JBAKHO010000015.1:0-114235 GCF_036902735.1 Micromonospora lacuserhaii | reverse complement strand
CCGGGCATGGGCGGCGCGGCGATGGGCCCCGGCATGGCCGGCGGCGGACGCGGCGGGGCCGCCGGCAAGGGCGCCGGCGCGGGTGCCCGGGGATCCGGTCTGCGCGGCGGCATGGCCGGCGCGGGTCACGGTGCCGGCGCGGGTTACGGCGAGGAGGAGGAGCTCCCCCGGAACAGCTGGCTGGAGGAGGACGAGGACGTCTGGGGCGCCGACGGCGGCGGCTCGGCGGGCGTCCTGCGCTGAGCGTCGACGGGCGCCGTCCACAGTGGTGGGCGGCGCCCGTCCGTTCCCAGGCGGGTCAGGCGGGTTCGGTGCGGCGTCCGGGGCGCCAGCCGCGCCGCCGGCCGCGGGTCAGGATCGGCCGGGCGGCGAGCAGCGCCGCGGTGAGCACGGCGCCGATCCCGGCGGCCCAGAGCGCCACGGTGCGCTGCCCGGCGAGAGGGTCCCGGGCCGGTGCGGGCGCCGCCATCGCCCCGGCGGGCGGGTCGGTGCGCGTGCCGAGCAGGCTGGTCAGCGCCCGGTACGGGTTGACCACGCCATATCCGACCTCGGAGTTGCGCCCCTCGGGCGGGTTGTCGGCCGTCCGGGTGATCCGGTAGGCCACCTGTTCCGGGGTGAGGTCGGGGCGGGCGGAGCGGAGCAGCGCCACCACCCCGGAGACGTACGCGGCGGCGAAGCTGGTGCCGCCCTGCGGTTCGGCGAGGTAGCCGGACCCGCTCGGGGCGGGGCCGACGATGTCCAGCCCGGGGGCGGCGACGTCGACGTAGTCGCCGCTGACCGAGCTGCCCACGTGGCCGCCCTGCACGTCGACCCCGGCGACGGCGATGACCCCCGGGTACGCGGCCGGGTAGCGGGGCCGGTCCGAGCCCTCCTGGTCGCGGTTGCCGGCGGCGGCCACCACGACCACGCCCTTGGCCAGGGCGTAGTCGACGGCCTCGGCCAGTTCCGGCCGGTTGAACGTGGCCAGCGACAGGTTGATCACCTGGACGTCCTGGTCGACCGCCCACCGGATCGCCTGGCCGATCTGCACCGGCAGTTCACGGTCGGTGGACTCCTTCGCGTCCGGCAGCACCCGGACCGGCAGGATCCGGGCGGCGGGGGCGATGCCGTTGTACGGCGCGCCGGTGCCCTCCCGGCCGGCGATGATGCCGGCGACGACCGTGCCGTGGCCGGCGAGGTCGCACCGGCCCTTCATCGCGGGCAGGCCGTTGAAGTCGCGCCCCTCGGCGACCTGGCCGGCGAGGAGCGGGTGGTCCGGCGACACGCCGGAGTCGATGACGGCCACGGTGACCCGCTCGCCGTGGCTGATTCGCCAGGCCGAGGCGGGGTCGAGCCGGCGCAGCGCCCACGGCGTCTCGGTGGGGGCGGCCCCGCCGGGCCGGGCGGCGCAGGCCGGTGCCGCGCCGGCGGGCGGGCCGGGGACGAGGGGGGTGGCGAGCAGGGCCGCCAGCATTCCACCGAGGACGGTCCGGGTGGTAAGCCCGGCGGGCCCGGTCACCGCCGTCCCACCCGGCCGGAAGCTCTCACGCACGCGGTGAGATTACCGTCGCGGGCCCGGTGCCGGGGTGACGGGCGGGCCCGGATGTGGCGGGCGCTCAGAAGCCGGTGTCGCGTGGTGCGCCGGTGAAGAGGGCGAGGAGGTCGCCGACCTGGCGGTCCGCCTCGGCCGGGTGTCTGAAGTGGCCGCTGGGGTTGACCGTGTACTCGTTGCGCCGGCCGACCCGGGTGCGGTGCAGGTAGCCACCGGCCTCCAGGTCGGCGACGATCGCCTGGGCGGCCCGCTCGGTCACCCCCACCTCGTCGGCGACGTCGCGCAGCCGGGCGGTGGGGTTACGTGCGATGGCGAGCAGCACATGCCCGTGGTTGGTGAGGAACGTCCAGGTGCGGGTGCTCCCGTTCTGGTTCGCTGTGGTCGCCATGCCCGACATCGTATGACCTGCCGTTCGGGTTTTCGGCCCTGGCCTCCGCCCGAGCTCCGGCCGTTGCCCCGCAGCGGGCCGATCCGGGGAAAGGCAGAAATCTTAATCACGTATACCTTGACGTAGGTTGAGGTGCGTGTGACCGTGGGTGGGCGGCCGCCTCCGTCGCCGGCCGGGCTGACCAGGCCGATCACAGACCGAGGTGAGGCAATGGCCCCGACCACTCCGACCCAGGCGCTCGCCGAGTTGCACGCCGGAAACCGCCGCTTCGTCACCGGTGCGCCGCGCCATCCCAACCAGGACGCCGGTCACCGGACGGCGGTCGCGGACGGGCAGGACCCCTTCGCGGTGATCGTCGGCTGCTCCGACTCCCGGCTCGCCGCCGAGATCATCTTCGACCGCGGGCTCGGCGACCTCTTCGTGGTCCGCACCGCCGGGCACACCGCCGGCCCCGAGGTGCTGGGCAGCGTCGAGTACGCGGTGACCATCCTCGGCACGCCGCTCGTGGTGGTGCTCGGGCACGACTCCTGCGGCGCGGTCCAGGCCGCCCGGGACGCCGCCCGTACCGGCTCATCGCCGGCGGGTCACCTCCGGGCGGTGGTGGACGCCGTCGCGCCCAGCCTGCTCCGGGCGGCCCGGGAGGGCGTCGACGACATCGACGGGATCGTCGACATCCACATCGCGCGCACCGTGGAGAACCTGCTCGCCAGCTCCGCGGCGCTGGCCGCCGAGGTGGCCGCCGGGCGGTGCGCGGTGGTCGGCATGTCGTACCGGCTGTCCGCGGGCGAGGTGCGCACGGTGGCCGCGGTGCCGGCCGCCACGGCACCCGCCCAGACCGGCCGCGGCGGCCGCGCGGCCGCCGTCGCCCACTGACCGACCCGGAGTACGCGACGAGGGCCGCCCCGCACCCGGCGGGACGGCCCTCGGTGACACCTGCGCCTACAGCAGCGACATGTGCACGTGGTCGGTGTGGTTCGACGGCCCGCTGTACGACCTCCACCCGGTCGCCGGGAACCAGATCTGCCGGTTCCAGATGACGTAGTAGATCCCGAGCCGGTCCGCGTTGCGGATCAGGAACGCGGCGAGGTTGTTGCCGTACATCCGGGTGTCGTTGTTGTGCCAGGGGGCGAACCCGCTGTTCTGCAACGACCAGTCACAGGCCCGGCCCTTGGGGTGCTCCCACGGCCCGCCCGGCCGGTAGCAGCCGGCGAACCGCTTGAAGCCCGCCCGGCGGACCTCGTTGTAGGCGTGCAGGGTGCGCGGCGTGATCATGCCCGACGTGGTCGGGTCGTTCGCCGTGCGCGACTCGGGCAGCCAGCCGCCGTCCGACGTCCGGCCCGGCCCGATCCGGGCCACCGGCGACTTTGCGTCGACCAGGCCGCCGGTGAAGCCCTCGCCACCGACCAGCGCCAGTGCCTTCTCCGCCTCCTGGCTCTCCCGGGCCATGGCGTTGGCGAGCCTCTGCTGCACGCGCACCTCACCGTCGAGCGCCAGCTTGGCCTGCTGGGCACGATTCCTGGCGGCGGTGACCCTGCTGAGCTTCTCGGCGTTGACCATGTTCAGCTCGTCCAGCGCGGACGCGCGCTTGACGAACGAGTCCGGAGCGTCACTCTCCAGCAGCATCGCGACCGCGCCGATCCGGCCGGTCCGGTAGGACTGCGCGGCGATCTGGCTCACCTGCGGCCGCAGCGCCGTCAGCTCGTCCTCGGCCCGGCGCACCTCGAGCGCGAGCTGGAGTTGGCGCTTCTTCGACTTCTCCAGCTGCGACTTCGCCTTGGCGTACTCGCGGTTGCGCAGCTCGATCACGTCGGTCAGCAACTTCGGCTCGTCGTCCTCCTCGTGCCCCGACGGGGTCGGGGTCGAGGGCGCGGCCAGCGCGGGGGCGGCCGGCCCGGCGAGGATGGCCAGGGCGGCGAGCACGGCCACCACCGGTGTCAACCAGCGGCGCAGGGGTGCCGTCACAGTGTTCCCTTCCGTCGACCGCCGACCGGGTTAGCTGACGGGTTCGGGACGGAAGTGGCCCCTACCGCTGTCGCGGATGCACCCCAGGTACCTGGTTCCCCGGCTCGCCTTGCGGCGATTGGGCGGTGGTCCCGCAGGCGCCGGTGCGCGCCTTCGGCGGTGACCGGCAGCGAGGTTACCCGAGAGGAGTGCTGGGGATCTACGTCCAGAACCCGACTAAAAGCGTTATTTCGCAATGGCGTTCCGTGACCAGTGACGCGGTTATCAGCCGGGGGGTCGTCGTCGGTCACGCAGCGGAGTCTCACCATGCGGTGTCCGTGCTCCTTTCCGGGTCGGGCCACCGAGCCGGGGCCGGGGTGGACGGGCCGGCGTGCCGTGGCGCGCTCAGCGCCTCGAGCGCGGAGTCACGGTCGGCCGGGGGACGAGGGGTGGGCGCCGGGCCACTCGCCGGCGCGGTGTCCCCGGCGGGCCCGCGGCCGGCGGTGGTGACCAGCGCGGCCAGGCCGGTGGTCAGCGGTACGGCGGCCACCAGGCCGAGCGTCGCCACCGCGCTGCGGACGATCTCCTGAGCCAGGAACTCGCTGGTGAGGATCTCGCTCACCGACCGGCTGTCCACGGTCAGCAGGAGCAGCAGCGGCAGCGAGGCGCCGGCGTACGCCAGCACGATGGTGTTGACCGTGGAGGCGATGTGCGCCCGACCGACGCGGGTGGCCGCCCGGTAGAGCTGCAACCGGGACAACCCCGGGTTGGCGTGGGCCAGCTCGGTCACGGTGGCCGCCTGGGTGACGGTGACGTCGTCCAGCACGCCCAGTGAACCGATGATGATGCCGGCGAGGAGCAGGCCGTGCAGGTCCACGTCGCGCTGGTACATCGACAGCGTGGTGGCCTCCTCGCTGCCGAACCCGGTCAGGTGGGTGGCGGCGGTGGCCAGGCTGCCGAGCACGCCGGTCAGCACCAGGCTGCCCAGCGTGCCGAGCACCGCGACCGAGGTCTGCGCGGTGATCCCGTGGGTCAGGTACAGCACCACGAACATGATCAGTGCGGAGCCGGTGATCGCGATCAGCAGTGGTGAACCGCCCGCCGAGATGCCGGGGACGACGAAGGCCAGCAGGATCGCGAAGCTGGCGGCCAGGCCGGCCAGCGCCGCCAGCCCGCGCAGCCGGCCGAACGCCACGATCGCCGCCGCGAAGAGCGCCACCAGCCAGAGCAGTGGCTTGCCCCGCTGGTGCTCGGCGATGTTGTAGCTGCTGGCCGTCGGGTCCGCCGGATCGGTGAGCTTGACCAGCACGATCTCGTCGCCGACCGCCACCGTGGGGGCCCCCGGCCCGGCCGGCATCGGGGTCTGGACCCGTTTCCCGGCGTCCGGGCCCTGCTCGACGCTGACGGTCACCGTGCCGCACGGCCCGGTGGCCATCCCCGGCGTCCCCTCGGGGACCTCCGGGGTCGGTGGGCACGGCTCGCTCACCACCCGGGTCACCGTGCCGTGGGAGCGCGGCACGTCACCGCCCCGGTCCTGCTCCCGGACGTCCCGTGGCCAGAGCGCCAGCGCGGCGACGACCGTGATGACGAAGAGCGGTACCACCGTCGCGACGAGGATCCGTCGCACCCGGGGTGGGGTGGACGGAGCGGGACGGGTGTGGTCGGCGCCCATGGCGAGTCTCCTGACGGTCCGGGGCGGGGTACGTGTCAGTCAGCCGGTCGGTTCACCGGCGGGACCCGCGCGCCGGGACACGTACCGGAGTGTCTCCCGGCGTGCCGGCGTCGTCACGTACCGCGAGCGGCGGCGCGCCCAGCCGCTTGATGCCGCCCACGGGCGCCCGCCCCGGCGCGGTGCGCGGGGCGACGGTGGCGGTGGGCGGCGGGTCATCGTCGCCGAATGGTAGCCAGGACCGTCGCGGGTGGCTCGACTCGGACCGGTCCCGTCCGGGTCGGCCGCTGCCGGACGAGGGTTCGGCTAGCGTGGTGGGGTGCGGACGGCGAAGCTGGCGGAGACCGGGTGGTGGGCCCGGCTGCTGCTGCTCGCCTGCACCCTGCTCGGCCTGGCCGCCATGCACACCATCGGCCACGGCGCGCACGCCGAGGGCGCCCACCCGATGGCCCACGGCACGCACGCCGATGGGGCCTACCCGTTCGTTTACGGCGCGCACGCCGATCAGGCATACCCGCTGGCCCACGGCGCGCACGCCGATGAGGCCCACCTGGTCGGCCGCGGCGCGCACGCCGAGGGCGCGGCTGCGGTCGGCGGCTGCGCCGGTGACCACTGCGCCGGGGCGGTGGCGTCGCCGGCCGGTGACGCCGGCGGTCACCCGCACCTGTGGACCGTCTGCCTGGCGGTGATCGGCGCTCTCGCGGTCACGCTGCTGCTGGCGGCGCTGCTGCTCGGCTGGACCCGGCCCGCCGTCGGGGACCGCGGCCCGTCCCGGCCCTCGCCGGGGCCGCGCGCCCCGCCGGGCCGCCCGCTCGGGCTCCGGCTCGCCACGGTGTCGGTGCTGCGCACGTAGGAGGGCCCGACGCGGCTGTACCGCGTCCGCCGTCCGTTGCGTAGCTGTCCACACCGAAAGGACCTGATCGTGTTCACCCGTACCAACGCGCGCCGTGCCGCTCTGGCCGGCGTCACCCTGACCGCCGCTCTCGCCCTGGCCGCCTGCGGCGGCGACGACCACCAGGCCGGTTCCGGCCACGACATGCCGGGGACGGGCGCCACCGGCGCCCCGTCGGCGAGCGCGTCCGCCGGCTTCGGCGACGCCGACGCGATGTTCGCCCAGATGATGATCCCGCACCACCAGCAGGCGGTGCAGATGTCGGAGCTGGCCGGGACCCGGGCGCAGGACCCCGAGGTCAAGCAGCTCGCGGCGCAGATCAAGGCCGCCCAGGCGCCGGAGATCGCCACGATGACCGGCTGGCTCACGGCCTGGGGGCGTCCGGTCCCGTCGGCGAGCCCGGCGGGCGGGCACCTGCCGGGCATGGACCACGGCATGCCCGGGATGATGTCGGACGCCGACATGGCGAAGCTGGCGGCCGCCTCCGGTCAGGAGTTCGACCGTCAGTTCCTGACCATGATGATCGCTCACCACCAGGGGGCGATCACCATGGCGAAGGAGGAGATCGCGAACGGCGTCAACGCCGACGCGAAGTCCATGGCCCAGCAGATCGTCGCCGCCCAGCAGGGCGAGATCGAGACGATGAACAAGATCCTCGCCCGGCTCTGAGCGCCCGGTCGGGGGCACCGCCGGGTGCCCCCGACCGGTCAGCCGCGCTTCATCAGGCGGCCGACGGCGGCCATCATCTCGCCGGCCATCTCGTCGGCGCGGCCCTCCGCGGCGCCCTCGCGCATGCAGTGCCGGGCATGTCCGTCGAGCAGGCCCAGGCCGACCTTGTCCAGGGCGGCCTGGATGGCCGAGATCTGGGTGAGCACGTCGATGCAGTAGCGGTCGTCCTCGACCATCTTCTCGATGCCGCGGACCTGCCCCTCGACGCGGCGCAGCCGCGCGAGCAGCTGGTCCTTGCTGGCGGTGTAGCCCCGGGTCGGGGTGCTCGGTGTGGTCATGGCGACAAGGATAGCTTACCCCTAGGGGGTATGCTACTGTCACTGGCGAGCTACCCCTGGGGGGTATAGCATCGGCTTCAGGGAGAGGAGAACTGCCATGGTCACCACCACGTACCAGGTGCAGGGCATGACCTGCGGGCACTGCGTCAACTCGGTGAGCACCGAGGTGGGCGCGATCGAGGGCGTCAAGGACGTCCAGGTCGACCTGGCCACCGGCCGGGTCACCGTCAGCAGCGAGAGCCCGTTGGACACCGACTCCGTGCGCGCCGCGGTCGACGAGGCCGGGTACGACCTCGTCGAGGCGTGACGGGTCACCGACCCGAGAACCGAGGTACCACGATGAACACGGCGACCAAGCTGAGCGGCTTCGCGCTCGGCCTCGCGGCGGTGTTCGGCACGGCGTACGGGGCCGGCCAGCTGGCCGGCCCCGTCACCCCGGCGGCCGAGACGCGCCACGATTCCGCCACCGGCGACTCCCACTCCGCCACCGACTCCCACGCCACCGACTCCCACGGCGCCGATCCCCAGGGCGGCCACGACGGCGCGGCCGACGTCGGCCTGCCCGGCGGCCTGCTCGTCTCCGACCGTGGTTACACCCTGCAACCGCTGGTCGCCCCGACCGGCCAGTTCGCCTTCCGGGTCACCGGCCCGGACGGCGCGCCGGTCACCCGCTACGACGTGGCGCACGACAAGCGGATGCACCTGATCGTCGCCCGCCGCGACCTCTCCGGCTTCCGGCACGTCCACCCCGAGCTGGGCGCGGACGGCACCTGGCGGGTCGACTCCCCACTGGCCGGGCCGGGCGTCTGGCGGGCCTTCGCCGACTTCACCCCGTCGGGCGGGGAGCCGCTCACCCTCGGGGTCGACGTGACCGTCCCCGGCCCGGTCGAGGCCCGGCCGCTGCCGGCCCCGGCGACCAGCACCACCGTCGACGGCTACACGGTCACCCTGGCCGGCGCCGCACAGCCCGGGCGCAGCAGCCCGCTCACCCTGACCGTCAGCCGGGACGGCCGGCCCGTCACCGACCTGGAGCCCTACCTCGGCGCGTACGGGCACCTGGTGGCGTTGCGCCAGGGCGACCTGGCGTACCTGCACGTGCACCCGGAGGGCGCGCCCGGCGACGGGCGGACCCCGGCCGGGCCGGCGGTGACCTTCTCCGCCGAGGTGCCGTCCGCCGGCACCTACCGGCTCTACCTGGACTTCCGCCACGGCGGCGCGGTGCACACCGCCGAGTTCACCGTGGTGGCCGGTCAGGAGGTGACGCGATGACCTCGACCGCCAAGTCGTTGCCGATCGCCCCGAACCAGATCGAACTCGCCATCGGCGGGATGACCTGCGCGTCCTGCGCCGCCCGGATCGAGAAGAAGCTCAACCGGATGGAGGGCGTGACCGCGACGGTCAACTACGCCACCGAGAAGGCCACCGTCCGGTACGCCGACGAGGTCACCCCGGACGAGCTGATCGCCACGGTGGAGAAGACCGGCTACACGGCCGTCCTGCCGCCCCCGCCCGCCGCGGCCGGGGCGCAGCCGGCCGGCGAGCCGGTGGACGAGCTGCGCGGCCTGCGTACCCGGCTGTGGGTGTCGGTCGCGCTGGCCGTCCCGGTGATCCTGCTGGCCATGGTCCCGGCCTGGCAGTTCACCTACTGGCAGTGGCTGTCGCTGACCCTGGCCGCCCCGGTCGTCTGCTACGGCGGCCTGCCGTTCCACCGGGCCGCCTGGACCAACCTGCGGCACGGTGCGGCGACCATGGACACCCTGGTCTCGCTCGGCACCCTGGCCGCCTTCGGCTGGTCGCTCTGGGCGCTCTTCCTCGGCGACGCCGGGATGCCCGGCATGACCCACCCGTTCCGTTTCGACATCACCCGTACCGACGGCGCCGGCAACATCTACCTGGAGGCGGCGGCCGGGGTCACCGTGTTCATCCTGGCCGGCCGCTACTTCGAGGCCCGCGCCAAGCGGACCGCCGGCGCCGCCCTGCGTGCCCTGCTGGAACTGGGCGCGAAGGACGTGGCGGTGCTGCGCGGCGGCGGGGAGGTCCGGATCCCGGTCGACCAGCTCGCCGTGGGGGACCGGTTCGTGGTCCGCCCGGGCGAGAAGATCGCCACCGACGGCGTGATCGACGAGGGCACCTCGGCGGTGGACGCCAGCATGCTCACCGGCGAGTCGGTACCGGTCGAGGTCGGGCCGGGCGACGCCGTGGTCGGCGCGACCGTGAACGCCGGCGGTCGGCTGGTGGTCACCGCCACCCGGGTCGGGGCGGACACCCAGCTCGCCCAGATGGCGAAGCTGGTCGAGGAGGCGCAGACCGGCAAGGCGGCCGTGCAGCGGCTCGCCGACCGGATCTCCGGCGTCTTCGTCCCGATCG
Source organism: Micromonospora lacuserhaii (assembly GCF_036902735.1). Taxonomy (NCBI): domain Bacteria; kingdom Bacillati; phylum Actinomycetota; class Actinomycetes; order Micromonosporales; family Micromonosporaceae; genus Micromonospora; species Micromonospora lacuserhaii. The sequence goes on along the minus strand of NZ_JBAKHO010000015.1, from coordinate 104,440 downwards.
TGATCGCCCTGGCGGTGGGCACCCTCGGCTGGTGGCTGGGGAGCGGGGCCGGCCCGACCGCCGCGTTCACCGCCGCGGTGGCCGTACTGATCATCGCCTGCCCCTGCGCGCTCGGCCTGGCCACCCCGACCGCCCTGCTGGTCGGTACCGGTCGCGGCGCCCAGCTCGGCATCCTGATCAAGGGGCCGGAGGTCCTGGAGTCCACCCGCCAGGTCGACACTGTGGTGCTGGACAAGACCGGCACCGTCACCACCGGCCGGATGACCCTGGTCGACGTGCTTCCCGCCGTCGGCGGGGACGGCGCCGAGCTGCTCCGGCTGGCCGGGGCGCTGGAGGCCGGCTCCGAGCACCCGATCGCCCGGGCCGTCGCCGCCGGGGCGGCCGAGGCGGGGGAGTTGCCCCCGGTCACCGGCTTCGGCAACGTCGAGGGGCTCGGCGTCGCCGGCACCGTGGAGGGCCGCGAGGTGGTCGTCGGTCGGCTCCGGTTGCTGCGGGAGCGGGGTCTCGACGTACCCGAGGAGGTCGCGCGGGCGGCGAGCGGCGCGGAGGCCGCCGGCCGGACGGCGGTGGTGGCCGGTTGGGACGGTCGGGCCCGGGGCGTCCTCGCGGTCGCCGACGTGGTCAAGCCGACCAGCCGGGCGGCGATCGCCGGGCTGCGCGGGCTGGGCCTGACCCCGGTGCTGCTCACCGGCGACAACGCCACCGTGGCGGAGGCGGTCGCCACCGAGGTGGGCATCGACCAGGTGATCGCCGAGGTGCTGCCCGCCGACAAGGTGGACGTGATCAAGCGGCTCCAGGCCGAGGGGCGGACCGTGGCCATGGTCGGCGACGGGGTCAACGACGCCGCCGCCCTCGCCCAGGCCGACCTGGGCCTGGCCATGGGCACCGGCACCGACGTGGCCATCGAGGCGTCCGACCTGACCCTGGTCCGGGGCGACCTGACCGCGACGGTCGACGCGATCCGGCTCTCCCGGCGGACGCTGCGCATCATCAAGGGCAACCTGTTCTGGGCCTTCGCCTACAACGTGGCCGCCCTTCCGCTGGCCGCGGGCGGGTTGCTCAACCCGATGATCGCCGGGGCGGCGATGGCCTTCTCGTCGGTCTTCGTGGTGGCGAACAGCCTGCGGCTGCGCCGGTTCCGCCCGGTCGCCTGACCCTCCGCTGATCACGTTCGGTGATCGGTGGGCGAAGGTGGTGTTTCCCTGATCGGGCACGGGGGTACATCCGGGGCGTCGGAGGAACTGCTATCTGGAGGTTCGCATGGGCATCGACGACAAGATCGACAACGCGTCCGAGAACACCGCCGGCAAGGTCAAGGAAGGCCTCGGTCGGGCGACCGACGACGAGCGCCTCGAGGCCGAGGGTCGTAACGACCAGGCCAAGTCGAACCTGAAGCAGGCCGGCGAGAAGATCAAGGACGCCTTCAAGAGCTGACCTACGTCTTTCCGCCACGCCGGGCCGACATCACGTCGGCCCGGCGTGGCGTGCGCCCGGCCGGTCACCCCGTCCCGCCGCACCCGCCCGGCTGTCGCCCGGCGCCGGAGACAGCGGAGAGTGATCAGCCCGGGTTGCTGGGCCGCCCGGCACCGCGTCCGGCGAACCGCCGGGCTCGTTGCCCCCGACGACGCCCCGTCAGGACCCAGGTTCGCGGCGGGACGACCGGGCCTCGCTCCACGCCGACAAACGCCGTCCCCGCCGGACGGCCGACCACCGAACGGGGAACCGATGTTCCGCAGCTCCGCCAGCACGCTCGCCCTGGTGACCCTCGCCGCCCTCGCGGCCGGCTGCCAGAGCACCGGGAACGACCAGCCGCAGAGCGCCCCCGCCAGCGCCGGCGGCACCCCCACCGTCAGCGCCAGCGCCGCGCCGACCGTCAGCGCCTCCCCGTCCACCGCGAGCGCGGCGAACACCGCCTCGGTCTGCCGGGCCGTCGATCAGCTGATCATCGACGGCAGCCGGCGGATCGCCGACGACTCGGCGGCGGCGAACGCCCGACAGCTCACCCCCGAGCAGCTCAACGGCCAGCTCAAGGGCACTCTGGCCCGGCTCGCCGACGACATCCGCGACCAGGCCGCCCGGGCCCGGGACCCGCGGATCAGGAAGCTGGTGACCACGGCCGCCGAGCGGATCGACGCGGGCGCCGAGGCGACCAGCCCGGCGACGTGGATGGCGACCAGCTTCGTCGCCATCCCGCAGCAGCTCAGCCGCGACTGCCGGGTCTGACCGGCCCGTCGCCGCTGGGGCGGAGCACCCGGTACGTCACGTGCGTGACGGTCGGGCCGGCGACCACCGAGACCTGCTCCAGCCGCGGATCGCCCACCTCCTCGAAGAGGCGCCTTCCCGAGCCGAGCATGATCGGCACGATGTGCAGCTGGAGGGTGTCCAACAGCCCGGCGGCGAGGAACTGCCGCACCGTGCTGGCCCCGCCGGCCACCGACACTGCCTTGTCGCCGGCCACCTCCCGAGCCTGCCGCAGCGCCGACTCCACCCCGTGGGTGACGAAGCGGAACTCCGTCCCGCCCCGCATGGCCAGCGGCTCGCGCGGATGGTGGGTGAGCACGAAGACCGGCGTCCGCCACGGCGGTTCGTCACCCCACCAGCCGGTCCAGTCCAGGTCCCACGGCCCGTCACCGCCGCCGAACATCCCGCGGCCCATCACGTACGCCCCGATGTCCCGGGTCATCTCGTCGACCACCTCGGCGTCGACGTTCCGCTCCCCGCCGGGCAGCCCGTGCCGGTCCCGCCAACTGTCCACCTTGAAGAACCACTCGTGCAGGCGCAGCCCGCCCCGGCCCAGCGGGTCCTGGAGGCTCTGCTCCGGCCCGGCCACGTACCCGTCCAACGACATCGAGATCTGACAGCTCACTGTTCCCATGCCGGGTGGACTCCCGGCGGCGCCGAAACTCATCGGCCGGCACCGAGCCGGGCGGCCCGCAGTTCCAGGTACCGCCGCTCGGGCACGCTGGTGGTACGCCGGGCGGCCTCCCGGTACGCCTCCCGCGCCGCGTCCGTCTCCCCGGCCAGCTCCAGCAGGTGGGCCCGGACGGCGGCCAGCCGGTGGTGGCCGGCGACCCGTTCGTCCGCGTCCAGCGGGGCGAGCAGGGCGAGCCCGGCGCGGGGACCGTCCACCATGGCCACCGCGGCGGCCTGGTTGAGGGTGACCACCGGGTTCGGCGCGACCGCGGCGAGCACCCGGTAGAGCGCGACGATCTGCGGCCAGTCGGTCTCCGCCGTCGACGGCGCCTCGGCATGCACCGCGGCGATCGCCGCCTGGAGCTGGTACGGCCCCGGCGGCGACCAGGTCAGCGCCTCTGTCACCAGGGCCACCCCCTCGTCGATCGCCGCCCGGTCCCACCGGCCGCGGTCCTGCTCGGCCAGCGGGACCAGCTCCCCGTTCGGCCCGGTCCGCGCCGCCCGGTGGGCGTCGGTGAGGAGCATCAGCGCGAGCAGTCCGGCCACCTCGCCGTCGCCGGGCAGTGCCCGGCGCAGCTGCCGGGTCAGCCGGATCGCCTCGCCGGTCAGCTCGGCCCGGTGCAGCTGGGTGCCGCTCGACGCGGTGTAGCCCTCGTTGAAGATCAGGTAGAGCACCTGGAGCACCGCGCGCAGCCGCTCGTCCCGCTCGGCCGGCGAGGGCAGCGCGAAGCGTGCCCCGGCCGCCTCGATCCGCTGCTTGGCGCGGCGGATCCGCTGGCTCATCGTCGGCTCCGGCACCAGGTGCGCCGCGGCGATCTGCGCGGTGCTCAGCCCACCCACCGCCCGCAGGGTCAGCGCCACCTGCGCGGACCGGCCCAGCGCCGGATGGCAGCAGAGCAGCAGCAGGGTGAGGCTGTCGTCCTGCCCGGACGGTGCGTCGTCGGCGGGCGGGGCCACCGTGGCGTACGCCGGCTCGCGGAGCGCCACCGCGGCCTCGCGCTCCCGGCGGGCCCGCTCGCTGCGCCACTCGTCGGTCAGCCGTCGGCCCGCGACGGTGAGCAACCAGCCGCGCGGGTGCTCCGGCACGCCCTGCTCCGGCCAGCGGGTGGCCGCCGCGAGCAGCGCCTCCTGCACCGCGTCCTCGCAGGCGGAGAAGTTGCCGTGCCGGCGGACCAGGGTGCCGAGGACCTGCGGCGCCAGGGCGCGCAGCAGGTCCTCGACCGCCCGGCTGGTCACATCTCGGTCCCGGCCTGCTCCATCATCGGCCGCACCTCCAGCACGCCGAAGCCCATCCGGACGTCGGGCCAGCGGGCGGCGATCTCGGCGGCCCGCTCCGGGCTGTCGCAGTCGACGGTCAGGTAGCCGGCGAACTGCTCCTTGCTCTCCAGGAACGGCCCGTCGGTGACCTCCGTCCGGTCGCCGGCCAGCCGGACCGTCCGGGTCTGCGCCGGGTCGGCCAGCGCCTCGCCGCCGACCAGTTCCCCGGACGCGGTCAGCTCCGCCATGATCTCGTCGACCTCGCCGAAGAGGGCGGTGCGCTCCTGCTCGCTGAGCCCCTCGACGAAGCCGGGGCGGTTCCAGATCAGCAACATGTACTTCACGACGGTGCTCCTCGGGTCGGGCCACGGCGTGGCCTCTCAAGAGGGGATCGGCGCCGGCGCCGCGGATCCGACAGCCCCACCGGAGGATCTTCCCCCAGATTCAGCGCCGGCCGGTGACGGGCCGCGCCGGCCGCCCACCCGCCTGGAGCGAGGCCCGGTCGGCGGCGGAGGTGCCGGAGTGCCAGCCCTCGGCGTCCCGGACGGTCAGCCGGGCCCGGGTGAGCCCGGGGAAGAGGGTGTCCATCCGCTCGCGGACCGCGTCGGAGCGGGCGGCCAGCACGGGGAGCAGGCGCTCCGGCCCGGCGGCCTCAGCGGCCTGCCGGTTCGCCTCCTCGGTCGCGGACCGCAGCCGCTCGCCGATCCGCAGCGCGAACGCGTTGAGGAACGACTCGTCGTACGCCTTGGTGCGCCGGCCCGCCGCCTTCCGCTCGCTTCGGCCGCGCAGCATGGCGGTGGTGGCCTGGAGCAGCAGCGAGGTGTAGAGCAGCTCGACCGCCTCCAGGTCGCCCGCGAAGCCGAGCACGGTGGCGAAGCCGAGGTCGTCGGACCAGACCGCCTCGCACCGGTTCGCCGCCGCCACCTCCTGCACCAGCAGCGCCTTGGCCCCCGCGTACGGGGCCTCGGTGCCGAGCCGGACCCCGCCGGGCTGGTCGGGGCGTTCGGCGCTCGCCTCGACCAGCGCCCGGTCGAGGCTGTGCCGGGCGATGAGTTCCTGTGCCTTGCCGGTGAGCGCCTCCGCCTCGGCGGGGAAGGTGGTGGACTCGGCCTTGGCCAGCAACGCCCGGACCCGGTCCAGCATCCGCGACCCGCTCCGCCCGGCGGGCCCGCTCCGGACCGCCAACGCCGCGCCACTGCCGGGCGGCGGGCGCAGCACCGCGATCGGGGGCAGGCCGGCGAGCAGCGCCAGCACCTCGACCGCGTCGCGCAGCGCGGTGATCCGGTCCTCACCCTCCCGGGCCGCCCAGCGGGCCAGCCAGCCGGCGTCGTCGTCCCACCAGATCCGGGCGTCGAGGCTGTCGAGCTGTTCCGCCCACCACTGCGGCACCTCGCCGGTCTGCGCGCGACGCTGGGCGGCGAGCGCGTCCACCACGAGCCGGCCGGCGCGCGGGCCGAGGCGGCGGGACACGATCCGGGCCACGTCGACCGGCTGCCAGCCGCGCGGCCAGAGCCGGGACAGGGCGGCGACCAGGCGACCGAGCAGGGCGGCGTCCACCGCCGCCGCGCCGTCCGTGGCGCCGGTGCCGACCACGAGGCGGTCCAGCTTCCGCTCCGCGTCACGTACGTCGGTGCCGCGCACCGCCGCGACCGCGGCGGCGATGAGGGCGTCGGCGTCCGGCACGGGTGGTCCTTCCGAGAGGGATGACGGCCGGCAGGTGTCCGGATCGTCGGGAGTGTCTACCGGCCAACGGTACCGGGTGGGGAATCGGTGCCCGGATCACTCATCCGCGCGGGCTCCGCCCCCGTACTCCTGTCCGCAGTGACCGACCGGGACGGAGGCGAGAGTGGCGAGCCTGACCGTGAGCGGGGCGGCCGAGCGGGGCCGGCACCGGGGGCGCCGCCGGGCCGGCGGGCTTGCCGTGACGGTGGTGCTGGTCGTCGCGCTCGCGGCCGGTGGCGCCTGGGCCGCCCGCCGGGGCGGCGGCGACCTCGTCCAAGACCTGATCGGCGACATCCGCCGCGACCCGGCGAAGGGCCGCCCGGCGGCGGCCGCCGGGCCGGCCGCGCCCACCACCGTCCCCGGCGGGCCGTCGGCCCCTCCCGCCCCGCCGGCGCTGCGCTACCCCGAGCGGGGTACGGGCACCTGGCGGACCGCCACCGCCACCGGCAGGGTGGCCGGCCAGGAGGGGGAGCTGCTGCGCTACCGGGTGGCGGTGGAGGGCGGCATCGACGACGTGGACGTGGAACGGTTCGGCCGGGAGGTCGCCGTGGTGCTGGCCGACCGGCGGGGCTGGACGGCCGACGGCCGGTGGCGGCTGCAACGGGTCGGCCCGGACACCCCGGCCGACTTCACCGTGATGCTGACCACCCCGGTCACCCGGGGCGAGCTGTGCGGCGACCCCGCCGACCACTACACGTCCTGCCGCAACGGCGACCGGGTGGTGGTCAACGTGGCCCGCTGGGCGCGCGGGGTGCCCGGCTTCGGCGGCGACCTGGCCACCTACCGGTCGTACGTGCTCAACCACGAGGTGGGGCACCGGCTCGGCCGGGGTCACGAGCGCTGCCCGACGGCGGGCGGCCCGGCGCCGGTGATGCAGCAGCAGACCCTCGGCCTGCACGGCTGCCTGCCCAACGCCTGGCCGCAGGTGGACGGCGCGCCGCACGCCGGCCCGCCCGGCGAGTACGACGATCCGATCCCCCCGGAGGGCTGACCGGGGACCGTAGGTGCGTTTCACCGCGAGTGTCGTTAGGCTGGCCCGAGCCGATCTCCGCCTTCTGCTACGAGGGAACGAGGCCGGCCGACGCAGGGAGCAGCGAAGTGCACGCGGAAGGACCGCACCTTCAACCCTCGTCGACGACAGGTCTCCAGGTCACCCCGGTCCGAGTGGACGCCGGGCGGCTGCGGGTGCGGGTCGCCGGCGAGGTCGACCTGGCCACCGCCGGAGAGTTCCGGGACGGCCTGAACTCCGCTCTCGACGGGCTCACCGGCACCGTCGTCGAGGTGGACCTCGACGAGGTCCGGTTCCTCGACTCCTCCGGCATCCTCGTCCTGCTCAACGCCCACGCCCGCGCGGCCGGGCAGGACTGCCCGCTGATCGTGACCAATCCGCGGCCGGGCGTCCTGCGGGTCCTGGAGATCACCGGCGTGACCGCCCTGCTCGGCGTCGGCTGACCCGCCTCACCCGGACGCCGGCAGCTCCCCGGTCTCCACCAGCCGGTGGGCCACCTCGACCAGCTTCACGTTGCACCGCTGGCTCGCAGCCACCAGCCGCCCGAACGCCTGCTCGCCGGTGAGCCGGTGCCGTTCCATCAGGATCCCCTTGGCCTGGCCGATCAGGTCCCGCACGTCCAGTGCCCGGTTGAGCTGGGCGACCCGGCGCGCGTCGCCGATCGCGACGGCGGCATGGGTGGCGAGCAGCAGCCCGATCCCTTCCGACTCGGCGTCGAACGCGTGCGGCATCGGGGCGTACATGTTCAGCGCGCCGAAGCTGTCCCGGGCCAGGTAGAGCCGGACCGACATCATGCTGCCCACACCGAGGCCGGACGCCCGGGGGTTGAACTCCGGCCACCGGCCGCCGACGCCGGTGTCGGGCAGGTGGACGAGCCGCTCCGCCGCCAGGGCGGTGAGGCAGGGGCCCTGACCGGTCGCGTACTGGGCGTCGTCCACCTGGCGTACCAGGTCGTCGGTGGCCGCGGTGGTCCGCCAGCCGCGCCGTCCGGCCGGCTCGGTGATGCCGGCGTGCCGGGCGCCCGGCACGGTGTCGGCGGCGGCCCGGGCGACGGCCTCCAGGGTCTCCTCGACCGTGCCGGCCGACTGCAGCTCCCGGGCGAGCCGGGACAACCGGACGGCGAGCGGATCGATCCGGGTCACCTGGCCGGTGAAGGTGAGCGTCGGCTCAGCACCCGGTGCGGGAGGGGTGTCCAACTGGCTGTCGTGCGGCACGGCATCTCCTCCCCACTGGCTACGCGGGAGGCCGGCGGCGTTCCCGGTGTGGTTGCTGGCCAGTTCCGTACCCGCCACCGGCGTACGCCAATCCGGGGCGCGCGTCACCCCCGGGGCCCCGGATCGGCGGCGGCGGCCGCCGCCGGGTGAATACTGGCCGGGTGGAGAGCACCCCGCCCCGCCTCCTGCTGGTCGAGGACGATCCCGCGCTGGCCGGACTGCTCGCCGACCTCCTGCACGAGGAGGGCTACGCCGTGGACGTGGTCGGCGACGGGCACCGCGGCCTGCACCAGGGGCTGACCCGGGACTACCAGCTGATGGTGGTCGACCGGGGGCTGCCCGCCCTGGACGGGCTGGACCTCGTGGTCCGGCTGCGCGAGCACGGGGTGGGCTGTCCGATTCTCCTGCTCACCGCCCGGGGCGGCGTCGACGACCGGGTGGCCGGCCTCGACGCCGGCGCGGAGGACTACCTGGTCAAGCCGTTCGAGGTGCCCGAGCTGCTGGCCCGGCTGCGCGCCCTGCGCCGGCGCCACCCCGACGCCGCGCACTGGCTGCCGCTGGGCAGCCGCCGCCTCGACGTGACCAACCGCCGGGTGCTCGACGGCGCCGACGAGATCCCGCTCTCGGCCCGCGAGTTCGCGGTGCTGCGCGCGCTGGCCGGGCGGCCCACCCGGGTGTTCACCCGCGAGGAGCTGCTCCGGGCCGCGTTCACCGGTGCCGACGCGCCGGGCACCGTCGACGCCTGCGTCCACCACCTGCGCCGCAAGCTCGGCCGGGACACCGTCCGTACGGTGCACGGGCTCGGCTACCGGCTCGGTACGGCCTGACGCCGGTGGACGAGACGCGGCTGATCCGGGCCCGCCGGCGCAGCGTCGCCCAGACCGCCGGCGCGATCGGCGTCGTCCTGCTGCTGGTCGGCGCGTTGATGTTCGTGCTGACCAGCCGTCAGCAGTCCCAGGCCCTCGACGACGAGCTGGGCCAGGTCCTCGTCGCGGCGGAGGACGTCGACGACCCGCCGCCCGGCCAGTATCTGGCCCGGGAACGGCCGGGCGGCGGCACCGAGCTGACCCCGGGCGCCCCCGGGGCCCTGGCCGCGGTGCTCGTGCCGGCACTGGGCCGGCCGCCCGGCCGGTTCGACGCCACGGCGGGTGACGACCGGCCGGTCCGGGTGCTCGTCGGGCGGCACCCCGACGGCAGCCGATGGGCCGTGGCCGCCGATCTGCGACCGCTGCGCCGGGAACGCGACCAGCTGGTCGGCGTGCTGCTCCTGACCGAGCTGGCCGGGCTGGCCGGCGCGCTGGTGGCGGCCGCGTTGCTGGCCCGTCGGGCGGTGGCCCCGCTGGCCGCCGCGCTGACCCTGCAGCGCCGCTTCGTCGCCGACGCCTCGCACGAGCTGCGCACCCCGCTGACCGTGCTGCACACCCGGGCGCAGCTGCTGGCCCGGAAGGGGCGTACCGAGCCGGCGGGGCGGCTCACCGACCAGCTGGACCAGCTGGTGACCGAGACCCGGGCCCTCGGCGAGGTGGTGGAGGATCTGCTCGTCTCGGCGGCGGCCGAGCACCAGCCGCTCCCGGAGACCGTGGTGGACCTGGCCGGGATCGCCCGCGAGGTGGTGACCAGCATGTCCCTGTACACGCGGGGGCGGCAGGTCGAGCTGGTGCTGGCCGTCGACGGGCCGGCCGAGGTGCGTGGGACGCGTACCGCGCTGCGACGGGCGGTGACCGCCCTGGTGGACAACGCGGTCGGCCACGTCCCCGCCGGCGGCCACGTACGGGTCAGCGTGCGCGCCGAGGGCGGCCGGGTGCGGGCCGAGGTGGCCGACGACGGGGTGGGGCTGGACCCGGCCGACACGGACCGGCTCTTCGACCGTTTCGCGCACGGGCGCTCCGGTGCCGGCCGCCGCTTCGGGCTGGGCCTCGCGTTGGTGCAGCACGTCGCGCGGGCGCACCACGGATCGGTCGAGGTGGCCGGGGCGCCGGGCGAGGGCGCGACGTTCACGCTGGTGCTGCCGTCCGCCTGAGGGAGGCGCAAGAAATTCGCAAGGAACGGTGGGCACGGTGGCCGCGGAGAAGGACCGACACCGAGGAGAGAACGTGCCCGACACCGTCAACGGCCTGCCCGTGCACCCGCTCGTGGTCCACGCCGTGGTCGTACTGCTGCCCCTGGCCGCGCTCGGCGTGATCGCCCTCGCCGTCCGGCCGTCCTGGCGGGGACGCTTCGGTCTCCTCGTGGTGCTGGCGGCGGCGCTGGCCACCGCGGCGATCCCGCTGGCCACCGAGAGCGGTGAGAGCCTGGAGCGCCGGGTCGGCGACCCGGGCCGGCACGCCGAACTCGGCGACACGGTGCTCTGGTTCGCCCTGCCGCTGCTGGCCGTCGCGGTCGCCCTGTTCTGGCTGCACCGGCGGGCCGCCCGCCCGACCGGCGAGCCCGGGTCGTCCCGGCCGGGCGCGCTGGGTGTGGTGGTCGCGGTGCTGGCCGTGCTGATCGGGGTGGCCAACCTGGTGCAGGTGTACCGGGTCGGCGAGTCCGGCGCGAAGGCCGTCTGGAGTGACACCCCGGCGCAGGCGACCAGCCAGGGGCGCTGAGGCTCAGTCCGGCGGGCCCTGCCAGCGGACCAGCAGCACGGTCGCGTCGTCGCGCAGCTTGTCGTCCTGGTACGCGAGGATGGCGTGCACCAGGCGCCGGGCGGTCTCCGGCAGCGGCAGGTCGTCGGCGAGCGCCTTCACGGTGAAGTCGATCAGCCGGTCGACGCCGAACGGCTCGCCCTCGACGGAGCGCGCCTCGATGATCCCGTCGGTGTAGAAGAGCACGTCGTCACCGGGCTCCAGCGCCTCCTCGATCACCACCGGGGCCCGCAAGTCGCCGAGGGTGACCGGCAGCGCCGTGGGGGTGGGCAGCACACTGGCGACCTTTCCCCGGCGCAGCACCAGCCCGCTCGGGTGCCCGGCGGAGATCACCCGCAGCCGGCCGGTGCGCTGGTCGAGCTCGGCCAGCACGCCGGTGATCATGCCCCGCCGGTCGTGCCCGCGCACGGTGGTGTCGATGTGGTGGTAGGTGGCGGCCAGGTCCATGCCGCTCCGACGGGCGTTGCGGTACGCGGCCAGCGCCAGGCTGGCCAGCATCACCGCCCGCATGCCGCCCTGCGAGCCGTGCCCGACCGCGTCGAAGAGCGCGAGGTGGGCGGTGTCCCCGTTGACCGCGTAGTCGAAGGCGTCGCCGCCGACGTCGTAGCTGGGCTCCAGCACTCCGCTGATGGTCATCCGGCCGGTGGAGAAGGTCAGCGGCGGCAACTGGGCGCGGAGCATCTCGGCGGCCAGCCGCATCGGCGCCCGCCGGCGGACCCGTTCGACGCTGTCGCTGTAGAGCGCCCGGGTGACGACGAGCTCGGCGAGGAGCGACGCGGCCGTCTCGAACCTGGAGTAGTGCTCCTCCGCCACCGGCTCCGCGGAGATCACTTCGACGACGCCCATCCGCTCCAGGCCGTCGAGGAGCGGCACCCAGAGCCGGGCCGCGCCCGGCTCGCCCTCGGCCGGGAAGGGCCGCATCAACCCGTACGCCCGGCCGGCGAGCGTGCCATCCACGGCGATCACGTCCCGCTCGGGCGTCTCGTCGTCCCGCATCGGCAGCAGTTCCCGCTGCTCGTGGTCGACCAGGTAGAGGACCACGTCGGTGGCGCCGAGCTCGACCGCCGCCTGCCGGGCCAGCAGGGGCAGGTCCTCCGGGCGGGCGTGGTGGGCTCGGTTCAGCAGCCCGCGTAGCGCTTCCCGCTCGCTCATCTCGCCTCCGTCTCCGGCCTTCGCGGGCGGTTCGGCCACCAGCCGGGCCGGAAGGGCGGCGGGTGGGTGGGGCGGTCAGCGCCGGGGGAAGGCGGCCCAGATGTTCTTGGTGCACTCGCTGGCGTACCAGCCCACGTCGAGGGAGACCGCCATGGCGATCTGGAGTCCCCGGCCGCCGGCGCCGAGCGGGCGGGTGTGGGCCAGCTCCGGGATGGTGCTCAGGTCGTGGTCGGCGACGTCCAGGACGAACCGGTCGTCGTCGCTCATCAGCCGGACGATGGTGGGCGGCCGGCCGTGCTTCAGCGCGTTGGTGGCCAGCTCCGTGGCGACCAGGAGGACCAGCTCGGGCACCTCGCCGGCGGCCCGGTCACCGGCAGCAGGACCCGTGCCGGGTCGGACCGGACGTCCGGAGCCGCGACCGGCTCGAACAGGGGGTCCCGGCGGTGCGTGATTGTTCTACGCTCGTCCATGTGAGCGAGCTGCTTCCCGAACCGCTGCACCCGTCGCGGCTGCGCGCCTCCAACGCGGACCGGGAGCGGGTCGCGGCGGTGCTGCGCGAGGCCGCCGGGGAGGGCCGGTTGGACCTGCACGAGCTGGACGAGCGGCTGGCCCGGCTCTACGCCGCCCGGACGTACGCCGAGCTGGAGCCCCTGACGTACGACCTGCCGGCGGTCGGGGCGCCGCCGGTCCCGGTGCCGATGGTGGCGTCGCACGACGGCCTGGCCCCGGTCTCGACCGGCGGCGTGGCGGTGATGAGCCGCTTCGAGCGCACCGGCCGGTGGAGCGTGGGGCGGGAGTTCGGCTGCGTCGCGTTCTGGGGCGGTGGGCTGGTGGACCTCCGGGATGCGGTCTTCGTCGCGGGCGGGGTGCACATCCGGGCGATCGCGATCATGGGCGGCATCGAGATCTGGGTGCCGGAGGACGCCACGGTGCACGTGACGGGGCTGGGCATCATGGGCGGCTTCGACCACGCCGCGGCCGGTGCCGGCGCTCCGGGCGCCCCGACCGTCACCGTCGGCGGGCTGGCGTTCTGGGGTGGGGTGTCGATCGAGCGACGGCCCTCCGACCGGGAGGCCCGGCTGCGCAAGCTGGAGAAGAAGCGCAGGAAGCTGGAGAACCGGTCGTCGTTCGACGAGTGATCGACTTCTCCCGGCGGGCCCGGGTGCGCGGCGTGGCCATCGGGTAAGGGACGGAGCAGCCCCGATGAAGGAGGTACGCCCATGACCCGCGTCGCGGTCACCGGAGGCAGCGGCAAGCTCGGCCGGGCCGTCGTCGGCGAGCTGGTCGACCAGGGGTACGAGGTGGTGAACCTCGACCAGGTGCCGTCCACCGAGCCGCGCTGCCCGTTCACCCGGATCGACCTGGGCGACTACGGGCAGGTGCGGGAGGCGTTCACCGGGATCGACAGCCGGTACTCCGGGCTCGACGCGGTGGTGCACCTGGCCGCCATCCCGGGGCCGGGGGTCACCGGGAACGCGGCCACCTTCACCCACAACATCACCGCGACGTACCACGTCTTCGCGGCGGCCAGGGCGGCCGGCATCCGCAACGTGGTGTGGGCGTCCAGCGAGACGCTGCTGGGCCTGCCCTTCGACACGCCGCCGCCGTACCTGCCGGTGGACGAGGAGTACCCGGCCCGGCCGGAGACCTCGTACGCGCTGGCCAAGCACCTGGAAGAGCAGATGGTGGCCCAGTTCTGCCGCTGGGACCCCGAGCTCAAGGCGATCGGGCTGCGCTTCTCCAACGTGATGGAGCCCGACGACTACGCGGCCTTTCCCGGCTACGACGCCGACCCCCGGTTGCGGATGTGGAACCTGTGGGGCTACATCGACGCCCGGGACGGGGCGCAGGCCGTGCGCCGGGCGCTGGAGCACCGGGCCACCGGGATGGACGTCTTCGTCATCGCCAACGCCGACACCGTGATGAGCCGGCCCACCGCCGAGTTGGTCGCCGAGGTCTTCCCCGACGTCCCGGTCCGCGGGGAGCTGTCCGGCAATGCCACGCTGCTCTCCATCGACAAGGCCCGCCGGGTGCTGGGCTACGAACCCCGGCACGGCTGGCGGGAGCGGTAGGGGCGCGCCGAACGGTGACCCTGGTCACTCGGAGTGGCCGCAGCGCCGGAAGCGGTCCGGCTACTGAGCGTGATTGGCCGGCGGACGGCGCTGGTCTGGGCTACCGGGCGGTGTCGACCTGGGGTCAGTTGAGATACCGTCGGCCTGTGATCGTCGAGGAACACTGGTGGAACGGGGACGCGTCGTCCCGAGGGCGACGCGACGTGTACATCCGCACCGATGGGCGGCGCTGGGAGGTGCAGGCCCAGATCGGCGGCACCTACGGCCGGTCGAAGGTGCAGGAGTGCCCGAGCCGTAGCGCGGCGAGCATCCTCGCCGGGGCCTGGCGCGGAGGTAATCCGGGCTGGCGGGAACTGCCCAGCTGAGCGGGGCCGCCCGGGTCAGGCGGTGGGTCCGCGGTGGGTGGTCGCGGGCGGGAAATACAGCCGTACGCTGGTGCGGCTCCGGTCGGTGTGTGTGGTGACCACGTCGGCGAGCTGGCGGGCCAGCCAGAGACCCCGACCGCCCGCCTTCCCGGCCCGGTCCGGGTGGCGGTAGCCGGCCGCCGGTGGGATCCGCCGGCCACCGGCGTCGTCGACCTGCGCGATCAGGGTGTCCCGGTGACTCCAGCAGCGCAGCCGGACCGGAAGTGCGCCATGGACGAGGGCGTTCGTGGCGACCTCGGTGACGGCGACGACGAGATCCCCGATCGCCTCGACGTCGAACGACCGCTCGTGCGCCCAGGCGCGCAGCACCCCGCGGAGCGGGGCGAGCTCGTCGAGGCTGGTGAGGCCGACGTCGAGCTCCACCACCGGCGGGGTCGGCTCCAACGGCACCTCGGCGCGCACCGCGAGGTAGTCCGTGGTGGCGAGGAAGGCGGCGTTCGGCACCCGACCGGTCTCGGTGAGTTCGTGGCTGTGCAGGCTCCGGACACCCTCGATGACGAGCGTCGGGTGCCGGCGGCTGTCCCACAGACAGGTGACCGGGCAGTCGTACCCGGCGTACGCGTCCGCGCAGGCCGACTCGTACGACAGGTGCGCGGCGGCCCGGTCGGGGGAGCCGGGGTGGGCGTCGGTGACCACGTCGGGTTCCGTGATCACGTGGACCGGGTTGCCGCTGGCGTGCTGTGCGGCGAGATACCGGCGAAGCCCCTCGTACGCCAGGCCCAGCCGCACCCCGAAGGTGTCGTGCCCGCCCCACTCCAGCCGGTCCGCCAGCGCCCCTAGGCTCGCCCGGACCAGCCTCTCGACCTGCCCGCCGACGACGAGGAGCACCCGCTCCTGGGCGTCGAGCGAGCGACGCAGGTACGGGATCAGCCGGGTCCGCACAGTGTCGTCCGAGTCGACGATCAGCGCGGTGTGGACGAACGGGTCCGACGCCGGGACGACGTGACCCGGCATCAGCGCGCCGCCACCGTGAGCGGGGCCCGGGGGAAAGGCGGTTCGGTCACGTGACACACGCCTTCCGAGGTGATCGCGGCGGCCGTATCGGGGTGGCCGCCCGCTCGGGCGCACAGGCCCGTTGGCCGAGCGTAGCGCGCCTGGTCGCGGACCGCTGGCTGTGCGTGGCGCCCCGGCCCGCACGGGGCCGGGGCGCCATCGGCACGTCAGGCCCGGCGGATCCAGAACGTCAGGCCGAGCGACTCGTCGGTGAACGGCTCCGGGTCGGCCCACGACGGCTCCCCGTCGGCGCAGTCCGCCGCCAGCACCTCCTCGGCCACCAGTTCCCGGTGCTCGGCGAGGGCCAGCGCGGTCTCCTCCCGGCTCGCCCGGTAGCGCAGCACGATCCGGTCGGTCACCTCGAGGCCGCTGCTCTTGCGGGCTTCCTGGATCTGCCGGATGGCGTCCCGGGCCACGCCGGCCCGGCGCAGCTCGGGGGTGAGGTGCAGGTCCAGCGCCAGGGTGGCGCCGGCGTCGCTGGTGACCGCCCAGCCCTCCCGGGGCGTCTCGACGACCACCACCTCGTCCGGGCCGAGGGTGACGGCCTCGTCGCCCACCAGCACGGTCGCGGACCCGGACTCCCGCAGGGAGTCCTTGAGGGCGGCGGCGTCCGTCGCGGCGATGGCCGCGGCCACCTGCTGCACCGCCTTGCCGAACCGCTTGCCGAGGGTACGGAAGTTGGCCTTGGCGGTGGTGTCCACCAGCGAGCCGCCGGCCGCGCCGACCGAGGTGACCGAGCCGACGTTCAGCTCGGCGGCGATCTCGGCCAGCAGGTCCGCGGGCAGCTCCTCGAAGCCGTTGGCCGAGGCCAGCGCGCGGGCGAGCGGCTGGCGGACCTTCATCCCCGAGTCGGCCCGGGCCGCCCGGCCCAGCTCGACCAGCCGGCGGGCGACCGCCATCTGCCGGGACAGCGCCGGGTCGATCAGCGACTCGTCGGCGACCGGGTACGTGGCCAGGTGCACCGACTGCGGCGCGCCCGGGGTCACCAGCACGACCATGTCCTGCCAGACCCGCTCGGTGATGAACGGGGTGAGCGGGGCGAGCAGCAGGGTGACGGTGTGCAGGGCCTCGTGCAGGGTGGCCAGGGCCGCCCGGTCGCCCCGCCAGAACCGCCGCCGGCTGCGCCGGACGTACCAGTTGGACAGGTCGTCGATGAAGGCGGCGAGCAGCCGGCCCGCCTGGTGCGTGTCGAACCCGGCCATCGCGGCGTCGACCTGCTGCACCAGCGTGTTCAGCTCGGAGAGCACCCACCGGTCGAGCACCGGCCGGTCGGCCGGCGCCGGGTCCTCGGCCGACGGGGTCCAACCGGCGGTCCGGCCGTACAGGGTCTGGAAGGCGACCGTGTTCCAGTAGGTCAGCAGGATCTTGCGGACCACCTCCTGGAGCGCGGTGTGCCCGACCCGCCGGGCCGACCAGGGGGAGCCGACGGCGGCCATGAACCAGCGCACCGCGTCCGCGCCGTGCTGGTCCATCAGCGGGATCGGCTCCAGGATGTTGCCGAGGTGCTTGGACATCTTCCGGCCGTCCTCGGCCAGGATGTGGCCGAGGCAGACCACGTTCTCGTACGACGACCGGTCGAACACCAGCGTGCCGATCGCCATCAGGGTGTAGAACCAGCCCCGGGTCTGGTCGATCGCCTCGGAGATGAACTGGGCGGGGTAGCGCTCGACGAACAGCTCTTGGTTGCGGTACGGGTAGCCGAACTGGGCGAACGGCATGGAACCCGAGTCGTACCAGGCGTCGATCACCTCGGGCACCCGGCGGGCCTCGGCGCCGCAGTGGCAGGCGAAGGTCACGTCGTCGATGAACGGCCGGTGCGGGTCGAGCCCGGTCACGTCGGAGCCGGTCAGCTCGCTCAGCTCGGCCAGCGAGCCGACGCAGGTCAGGTGCTCGTTCGGGCAGCGCCAGATCGGCAGGGGGGTGCCCCAGTAGCGCCGCCGGGACAGCGCCCAGTCGACGTTGTTGTTGAGCCAGTCGCCGTACCGGCCGTGCTTGACGGTGGCCGGGTGCCAGGTGGTGCGCTCGTTTTCGCGCAGCAGGGCGTCGCGGACGGCGGTGGTCCGCACGTACCAGGAGGGCTGGGCGTAGTAGATCAGCGCGGTGTGGCAGCGCCAGCAGTGCGGGTAGCTGTGCTCGTACGGGACGTTGCGGAAGAGCAGCCCACGGGCGGCGAGGTCCTCGACGAGCGGCCGGTCGGCGTCCTTGAAGAACAGCCCGCCGACCAGCGGGACCTCCGGGGCGAACCGACCGTTGGTCTGCACCGGGTTCACCATCGGCAGCCCGTACGCCCGGCAGCTGGCCAGGTCGTCCGCGCCGAAGGCGGGCGCCTGGTGGACCAGGCCGGAGCCGGTGTCGGTGGTGACGAACGGCGCGAGGATCACGATGTGCGCGTCGTCGATCTCGACCAGGTCGAACGGGGCGCGGTAGCTCCAGCGCTCCAGCTCCTTGCCGGTGAACGTCTCGCCGGTGAGGTCCCAGCCCTCGCCGAGCGCCTGGGCCAGCAGCGGCTCCGCCACGACCAGCTGCTCGTTGCCGTCGGTGGCCACCACGTACGTCACATCCGGGTGGACGGCGACCGCGACGTTCGACGGCAGGGTCCACGGGGTGGTGGTCCAGACCAGCAGGGAGGCGCGGTCGGCCAGCGGGCCGGAGGTGAGCGGGAACCGGACGTATACCGACGGGTCGACGACCGTCTCGTACCCCTGGGCCACCTCGTGGTCGGAGAGGCCGGTCTCGTCCCGCGGGCACCACGGCGTGACCCGGAAGTCCTCGACCAGCAGGCCCTTGTCGAAGATCTGCTTGAGCGACCACCAGACGGACTCGATGTACTCCGGGTCCATGGTCCGGTAGGCGTCGTCCATGTCGACCCAGTAGCCCATCCGCTCGGTGAGCCGGGCGAACGCGTCGGTGTGCCGGGTGACCGACTCGCGGCAGCGGGCGTTGAACTCCGCGATGCCGAACTTCTCGATGTCCTGCTTGCCGGAGAAGCCGAGTTCCTTCTCGACGGCGAGCTCCACCGGCAGGCCGTGGCAGTCCCAGCCGGCCTTCCGGGCGACGTGGAAGCCCTTCATCGTCTTGTAGCGCGGGAAGACGTCCTTGAAGACGCGCGCCTCGATGTGGTGGGCGCCGGGCATGCCGTTGGCGGTTGGCGGCCCCTCGTAGAAGACCCACTCCGGGCGGCCCTGGGACTGCTCCAGGCTGCGCGCGAAGATGCTGTTGGCGTGCCAGAAGTGCAGGACGTCGTGCTCGAGCCCGGGTAGATCGACCTGGGTCGGTACGCTGCGGTACATCGCTCCTCCGTCGGATGCATGTGCGGTTGCTCCGGCGGAGGGACGAGGCCAGCGGCCCCGCGGTACCACCCTCCTTGGCCGCGTACGGCCCTCTCGTTTCAGGTGCGGTCGGTTCTACTCGGCCTCGGGCCTTTCCTCCGACGGCTCCGGGGTGATCTTCCCGCCGCGCAACACCCCCGGGCTTCCACCGCCCCCGGGTCGCTCCTGGCTGCGTGCTGCGGTACTCGTCCCCATCTGCGCCTTGCGGTCGCATCTTAACGCAGCCGCAGGCGCGGCGACCACGCGGAATCCGTTTCCCCGGCGTGCCGCCCCGCCGGTCACGGCCGGCAGTAGACGTCGCCCGAGTTGACCTCGTGGGGCAGCGCGGCCAGGTACGCCGCCACGCGCGCGGCCGACGACCAGCCCGGGAGGTCGAAGCGCATCTCGTCACCGAGCGCGACGGTGAAGCGGTGGAATCCGAGGGCGACGGCCCGGTCGAGGCAGCGCCGGGCCGCGGTGCGCTCGATGGTGGTGAACTCGAAGGAGAGCGCGGGCAGGGTACGGCCGAGCCCGGCCAGCACCTCGTCCTCGAAGCCCTCGACATCGATCTTGGTGAAGGCCGGTACGCCGTACTCCTCGATCAGCGAGTCGAGGGTGACCGAGGTGACGGCGAGGTCGACGTCCCAGGTTTCGTCCTCCCACCCGCCGGCGCCCTCGGCCGCGCGGAGGAAGTGCGCCGAGGCGGTGGAGACCGTGGGGTTGGCGGAGTTCACGTGCAGCCGCACCACGCCGACTCGCGCGCCACAGGCCGCCTCGACCACGGTCACCCGGTCGTCGCCGGCGTAGAGGGCGCGCAGCGCGCGGGCGCAGAGCGGTTGCGGTTCCAGGGCCACGACCCGCCCGCCCAGCCGACGGAAGCTGCGGACCCGGTCGCCGACGTGTGCCCCGACGTCGAGGACCAGGTCGCCGGCCCGGACGAACGGGGCGTAGAACGCGTCCATGGCCGCCGCCCGGGCGGGGTCGCCGTAGGCGAGATCGAGGGACCGGCGCAGGACGGCGGTGGCCGGATCGGCCTTGAGCGCCGCGACTGTGGCCTTTCGGTCGTACACCCGCGAACCATAACTTTTCTCATTACAAGGGGCGCCTGATTCGACCCTGCTCCAAGGGAAACCGAAAGTTAGATTTGTCTTGACAAGAAAAGTTGTCGGTGCGAGAGTCAAGGCATGTTCGACATCGCAGTGATCGAGGATCCGGCGGCGGCCGAGGCGTCGCTGGACCCGATGCGAGCCCGGCTGCTGGCCGCTCTCGCCGAACCCGCCTCGGCCACGATGCTCGCCGCCCGCGTCGGCCTGCCCCGGCAGAAGGTCAACTACCACCTCCGGGCCCTGGAGCAGCACGGCCTGATCGAGCTGGTGGAGGAGCGCCGCAAGGGCAACGTCACCGAGCGGGTCATGCGGGCCACCGCGGCGTCGTACGTGATCTCGCCCGCCGCCCTCGCCGCCGTACGGCCCGATCCGTCGTCGTCGCCCGACCGGCTCTCGGCGCGCTGGCTGCTCGCCGTCGCCGCCCGGCTCGTGCAGGACGTCGGCGCGCTCATCACCGGCGCCGACCGGGCGAGGAAGCCGGTGGCGACCTTCGCCGTCGACGCCACCGTCCGGTTCGCCTCGGCGCGGGACCGGGCGGCATTCGCCGAGGAGTTGGCGTCCACGGTCGCCGCCCTGGTCGGTCGCTACCACGACGAGCGGGCCCCGGGCGGCCGCGAGCACCGGGTGATCCTCGCCCTGCACCCCAGCGTCAACCCCACCACCGGCACCGAGTCCGAGGAGTCCTGAGATGACCGCCGTGAACAGCCCGAACATCGTCCGGACCGCGCCGCTGGGCGTCACCTCCCGGCACCGCCGGCAGCGCGCCTGGTCCGTGGGCGCCGCCGTGGCGGCGAACAGCCTGCTCTACCTGGTCGCCCGTGCGGCCGGCACCGACTTCCGGCTCACCGACCCCGGCGCCACCGAGGCGCACCAGCTGATCCTGCCGGAGATCGCCGTCTTCAGCCTGCTCTTCGCGCTGCTCGGTTGGGGCACCCTCGCGCTGCTGGAGCGCTTCACCCGGCACGCCCGGGTGGTGTGGAGCGGGCTGGCCGGGCTGGTGCTGGCGGCCTCCTTCGTCCCGATCTTCATCGAACAGGCCACCGTGGACACCCGGATCATGCTCTGCCTGCTGCACCTCGTGGTGGCCGCCGCGCTGCTGCCGATGCTGCGCCGGCCCGCAGTTGTCCGCTGACCCGCACAACGCGCCGCCCCGCGCGGTGGCCCCCTGCCGGCGGTCGTCCCGTACCGCCGGCGACCCGATCAGACCACGACCAGACCACAGACACCGGAAGGACACCACCATGGGACACCACTTCGAGCTGCACAAGGACGTCGAGCTGGCCGCCACCCCCGAGCAGGTGTGGGAGGCGATCGCCACCGGACCGGGCATCGACTCCTGGTTCATGGGGCGCAGCGAGGTGGAGCCGCGCGAGGGCGGACGGGCCCGGCTGACGATGGCCGGCCAGGTCGACGAGGCGACGGTCACCGGGTGGGAGCCCGGCAAGCGGCTCGCCCAGCGCAGCGAGACCGGCCCGGACGGCTCCTTCATGGCCATCGAGTACCTCATCGAGGGCCGTGACCAGGGCGGCACCGTGCTGCGGATGGTCCAGAGCGGCGTCCTCGGCGACAACTGGGAGACCGAGTACGAGGCGATGAAGGTCGGTTGGGACATGTACCTGGGGACGCTTGCGGCCTACCTGGCGCACTTCCCCGGCCGGGCCGGCGCCCCGGTCACGGTGTTCCGGCCGGCCGTCGGTGGCCCGGAGCGGGCCTGGGCGGCGGTGACCGGCGCCTTCGGCATCACCGGCCCGGTCACCGAGGGGCAGCCCGTCCGGCTCACCGTCGACGGCCTGCCGCCGATCGAGGGCGTCGTCGACCTCGCCGGCCTGCCGACCTACCTCGGGGTCCGCACCGACGACGCGCTCTACCGGTTCCTGCACTCCGGCGCCGAGCGGGGCGACGCCCTGGTCCTCGGGCACCACGTCTTCGCCGCCGACCAGGAGCCGGCCCGTACCCAGCAGGCCTGGCAGGACTGGGTGGACGCGCTGCCCCTCGGCTGAGCCCGGATGCGCGACCGACACACCGGAGCGGCCCCTCCCCGTCCTGGGGAGGGGTCGCTTCCGCCGACAGTTCGCTCGCGGATCGGCGTCGGTGCGGGAGAGCCTGTCGTTACCGGTGCTGCCCGGCTCTGACTGCGGTGATGGTGCTGATCAAGGCCGCGGGGCGTACGGTGGGCATGTCGCCCGGGTCTCCGGTGGCCGCCAGATGCCGTCGCCACCAGCCCGCACGGGGCGTTGAGCGACCGTCATCCCCATTCGGACACCGTGCTCGTCCTGAGGCTGATCGCCGACCATGTCCCGGCCGCAGGATTCCCCGGCCACCGCAGGCACCGGTTCGCCACGGCCTCGGCGGACGGCGGTGGGATCCGAGCGGCCCGTCCACACCGCCGTCCGTGAGCACGACCGTCCCGGACAACGTCCCAAAGGAGCACCGATGAGGATCGCCAAGCACCGGATCGTCGCCGTCCTACGCGAACGCGGCCAGCCGGCCCGAGCCGACTGGGTCGAGCGCGAACTGCCGGACCGGGTGGACCCGGCCAAGCACGTCGGGCTGCTCGCCACCCTGCGTCTCGACCCGGCCGACCTGGCCGACGCGCCGTCTTCGTGACGGTGGCGCTGCTCGGACCGGTCGCCTGACGGACACCCGCACCACTACCGCCCCTGAGAGCGGGTGGCCGGCCTGCTCGCCGGAGGGCGGGCGGGCCGTGGTGGGGACGTGACGCTCTTCGCGACGCTGGACT
The DNA here is from genome assembly GCF_036902735.1 of Micromonospora lacuserhaii. NCBI lineage: Bacteria > Bacillati > Actinomycetota > Actinomycetes > Micromonosporales > Micromonosporaceae > Micromonospora > Micromonospora lacuserhaii. The sequence goes on along the minus strand of NZ_JBAKHO010000015.1, from coordinate 81,905 downwards.
TCGTCACCTCGTCATCCTGGACGGTGTGTGGGCAGTTCGACCTGATGCACAACCACCTCGACTGGTTGCGCCGGCCTTCGCCGAGCACTGCCACGCTCCGCTGCTCACCACGGCTTCGCCGTTCGCCCGTGACGCCGGCCCCGGGCCGGTCATCTTCGGCCGGATCCATTCCCACGGGGCATCCCCACCGCCGTCGAGATCGCCCGCCGCGCCGGCCGGCCGCCCGCTGACCATCTGCGGCATCGTGCCGGACGAGCGGTACCTCGCCGAACAGGTGGTCCCGCACATCGACGGCGACGGGGTCGCCGTTCTGAAATCGGCGCCCCGCGCGGCAGCGCTTCGGCGCGGCTGCCCTGATCGCCGCGATGGTGGAATCCCGTCGCCCCCATCCCGTGCTGAGCCTGCCGACTGACGCCCAGAAAATCTATTGCCAAAGAACTAGATATCCTCGGAGACGCGAGGTAGCCTTCTTCACGTCGAGAGCAGAGAACCAAAGACGTGGACGATCGCTCGGCCGTGAGGTCACGACGGGCGCGGAACGATACGAGTAGCACGCAGCAAGGACAGCGAAGTAAGAGGAAAGGGAGGGCCGTACACCGTTGGATCGCCCGTCCTCGGCCGTCATCTCAGGCCGGGCGGACACCGCAGTTTCCATCGAACGAGAGGTGGTCTCCGGTCACGCATATGCGATCCCCGCATCCGACGCCGTCACATCTGGCGGGCGCGGATACGACAAGCCGACGCTCCTGTCGGCACATGGTGTTCTGACCCGTAACCCTGGGCCCCGGCGCGAGCGCCGGGGCCCTCGACGTGGAGGTGACATGGGGCAGAACCCCGATGACATGTTCGGCGACGAGGACTACCCCGCCTACACCATCGGCCAGGCGGCCGAGATGCTCGGCACCTCGCAGGAGTTCCTGCGACGCCTGGACGAGGCGAAACTGATCGACCCGCAGCGCTCCACCGGCGGCCATCGCCGCTACTCGCGCTACCAGCTGCGCCTGGCCGCCCGGGCCCGCGAGATGGTCGATCAGGGCACGGCCCTGGAGGCCGCCTGTCGGATCATCATTCTGGAGGACCAGCTCGAAGAAGCTCTTCGACGAAACGAGGAGCTGCAGCAACGCGACTGACCCCCTGCCCTCTCCACCGCCGGGCTCCCGCCCCCCGGGACGCCGGCATCGCGACGATCCGAGCGCAGGTCAGGCCAGCGTCGAGGCCCCGTCCTCGTGCGGCGTCGGACGCACGATCAGGTGTTCCAGTCCGGTCAGCATCAACACCGCATGAGCGGGGCTGTCGGGTGCCGCGGCGACCCGCAGCTGCGCCAGGTCCGCCGCGAGGTCGTGGAGGAGTTGCACGCCGGCACTGCTGAGGTGGCTGACGGCGGTGACGTCGACGGTCAGGGGAAGGCCCCCGCCTCGGCTGGCCTGCATGATCGCGGCACGGAGCGACGGCGAGGTGGCCATGTCCACCGGGCCGCGCACCGCAAGGGTCCGGCTGGCCGGTGCGTCGACGACGTGAGTCGTCATCTCATCGGCGGGGCGGCCCTGGACGCGACGGATCACCGGATGTGCGGCGCTGGCCACGGTGGTCGGATATCCGAGTCGGTAGCGCATGCCCACGGTGGTGCCGCTCTCGGCGTACTGAACCTCCAGGTGATCCACCAGGCCGCGGATCATCGCCAGGCCCCGACCGCGTCCGCCGGGGTCGGGCGCAGGGGGGCGCCACCGCCCCCGGTCGGCGCAGGTGAGGTGAACGACGCCGTGGCTGTCCAGGACGGCGTCCACCGAGAACACCTCGTTGCTGTGGGCCGGGTGGGCGTGCTCGATGGCGTTGCCGGCGGCTTCTCCCACCGCGTGGAGAAGATCGCTGACAGCTGGTTCGCCCGCGCCGAGGGTGCTCAGCCAATGGGTGATCTCCCGGCGCAGCGAGCGCAGTGCCGCAGGATCGGCGGGCAGGGTGAGGTGCATGGGTGGGACGGGTTCCGGCAGAAGGTACGCGGCCAGGAGTGTGGTGTCGTCGCGGTAACCGCCGTCGGCGAGGGTGAGGCGTTCGGCGACGAGGGTGCAGAGGCGCTCGGGCAGCCGCTCGGGAAGGGTGGTGTCGTCGCTGACGGCATCGCGCAGCGCGGCAGCCGCAGCGGCGGCCAGGGTGCGCGCGCCGTCGTCCAAGCTGCGGTGCGGTCGTTCGATCAGGCCGTCGGTGTACAGCAGCACGAGCTCGCCGGGTGCGAGCCGCATGGTGTGAACGGTGGCGGGGCCGGAGTTCGTGCCGAGTGGAGCGGCGGGAACCACGGGCACGAAGGTGGCATCACCTCCGGCCTTGGTCAGCAGCGGTGGCGGATGGGCGTGGCTGGCCACCTGCATGATGCCGGTGTCGGGATTGAGCACGGCGATGCAGGTGGTGGCCGCGCGAGTGGCATTGGAGTGGGCGGCGAACTCGTTGAGGACGGCGAGGGTCTGGGACAGGCCACTGCCGGCCTGCAGCGCTTGAAGCGCGACGGTGCGTAGTTGGCCCATGGCGGCAGCGGCGGGGGCGCCGTGTCCGACGACATCGCCCACGGCCAGCGCGATGCTGCCGTCGGGCAGGGGGACGGCATCGAACCAGTCGCCGCCGGCGACGAGGTCGCTGTTGGCGACCAGGTAGTGGGCGGCGACTTGAACGTGGGGCAGGACGGGCAGGACCTCGGGCAGCAGGCTGCGTTGCAGTTCGAGGATCAGGCGCGCCGCGTGCTGGTAGCGGCGTTCGGAGGTGGTGGCGGCGGACTCGGCGGCGCGCCGGGCGGCCACCACGTCGGTCGCGTCGACCGCCTGCACGATCACCCCTCGAATCGTGCCCTCGGGGTCCTGCCACGGGGCGATGTCGAAGGTGTAGAACGCCTCCTCCAAACTCCCGTCCCCGTCGCGGTCGGTGAGGATCCGCTGCTCGTAGCCCTGCGTGCGGATTCCGTGCAATGCCTGGTCGAGGAGTTCGAAGATCTGTTGGCCGGCAAGTTCCGGCACCGCCTGCTTGAACGGCTCACCGAACAGGTCGCTGCGGTTGCCGACGGCGGCACGCACCTCGGGATTCGCCGCCACCACCCTCAGGTCAGGGCCCTCGAAGACCCAGACGAATCCCGGGAGCTGCTCGAAGGCAGCCAGCGCCTTCCGAGGGTCGCCAGAGCTCCAGCGTGCATCCGGTTCTGCCATTCCCGCGCTGCCCCTCACCTGGCCTGAGAAGGGCCACATGTTGCCATACCCATCTCAGTTGCACACCAATCCACCGTCACGCCCGTGCCCTCTCGTGGCCGTGACTGCCGACCGCGGGTCAGCTACGGCGAACCCCACCACGTCGGGCACGAGCCCCAGGTGCGTTGTCAGAGACGTTGATCCTCGCCTTTCGGCGCACCGTCGCCAGCCTCAAGATGGTGACCGCCATCCAGCGAGAGCCTGGCAAGCACCGCCGACGCCTGGCCGACATCATCCTTTCGGCTAGGTTTCTGGCGACTAATGGCCTAGTCTCGGTTAAGACGTTGGCGCCGGCGAGGTGCAGCGCTGCCGGTGCGAAGCGGAGGAAAAGGCATGATCACCACGACTACTGACAGGCCCGCCCAGACAGACGTTCGCGCTCGGCACGATGCGGGGGCAGACTCTCCTGCCACGCAGCTCCTTCTCGCGATGTCGGCGCTCCCCGCCGACCACCCGTCGCGTGCCGCGGTTCGTGATCGTGCGATCGAGGCCTGGCTGCCGCTGGCCAACCACCTGGCGCGGCGTTACAGCGGTCGCGGCGAGCCGACCGGCGATCTGATCCAGACCGCGGCGGTGGGGCTGATCAAGGCGATCGACAAGTTCGACCCCTCGCGCGGTGTCGACTTCGCCGGCTACGCGATCCCCACCATCGTGGGCGAGCTGAAGCGGCACTTCCGCGACCGCACCTGGGACATCCGGGTGCCCCGCCGGCTGCAGGAGCTGCGGTTGGCGATCTCGGATGCCAACGGCGCCCTGTCGCAGAGCCTCGGCCGCTCGCCGACGGTCGCGGACATCGCCGCCCACCTCAAGCTCACCGAGGAAGAGGTGCTGGAGGGTCTGGAGGGTGCCCGCGCGTACAACGCGGTGTCGCTGTCCACCCCGGTAGGCGACGGTGAACGGGCCACCGAGCTGGGCGACATGCTGGGCGGTGAGGACGAGGAACTCGCCCTGGCCGAGCTGCGGGTGGCCCTCGGTCCGGCGCTGGCCACCCTCGACGCGCGTGAGCAGAAGATCCTCACCCTGCGCTTCTACGGCAACCAGACGCAGAGCGAGATCGCCGAGCAGGTCGGCGTATCCCAGATGCACGTGTCCCGGCTGCTGGCCCGCGCGCTGGCCAAGCTGCGCACGCAGTTGGTCGACTCCTACTGATCCGCACTCGGCCGCCATGGTGGTCGCGTCCGGTCAGGTGATCTGCCGGGACCTGCTGGCCTACCTCAGGTGACACCGCGAGCGGCGCCGGCCCTTCGAGGGGCGCCGGCACCGCTCGCGCGCGTCATCGCTTGGCGTGTTGCTTGGCCATCTCGGGCTGCTCGCCCTTGTTGACCCTCCGCAGCGCGTCGCGTAACTGCTGTTCGGTCATCTTGGAATTGCCCTCGATGCCGGCGTTGTGGGCCTGCTGGCGAAGATCGTGCAGCTGTTCCCGGTCGCCCATCTCGGCCTCCCCGTGGTGCGGTGGCGCGGGCGGCTCCGCGCGCCACTCCGCTCGTCGCCTTCCCGGGCCCGCCCGGACCAAACGGCCTCAGCGAGGCGATGCCGCGCCGGCGGGTTGGCCTAGGGTGGGAACGTGCGGGAAGGCGAGCTGCGGGACCTGGTCCAGCGCAGCCGGTGGCTGACCCGGGCACTGGGCGTCGTTCGGGACTCCGGCCTCCCGGACGCCTGGATCGGTGCGGGCGCGCTTCGCGACCTCGTCTGGGGCGAGCGGTACGGCGACGGGTTCGACCCGCTGTCGGTGCGCGACGTCGACGTCGTCTTCCTCGACCCGACGGACCTCAGCCGGGACAACGACCACCGTGCCACCCGGCGTCTGGTGGCGGCCTGGCCCGATCCGCCGTGGGAGGCGAAGAACCAGGCGGCCGTGCACACCTGGTATGCCGCGAAGTTCGGCGGCGACCCGGTGGCCCCGTTGCGCACCATCGCCGACGCGGTCGCCACCTGGCCCGAGTACGCCACCGCCGTGGCGGTACGCCTCGACGCCCACGACCGGGTCGCCGTCTGCGCGCCGCACGGCCTCGACGACCTGCTCGACGGGGTGTGGCGGCGCAACCCGACCAGGGCCAGCCCGGAGATCTCCCGGCAACGACTCGCCCGCCACCGCCCTGCCGAACGGTGGCCGGGCGTCCGCGTGGTGGCCTGAGCGGCGCGCTGGCGCGCCGCCCAGAGCTCGGGTCAGGCGTCGCGCTCGGCGAGGCTGCCCATCTTCACCGCGGTGAACACCGCGGCGGCCAGCGCGACGTCGGAGAGCAGCATGAGGCCGATGGCGTAGGAGCCCTGCGACCCGTAGACCCAGCCCATCACCAGCGGTGGGACGAATCCACCGAGCCCGCCGGCGGCACCGACCAGGCCGGTGACCGCACCCACCTGGTCGGCGGGGGCGACCTTGCCGACGAGGGCGAACACCGCGCCGCTGGCCGCGCCCAGCAGCACTGCCATCCCGAGCAGCGCGATCGTCGCCACCGGCATCAAAGCGGGCTGGAAGGCCTGGACCACCGCGAAGGCGGCGACCCCGCCGAAGCACCACACCAGCACCCGCACCGGGTGCACCCGGTCCGAGAGCCAGCCGCCCACCGGGCGGGCGGCCACGGCGAGCACCACGAACCCGGCGGTGCGCAACGCGCCGTCGGCGGCGCTCAGCCCGTAGGCGGTGCGCAGGTAGGCGGGCAGGTACACGCTGAAGGCCACGAACCCGCCGAAGCCCACCGCGTACAGGAAGCAGAGCTGCCAGGTCACGGTCAGCCGGCCGACCGTGGCGAGGCGCTGCCAGGCCGAACCGGCCGGACGTGCCCGGCCCGGCGCGTCACGCAGCAGCAGGAACGACAGGACCGCGTAAGCCGCCAGGATCGCCGCGACGAGCAGGAAGGGCGACCGCGCGCCGTAGGCGTCGGCGAGCCGGACCGTGGTGAAGTTGGCGATCGCGGTGCCGCCCATGCCGATGCCGAACACGCCGATGGCGAAACCGCGCCGCGCGGGTGGGTACCAGCCGGAGACCAGAGGGACGCCGACGGCGAAGGCGGTGCCACCGATGCCGAGGAAGAACCCGGTGACGATCAGCGCGCCGTAGGAGGAGACCGCGCTCAGGGTCAGCACCGGCACGATTGTGGCGAGCGTGACCAGCGGGAACACCACCCGCGCTCCGTACCGGTCGGTCAGGGCGCCGACCGGTATCCGGCCCAGCGAGCCGACCACCACCGGTACGGCCACCAGCAGCGACTGCGCGGCGAAGCTGAGGTCGAGGCGTTCCTTGATGCCCGGGCCGAGCGGACCCAGCAGCGCCCACGCCCAGAAGTTGACCAGGAAGCCGACAGCCGCCAGGGCGAGTTGGAGCGTCGCTCCGGACCGGTCCGGGGTGGCCGGGTTGCCGGGGGCCTGAGCTGGTGCCGGCAAGGTGTCGGTTGCCTGGCTGTCACGGCCGATACTCATCGCTGCTCTCCGTGGGGTCGTCGTGGTGTCGGGCCCGGGTCGACCGGAGGAATGCGTGGATTTCCCTTGCCCGCTATGAGCCTCGGCCCGCCGATCCGGCCCGGGCAGGGCCGGAAGTCCCTCATCGGCGGGAACGCCGGCCCGCAGTCGACGCGACCACTCATGGCAGGGTGAGCAGGCCCACGTGGTCGCCGGGTTGCCACCCCGGGGGTACGACGGCGAAGGCGTCCGCGGCAGCGGCGGCGCCGAGGTATCCGGGGTGGGCGCCATCGACGAGCCGCAGCCTCGCGTCCCGGCGTCGTACGGGCATGACGCGGGCGTTCCGGTCGTCCGGTTGCAGTGGATCGGCCAGCACCGCCGCGTCCAGCTCGGCCAGGGGCCGGCCAGCGAGAGCGGCGAGCAGCGGATCGACCAGGGTCAGCGCGGCGACCAGCGCGGCGTAGGGGTTGCCCGGCAATCCGACGATCCATCTCGGCCCGACCTGCGCCAGGACCTGAGGGTGCCCGGGGCGGCACGCCACCCCATCCACGTGCACGACGGCGCGCAGGCGTCGCAGCGCGAAGTGCAGCCCGTCCGCGGGACCCACCGACGACGCTCCACAGACGATGGTCACGTCGGCGTCGGTCGTGCTGTCCCGGATCGCCTCGGCGAACCAGTCGGGGTCGTCGCCGACCATCCGGGAGTCCAGCAACACCGCACCCCAGGCCGACAGGAGCGGAGCGAGCATCGGCCCGATGGCGTCGCGGACCCTGCCCCACCGGGGCGGACCGGTGGGGATCAGCTCGTCGCCGCTGATCACCAGCCGGACCCGGGGCCGCGCGCGGACCAGGAGGGTGTCGAGCCCTACGCTCGCGGCCAGCCCCACCGTCGCCGGGGTGACGCGCGAGCCCGCCGCCGCGACCTCCTGTCCGGGCTGCGCGTACTCACCGGCCCGGCGGATGTGCCGACGGTCGCCCGGGGCCGCGCGCACGACGTCGCCGATGCGGTCGGCGACCTCGTAGGGCACGACGCGGTCCGCGCCGTCCGGTACGGGCGCGCCCGTGGCGATCTCGACGGCGGCCTGCGCGGCCAGCGGCGCCACCGGGTGCGTGCGCCCGGCGAGAACCCGCCCGACGATCCGCCACGGACCATCACCCCGGACGGCGTACCCGTCCATGGCCGAGTTGTCGAAGCCGGGCACCGGAACCGCCGCACGCAGCGGAGCCGCCAGGGTCCGGCCGATCGCGGTCGCGAGCGGCACCGACTCCTCGGGCAGCGCCACCGGCAGGCTGTGCGCCAGCGCCCGCGCTGTCGCCCACTCGACGGCCCGGGTGCCGCCGGAGCACCGGGGTTGCGGGGTGCTCACCGTCGCGAGCGGCTGCGGTCGCCGCGGGGGGTGGGCAGCCGGGGCGGACCCTCCCAGCCGGGCCGGGTCGGCCGCAGCCCGGGCCGGTCGTCGCGGCTGCGGTAGACCACGTAGGGGCGAGTGGCGTAGCCGACCGGGGCACTGAAGGCGTGGACGAGCCGGGTGAACGGCCAGAACGCGAAGAGCGCGAAGGCGGCCAGGATGTGGATCTGGAAGCCGACCGGCACGCCGGCCATGACCTCCGGGTCGGGGCTCAGGTAGAACAGCGACCGGAACCACGGGGACACGGTCTCCCGGTAGTCGTAGCCGTCCCCGACCACGTTGGCCCGCACGGTGGCCAGCAGCCCCAGCACGATCACCCCGGCGAGGACCACGTACATCGCCTTGTCGTTGCGGGTGGTGGCGGCGAAGACCGGGCCGGTCAACCGGCGGCGGGCGATCAGGATGCCGAGCCCGATCAGCGTGCACAGGCCGGCCACCGTGCCGATGAACACGGCCATCAGGTGGTACGTGTGCTCGGTGACGCCGACCGCCTCCGTCCAGGCCTTCGGCACCACCAGACCCCCAATGTGTCCGATCAGGACCATCAGCACCCCGAAGTGGAACAGCGGGCTGCCCCACCGCAGGATGGTGCTCTCGTACAGCTGGGAGGAGCGGGTCGTCCAGCCGAACTTGTCGTACCGGTGGCGCCAGATCAGGCCGCCGACCAGGATCGCGATGGACAGGTACGGGTACACCACCCACAGCAGGATGTTCATCGGCGTCCTCCAGTCGTGTCGACCAGTCCGAATGGTTCGAGCCCGACCTGCTCCACCGGCGGCCCGGTTCGGGCCAGGCGGGCGGCGGCGGCGATGTCCCCGGGCTGGGCGGGCGGCAGCATCTCGCGGACCGCCTCCACCGCCTGCCGGTACACCGACTTCTCCCGTCCCAGCGCCTCGACCAGCAGGTCGAGGCCCACGCGGTTCTCCCGCAGCAGACGCCAGCCGGAGTCGTCGACGGCGGCCAGGTCGAGCACCGCGGGCAGGAAGTCGGGCAGCTCGCCGTCGACGACGGCCAGCCCGGCCGCCTTGTACGCGGCGGCGAAGTCGACCAGCGCCTCCCCGCGGCGGCGGGTGTCGCCGCAGGTGTAGTAGGTCAGGTGCAGGCAGCAGCGGCGGCGGAAGTCGAACACCTCCACGTAGGCGGCCCGCAGGTCGACCGGCGCGGCAGCCTCCCGGTGGGTGACCACCTCGCGCAGCGGCCCGGCGACCTCGGCCGGCAGGCCGTCGAGCGCGGCGCGCACGGTAGGCAGCGCCGCGAGAACCTCCTCGTCGGGGTAACGCAGCAGCAGGGACGCCGCGCGGGCGGCCACCGCCCGCCAGGTCGGCTGGTTCACGGCTTGCTCCCGTCGACGTGTTCAGGTTCCGGGTGGCGGGGCGGGAAGAGCCCCTTCGGGGTGCCCTTGCCGTCCCAGTTGAGCAGGTTGACCCGGCGCGGCTCGTCGCCCGGATCGGTGAAACTCTCGGCGGTCTGCCGGTCGCGCAGCATGTGGAACGTCTCCACCTGCACCGGCACCGGGGTGCCGGACGACTCCCCGAACGGCCCCTGGCCGTACGGGCCGCCGCCGCCCATCCCGGGGCCGCCCTCGTAGTCCAGGCTGCACTCGGTGGCGATCTTCTCCAGCCGGTGGGCGTCCTCGGCGTGCGCGGCGGGGATGACGTAGCGCTGCTCGTACTTGGCGATGGCGAGCAGCCGGTACATCTCGTCCATCTCCGCGCCGGTCATGCCGACCGCGGCGGCGATTGACTCGTCGCGCTCCTCGCCCAGGTTGATCCGGCGCTGGTAGGCGCGCATCGCGGCGAGCCGGTTCAGCACCCCGCGCACCGGCTCCGGGTCGCCGGCGGTGAAGAGCTCGGCCAGGTAGTCCACCGGGATCCGCAGCGCGTCGATGGCGCCGAAGAGGTTGCCGGCCTCCTCCGCGTCGTGGCCGGTCTCGCGCAGCACGTCGGCCACCGGCGACAGCGGCGGGATGTACCAGACCATCGGCATGGTGCGGTACTCCGGGTGCAGCGGCAGCGCCACCTCGTACTTCATGATGAGGTCCCAGACCGGGGAGCGCTGCGCGGCCTCGATCCAGTCGTCGGCGATGCCAGCCGCCCGGGCGGCCGCCACCACCTGCGGGTCGTGCGGGTCGAGGAAGACGGAGCGCTGCGCGTCGTACAGGTCGTGCTCCTCCTCCATCGCGGCGGCCTCGGCGACCCGGTCGGCGTCGTAGAGCATCAGCCCGAGGTAGCGCAGCCGCCCCACGCAGGTCTCGGAGCAGATGGTCGGTTGGCCGATCTCGATGCGCGGGAAGCAGAAGGTGCACTTCTCGGCCTTGCCGGTGCGGTGGTTGAAGTACACCTTCTTGTACGGGCAGCCGGTGACGCACATCCGCCAGCCCCGGCAGCGGTCCTGGTCGACCAGGACGATGCCGTCCTCGGCCCGCTTGTAGATCGCCCCCGACGGGCAGGAGGCCGCGCAGGACGGGTTGAGGCAGTGCTCGCAGATCCGCGGCAGGAAGAACATGAAGGTCTTCTCGAACTCCTGCTTCACCTGGCCGGAGATCTTCGCCAGCACCGGGTCACCGGCGGCGATCTCGTTGCCGCCGGCGAGCGAGTCGTCCCAGTTGGCGCTCCAGGTGATCTTCGTGTCCTCGCCGGTGAGCAGCGACTTCGGGCGGGCCACCGGGGTGTCGTCCCCGGCCGGCGCGTTGATCAGGTGCTCGTAGTCGTACGTCCACGGCTCGTAGTAGTCCTTCATGGACGGCAGCTTCGGGTTGGCGAAGATGCTGAACAGCTTCTTCAGCCGACCGCCGGAGCGCGGCTTGAGCTTGCCGGAGCGGGTCCGCACCCAGCCGCCCTGCCAGCGCTCCTGGTTCTCGTACGTGCGGGGGTAGCCCTGCCCGGGGCGGGTCTCCACGTTGTTGAACCAGACGTACTCGACCCCGGACCGGTTGGTCCACGCCTGCTTGCAGGTCACCGAGCAGGTGTGACACCCGATGCACTTGTCGAGGTTCATCACCATCGCCATCTGCGCCATCACCCGCATCAGTACTGCACCTCCTGGGAGCGACGGCGGATCACGGTGACCTCGTCGCGTTGGTTGCCGGTGGGGCCGAGGTAGTTGAACGCGAACGACAGCTGCGCGTACCCGCCGATCAGGTGGGTGGGCTTGACCAGCAGCCGGGTCAGCGAGTTGTGGATGCCGCCACGGCGGCCGTTGGTCTCCGACTTCGGCACGTCGATGACCCGCTCCTGGGCGTGGTACATGTAGACCGTGCCCTCGGGCATCTTGTGGGTGACCACGGCCCGGCAGACCACGACGCCGTTGCGGTTGACCGCCTCGATCCATTCGTTGTCCCGTACGCCGATCTTCTCCGCGTCGGTCTCGCTCATCCACATCGTCGGGCCGCCCCGGGAGAGGGTGAGCATGATCAGGTTGTCCTGGTACTCGGAGTGGATGGACCACTTCGAGTGCGGGGTGAGGTACCGGACGGTGATCTCCAGCTCCCCGTTGCGGCCGAGTCTCGGCTCGCCGAAGAGCTTGTGCATGTCGAGCGGCGGTCGGAAGATCGGCAGCGCCTCGCCGGCCTCGTGCATCCAGTCGTGGTCGAGGAAGAAGTGCTGCCGGCCGGTGAGCGTGTGCCAGGGCTTGAGCCGCTCGGTGTTGATGGTGAACGGGGAGTAGCGCCGGCCGCCGTGCTCGCTGCCCGACCACTCCGGGCTGGTGATCACCGGCACCGGACGGGACTGGGTGTCGGCGAAGGTGATCTGCTTGCCCTCGTGCTCGGCCGCCAGGTCCGCCAGGCGTACCCCGGTGCGCTTCTCCACGTCCTGGAAGCCGGCGGTGGCCACCCGGCCGTTGGTGGTGCCGGAGAGCGCCAAGATCGCCTCGCAGGCGTGCACGTCCTTCGCCAGCGACGGCCGCCCGTCGGCGGCGCCGCCGTGCACCTCGCCGTTCTTGCGGCGCAGGTACTCCACCTCCGGGCGGACGTCGACCGAGAAGCCCTTGCCGGTGGTGCCGAGGGTGTCCATCAGCGGTCCGAGCGCGGCCATCTTGTCGGCGATCGCGCCGTAGTCCCGCTCGACCACGACGAGCTTCGGCATGGTCCGGCCCGGCACCGGGGTCTCCCCGGTGACCGCCCAGTCGTGGACCCGGCCGTGCGGGGTCGCCATCGCGTCGGGGGTGTCGTGCAGCAGCGGCGCCGCGACCAGATCCTTGCGTACGCCCAGACGGGGCCCGGCGAGCGCGGAGAACGCCTTCGCGATGCCGTGGAAGGCGTCGAAGTCCGTCCGGGTCTGCCACGGCGGGTTGATCGCCGGGGTGAAGGCGTGCACGAACGGGTGCATGTCCGTGCTGCTCAGGTCGTGCTTCTCGTACCAGGTGGCGGCCGGCAGCACGATGTCGGAGAAGAGCGTCGTGGAGGTCATCCGGAAGTCCAGCGACAACAGCAGGTCGAGCTTGCCCTCCGGCGCCTCCTCCCGCCAGGTCACGTCCTTCGGCCGCAGCTCCTCCGGCGCCTCCTCGGCGCGCAGGTTCGCGTCGGTGCCGAGCAGGTGGCGCAGGAAGTACTCGTTGCCCTTGGCCGACGAGCCCAGCAGGTTGGCCCGCCAGACGGTCAGCACCCGCGGCCAGTTCTCCGGCGCGTCCGGGTCGGTGCAGGCGAACTTCACGTCTCCCTGGCCGAGCCGCTCGGCCACCCAACCCGCCGGGTCGTCCGGTCGGGCCGCGAGGGCCTCGTCGGCCAGGTCGAGCGGGCTGCGGTCGAAGGTCGGCATCGACGGCATCCAGCCCGACCGCGCGGACTGCGCCAGCAGGTCCATGGTGTGCTTGCCGGCGAACGCCCCGGTGCCGGTGGGGGAGGAGACCACGTCGGCGGAGTAGGTGTCGTAGCGCCACTGGTCGGTGTGCACGTACCAGAAGGCCGTGCCGATCATCTGCCGCGGCGGGCGGACCCAGTCCAGGCCGAACGCGAGCTGCGCCCAGCCGGTCGCCGGGCGGCACTTCTCCTGCCCGACGTAGTGCGCCCAGCCGCCGCCGTTGACGCCCTGGCAGCCGGTGAGGGTGACCAGCGCGAGGATCGCCCGGTAGGTGGCGTCGGAGTGGAACCAGTGGTTGGTGCCGGCGCCGAGCAGGATCATCGACCGGCCGCCGGAGCGGTCCGCGTTGTCGGCGAACTCCCGCGCCACCCGGGCCACCTGCGCCGCCGGCACCCCGGTGATCGGCTCCTGCCACGCCGGCGTGTACGGCGCCTCGACATCGTCGTACCCGGCCGCCCACTGGCCGGGCAGGCCGTCGCGGCCGACCCCGTACTGGGCCAGCAGCAGGTCGAACACGCTCGTCACCAGCTGACCCTCGACCATCCGGGTCGGCACGCCCCGGCGCAGCACCTGCGGGGTGTCGGTGTCGAACCGGGGCAGCTCCACCTCGACCGCGTCGCCCGCCCCGAGGCAGGTCAGCGCCGGCTCCAGGTCGCCCAGGTCCAGGTTCCACTGGCCCTGCTGCTCGCCCCAACGGTGGCCGAGGCTGCCCCGCGGCACGGCGGGCGCGTCGGTGGCCGAGTCCCAGAGCACCGTCTTGAAGGCCGCCTCCTTCCCGGTATCGCCCAGGTCCTCGGCGGTGAGGAACTTGCCCGGCCGGTACGCCCCGTCGGCCCCGGGCTCCAGGGTGACCAGGAACGGCAGGTCGGTGAACCTGCGGACGTAGTCGACGAAGCGGGGGGTGCGCCGGTCGACGAAGAACTCCTTGAGGATGACGTGCCCCATCGCCATCGCCAGGGCGCCGTCGGTGCCCGGCTGGGCGGGCATCCACTCGTCGGCGAACTTCACGTTGTCGGCGTAATCCGGGCTGACCACCACGACCTTCTGGCCCCGGTAGCGCGCCTCGGCCATCCAGTGCGCGTCGGGGGTACGGGTCACCGGGACGTTGGAGCCCCACATGACGAAGTAGGAGGCGTCCCACCAGTCCCCGGACTCCGGCACGTCGGTCTGGTCGCCGAAGACCTGCGGGGAGGCCACCGGCAGGTCGGCGTACCAGTCGTAGAACGACAGCATCGAGCCGCCGAGCAGCGACATGAACCGGGCGCCCACGGCGTGCGACACCATCGACATGGCGGGGATGGGGGAGAAGCCGGCCACCCGGTCCGGGCCGTACTCGGAGATGGTGTGCACGTGCGCGGCGGCGATCATCTCCTGGGCCTCGTCCCAGCCGATCCGGACCAGGCCGCCCTTGCCGCGCGCCTTCTGGTAGCGGCGGCGGCGCTCCGGGTCGGCCTGGATGTCCGCCCAGGCGGCCACCGGGTCACCGAGACGCTCCTTGGCCTCCCGGTACATCTCCACCAGCACACCCCGGGCGTACGGGTAACGCACCCGGGTGGGGGAGTAGGTGTACCAGGAGAAGGCGGCCCCGCGGGGGCAGCCGCGCGGCTCGTACTCCGGTCGGTCCGGCCCGACGCTCGGGTAGTCGGTCTGCTGCTGTTCCCAGGTGATGATGCCGTCCTTGACGTACACCTTCCAGGAACACGAGCCGGTGCAGTTGACGCCGTGGGTGGAACGGACGACCTTGTCGTAGGACCAGCGGTCCCGGTAGAAGGCGTCCGCCTCCCGACCGCCGATCTGATGCAATGTCCGGCCGTCGGCGGAGACCTCGGCCCGGCGCACCAGGCCGCCCACCGCCAGCAGCGCCCGTCCCGCACTCTCGGTCGCTCGCGACATACGCCTCATTCCTTCGATAGGGAGCCGTGATGCCCCACCCTCGCGGCGGTCGTGCCGGAGCGCAACCGCCAGCAGGGGGGGCGTCGCGGCAATCCTGCCGACGTACTACCTCGCGAAACCGGGCCAAAGGTCCCGAGATCATCAGGCGTTGTACCTGCGGGTCCGCGGCGGGACTTCGGGCCCGGTCCGGCGGTGACCGTGGTCCCTTGTCCCGGCGGTTGCCACCGGCCAGCGTCTGCTGCGTGACGCGGACAGCGGTGACGAACCAGACGAGCGACCAGGCAGCCGGCAGATCGGTACGGGTGCCCCGGCAGGATGTCGGGGAGCGCCCGTTCATCGTCATCTGGGAGGCCACCCAGGCCTGCCCGCTGGCCTGCCTGCACTGCCGGGCCTCCGCCCGCCCGGACCGGGACCGGGCCGAGCTGGACACCGACGAAGCCGTCGCGCTGATGACGCAGGTCGCCGACTTCGGTCGGCCGGCGCCGCTGTTCGTGATCACCGGCGGCGACCCGTTCCAACGCCCGGACCTGGAGACCCTGGTCCGGCGGGGCACGGAGCGCGGCCTGGCCGTCTCGGTGTCCCCGTCCGGGACGCCCACCCTCACCCGGGAGGCGCTCGCCGGGCTGCGCGCGGCCGGCGCGCGGGCGGTGTCGCTGAGCCTGGACGCCGCCACCGCCGCCGGGCACGACGGCTTCCGGGGCGTACCGGGGGTGTGGGACCTGACCGTGCGGGCCTGGCGGGACGCGGCCGAACTGGGGTTGAAGGTCCAGATCAACACCACGGTGACCCGGGACAACGTCCGCGACCTGCCGGAGATCGCCGGGCAGGTCCGGGACCGGGGCGCCATGCTGTGGAGCGTGTTCTTCCTGGTGCCGACCGGGCGGGGCGCCGCGTTGCGCGGCCTCGACGCGGCGCAGACCGAGGACGTGCTCAACGCCCTCTACGACCTCGGCGAGACCGTGCCGGTCAAGACCACCGAGGCGCACCACTTCCGCCGGGTCTGCCTGCAACGTGACGTGCTGGCCCGGCACGGCGAGGACCACGTCCGGGTGCTCGGGCTGGGCCCGCTCTACCGGGAGCTGCGCGGTCTGCTCGACGAGCGGGGGCTGACCGGCCGGCCGAGTCGACCCCGCCGACCCCCGCTGCGGGTCAGCGCCGGCAACGGCTTCGTCTTCGTCTCGCACCGCGGCGACGTGCACCCCAGCGGGTTCCTGCCGGTGACCGCCGGCAACGTGCGGCAGCGCTCGCTGGTGGACATCTACCGCGACTCCGAGCTGTTCACCGGGCTGCGGGACCCGGGGTTGCTCGGTGGGCGCTGCGGCGCCTGCGAGTTCCGGGCCGTCTGCGGCGGATCCCGCGCCCGGGCGTACGCCACCACCGGCGACGTCTTCGCCGAGGAGCCCGGCTGCGGCTACCAGCCCGGCTCCTTCCCGTACCCGCAGGAGGTGCCCATCGTTACGTGAGCCGCCACGGCCGGAGGTCCCGGACGAGCCGGGACTTCCGGCGCTGCTCCCGGAGGTTGTGCCGGGTGACCCTCAGGCATGATCTCGGTACGACAGGCCGCCTTCGACGTCTTCCGGGCCCACGGGCTCACCACCGTGTTCGGCAATCCCGGCTCCACGGAGCTGCCGATGCTGGCCGACTTCCCCGCCGACTTCCGCTACGTCCTCGGGCTGCAGGAGGGCGTGGTGGTCGGCATGGCCGACGGGTACGCCCAGGCCACCGGCCGGCCCGCGCTGGTGAACCTGCACAGCGCCCCGGGCGTGGCGACCGCCATGGGTGCGCTGGTGAACGCGGCCGCCGCGCACAGTCCGTTGGTGGTGACCGCCGGACAGCAGGTCCGGGCGCTGCTCACCGGGCCGGCGATGCTGACCAACCCGGAGCCGACGGTGCTGCCCCGGCCGCTGGTGAAGTGGAGCGTCGAACCGCCGCGCCCGCAGGACGTGCCGGCCGCCCTCGCCCGCGCCGTGCATCTGGCCATGCTGCCGCCGCGCGGGCCGGTGCTGGTCTCGCTGCCGATGGACGACTGGGCGGCCCAGGTCGACGAGGAGTCGGTCCGCGTGCTCGCCGGCCGGCGGGTCAGTGCCGCCGCCACCCCGGGCGCCGACCTGATCGGCCGCCTCGCCGCCCGGCTCGGCGCCGCCCGGTCCCCGGTGCTGCTGGTCGGAGCGGGCCTGGACAGCCCCGAGGGCTGGCAGGCGGCGGTGACCCTCGCCGAGCGGTGCCGGCTGCCGGTCCACTGGGCGCCACTGGAACCGCGCTGCGGTTTCCCCACCACGCACCCCGCATTCCAGGGCGTGCTGCCGGCGACCGAGGCCGGCGTGGGCAAGGCCCTGCGCGGTCACGACCTGGTGCTCGTCGCCGGGGCGAGTGCCTTCCGCTACTACCCGTACGTCCCGGGGCAGGTCCTCGGCCCCGACGCCGACCTGGTGCTGCTCACCGACGACCCGCAGGAGGCGGCACGGGCCTCGTACGGGCATGCGGTGCTGACCGACCCGGTGGCCGCCCTGACGATGCTGGCCGGTGAGGTCCCGGCGGCGCAGCGGGCGCTGCCCGCCCCGGGTCCCCGGCCCGAGCCGGTGGACCTGGCCGGACGGCCGCTCACCGCCGCCGCGGCCTACGCGACGATCGCCAGGGTGCTGCCGTCCACCGGCGTGCTGGTCTGCGAGTCGGTGTCGAACATGCGCGACTGCCAGGACCAGATCCGGCTCTCCCGGCCCGGCAGCTACCACAGCCCGGCCGGGGCCAGCCTCGGCTTCGGCGTGCCGGCGGCCATCGGCGTGCAGCTCGCCGACCCGGGCCGGCCCGTGGTGGCCGTGGTGGGCGACGGCGCGTTGCAGTACGCCGTACCCGCGCTGTGGAGCGCCGCCCGCTACCAGGTGTCGCTGACCGTGGTGGTACTGCGCAACGACCGGTACGCCGTCCTGGAGGACTACTGCGACTTCCTGGCGGTGACGGGGGTGCCGGGCCTGCGGGTGCCCGGCATCGACAGCGTGTTGCTGGCACGGGGTTACGGTGTGCCGGCGGTACGGGCCGACGGCGCGGATGCTCTGGCCGCCGCGCTGCGGGACGGCCTGGCCCGACCGGGTCCGACGCTGATCGAGGTGCCGGTGGGCGGCTCCGCCGAGACGCACTGGTGACGGCGGGGGCGCGGGCGGGGACAGCACGCTCGACCCCGCAGAAATCACCCGAACGGGGACCTGAGACCCGCTCGGGTTCGGGACCTGATCCTCTCCTCGACGGCCACCGACCGGGGCAGTGTGATCGGCATGATCACAGTTCTGCTCGCCGTCGCGGGCATCCTCCTCCTGGTCGCCGGCCCCGTCATGATCGCGCAAGGCCTCCTCGGGCGGCACAGCGTCGCCCGGGAGCTGCACCACCAGAGGATCGCCTTCCCCTCGGGCGGCCTGCCCGCCCCGCTCGCCCGGTACGCCGATGCTCCGGTACGCACCGGCGCCCAGGCCCGCGCCTACTCGGACCTGATCGCCGGTCACGTCGCCAAGGCCACCGGGGGTCTGACGTACGCGGAGATCGCTCAGGAGTGCATGGCGGGCGAACGGGACGAGCGGCTCGACCGGCTGCGGCAGACCGCGTTCATGGGGGAGACGTTGCGCGGGGCGCTGCTCGGGGCCTATCAGGCGTGGCAGATCACCGCCCTGGTGATCGGGCTCGGGGCACTCGTCGTGCTGGTCGGGGCGGTCTTCCTCGCCCTGGCGGCGCACCTCGGGTGACGGGTGGGGCCGTCCGGGGCGGCCGGCGCGTCCCGGCCGACCCGCTCACCCGTCGTCGGAGCTGGTGAACAGGGGCGTGCTCAGGTACCGCTCACCGGTGTCGGGCAGCACCACGACGAGGGTCACGCCCACGTGCTCCGGTCGCCCGGCGACCATGCGGACGGCGTGCAGGGCAGCCCCGCTCGGCACGCCCGCGAGCAGTCCCTCGGTGCGCGCCAGCCGACGCGCCGTCGCCCGGGCCTGCCCGACATCGACCGGCACGACCTCGTCGTACACCGTGGTGTGCCGCCCGTGCCCACCCCGGCTACCAGCAGGTCGACCGCCCGGTGTCCGTCCGGCTCTCCTCCGCAGTGGTAGCCGTTGGGCGGCGTCGGCTGCGCCCGGGCCGGCTCACCTGGCCGCCTCGGCCGTCGGGGTGATCCGGTCCCAGGCCGGGATGGGCAGGGAGATCACCGCGGCCGGGAAGAGGCCGTGCTCCTCGTTGTCGATGTGCCGGTGCAGCCGGTCGAGGGCGGCCAGCACCCCGGGCCAGTCCGGGTCGGCCCGGTCGACGGTGCCGAGCACGCCGTGGATGTCGTCGTGCTCCGCGCAGAGCTTCGCCACCGCCTCGGCCAGGCTGCCCTCGGCCCGCAGCTCCACGAAGAGGCCGTCCTCCTCGGTGGCGGTGTGCGGCATCAGCAGGGCGAGCAGGTCGTCGAGCGCGATCAGGGCGTCGTCAGCGCCGCCGTGCACCGCCGTGCGGAGCCGGCCGGCGGCGTTCGCGATCGCCTCGTGCTCGGCCGAGAGCCGGCCGATCAGTGGGAACTCCCGACAGCCGCAGTAGTTGCACACGAGCGTTCATCTCCTGACCACGAGGGGTGGGCGACTCCATCGTGCGTGCCGTCAACCCCGGTCAGCAGGGCCGAACGGCCCCGTACGCCGGGACGGCGGGCCCTGACCCCCACCGTCCCGGCGCCGGCAGACTGCTCAGACCGTCACCGGCTGGCGGGACAGCCGGATCTGCCACACCTCCGGTCCGTCCTGCAGCCACTCGGTGGTCATGCCGCCGCCGTAGCGGGCCTCGACCTCGGCCAGCAGCGGGCGGGGCGCGTGCGGCGCGACCAGCACCAACGCGCCGCCGGCGGGCAGCGCGTCCAGGGCCGCGAGCACCCGCCCGTGGCGCTGGTCGTGCGGCAGCAGCCGGACGTCCAGCCGGGGGTCGATGCTCAGGGTCGGGGCCGGCGCGTCGGCCGGTGCCCGGTCGCCGCCACAGCCGCAACCACCCCCGCCGCAACCGCCCTTGTCCGACCCTTCCGAGGAGCCGAGCAGATCGTGCATACCCTCCAGCAACGTCGCCAGCGAGACGTCCGCCGCGTCCACCAGCACCGGGACGATCAGGTCGTTCTCCTTGGCCAGGTGGACCGCGAAGAGGGCGGCGAGGGCGCGGGCGGTGGCGGCGAGGCGTACCGGCCGGTTGCCGGTCTCCAGCTCGGCGACCAGGCCGGTGATCGCCTGGTGCTCGTCGAGCATGCCCCGCACCAGCAGCGCGGCCTCGGTCCGCTCACCGGCGGCGGCGTAGAGCGAGCCCTCCTCGGCGTGCGCGTGCGGCAGCAGCTCGTCGCGGAGCCACCCGAGCAGCTCGTCGCGGTGCCGGAGCGCCCCGGCGGCGTCGCCCCGGTCGGCCGCGTCCAGCACTTCTCCGACGTGCCGGTCGAGGTCGGCGGCGAGCTGGGCGTGGTGCCGGACGACGGCCTGCGCGGCCTGCTGGTCGGCCGCGGAGCGTGAGGCGGACATGGAACCCTCCAGGGTTTTGCGGGTGAACGACGTTGTAACGTTATCTAACGTGGAAACCCCGAGAACAGGGCCGGCCGGCGAGACGATCGACTCCCACCGCCATCGGGCCCTCGGCACCGCCAGCCGGGCCTCGATCCTCGAGATGGTGCGCGCCGCCGGCGCCGGCATGACGATCGCCGAGGTGGGGGAGCGCACCGGCCTGCACCTCTCCACGGCCCGCGCCCACCTCGACCGGCTGGTCGACGCCGGGCTGTTGGTCAAGGCGCGGGCCAGCGGCGGCCAGCCCGGCCGGCCGGCGTGGCGCTACCGGGTGGCCATCGCCGAGGCCCCGGCGCCCGCGCCGTACCGGGCGCTCGCCGCCGCCCTGCTCGACCACCTGTCCCGCCGCGGCCACGGCGACGTCCGGGCCGAGGCCACCCGCGCCGGCCACGACTGGGGGCGCCACCTCGCCGCCGCCACCCCGCCCGGCAGGGAGCCGGTCGACACCCTGCTCGACGTCCTGCGCGGGCTGGGCTTCAGCCCCCGCCTCCACGAGACGGCCGACGGGACGACCGAGATCCACCTGCACACCTGCCCCTTCCTGGAACTGGTCAACCGCAACCCCGACGCGATCTGCGCGCTGCACGTCGGCGTCGTCCGAGGCACGCTCGAACACGCCGGCGCCCCACCGGCCGGCGCCGTGCTCGAACCGTTCGGCGCGCCCGACGCCTGCGTGGTGCGGCTGGCCCTGCCGAATACCACTGAAGAGCCGGCATGAACCCCCGGCCGGTCGCCGTACGCTGGCGGCTCCCCGTCCTCGCGGCCGGCGGATTCGCCCTGGTGAGCGGCCTCTACGCCGCCCTGCTCCTGCTCGACCTGCCGGTGCCCGCGCCGGACGCGCCGCTGGAGCAGGTGCACGGCCCGCTGATGGTGCTCGGCTTCGTCGGCACCCTGGTGGCGCTGGAACGCGCGGTGGCGCTCCGCGCCCGCTGGGCCCTGCTCGCGCCCGCCTGCTCCGGCGCCGGCGGGCTGGCGCTGGTGCTGACCGGGCCGAGCCTGCCCGGTCGACTGCTGCTCATGACCGCCTCGGTGCTGTTGCTGCTGATCTATTGGCAACTGTGGCGGCGGCAACCGGGTCCGGCCCTGCTGGCCCAGGCAACCGGCGCGCTGAGCTGGTACGCGGCCACCCTGCTCTGGCTCGCCGGCTTCGGCGTGCCGGAGATCGTGCCCTGGCTCGCCACCTTCGTGGTGGCCACCATCGCCGGGGAGCGGCTCGAACTCGCCCACCTCACCCTGACCCGGCACGGCGAACGCTGGTTCCTCGCCGCACTCGGCGCGCTGACCGCCGGGGTCACCGCCACCGCGCTGTGGCCGTCCGTCGGCGCGTACCTGTTCGGGGTCGGGTTGCTCGCGATCGTGGCCTGGTTGGTGGTCCACGACGTCGCCCGCCGCACGGTGCGCGCCACCGGCCTGCCCCGCTACGTCGCGGTCGGGCTGCTCGCCGGGTACGCCTGGCTGGGGCTGGCCGGCCTGCTCTGGGCCGGCGCCGGCCCGGTCACCGACGGCCCGCGCTACGACGCCACCCTGCACCTGGTCTTCCTGGGTTTCACCATGTCGATGATCTTCGTGCACGCCCCGGTCATCCTGCCGGCGGTGCTGCGTCGCCCGCTGCCCTACCGACCCTGGCTGTACGCCCCGCTGGCCCTGCTGCACGCCACCCTGGCGGTCCGGGTCCTGGTGGGTGACGCGCTCGGCGTGCAGACCGTGTGGCGCTGGGCCGGCCTGGGCAATGTCCTCGCGGTACTCGGCTTCGTCGGCTGCGCCGTCGCCGCCGCGCGCGGCACGGACCGGGGGCGCACCCGCCCGGCCGCCGTCCCACCGGCCGTGGCGGCGGTGCAGTGATGGCCCGCGCACTCGGCGACCCCGCCCCGAACGGCGCCGCACCGTTCCCCGCCGGCCTGTTCCCCGCCAGCCCGTCTCCCGCCGGCCCGTCCCCGGCCGAGCCCGCCGGCCCGTCCCCGGCCGACCCCGGCGGTCCCGCCCCGGCCGCCGGATCGGCTGCGGCGGCGGGGACCGGGCGGGCCGGCTGGCACCGCAGGGTGGCGGCGCTGCCGCTGGCCTACCTGGCCGCGCTCGTCGTGCTCGGCTTCGTCCACCCCTTCCTGCCGGCCTGGCGCTGGGCGGCCATCCACCTGCTGCTGCTCGGCGCGGTCAGCAACGCCATCCTGGTGTGGAGCGCCCACTTCGCCGCGGCGGTGCTGCGCGCCCCCGCACCGGACGGCCGCCGCGCCCAGGCCGCTCGGCTCGTCACCCTCAACGTGGGTGTGCTGGCGGTCCTCGTCGCCGGGACGGTCGACCGGCCGTGGCTGGGCGTGAGCGGCGCCGCGCTGGTCTTCGCCGCGGTCGCCGCCCACCTCGTCGGGCTCGCCCGGCGGCTGCGGCGCGCCCTCCCGGCCCGCTTCACCGTCACCGTCCACTACTACCTGGCGGCGGCCGTCGCGCTGCTCGTCGGCGTGCCGGTCGGCGCCTGGATGCTGGTGGTCGACGACGCTCTGCGCCCCCGGCTGGTGCTGTTCCACGCGCACGTCAACCTGCTCGGCTGGGTGACGCTGACCGTGCTCGGCACGCTGCTGACCCTCTGGCCGACCGTGCTGCGCGCCCGGATGGCCGACGGGGCGGTCCGCGCCGCCACCGTCGCGCTCCCGCTGGCGGTGACCGGTCTGGCCCTGCTCGGTGTCGGCGTGCTCGCCTGGTGGCGGGTCGTCGCCGCAGCCGGGCTGGCCCTGTTCACCCTCGCCGCGCTGGTCGCCCTGCGTCCCGCGCTGGCCGTCGCGCGGGTCCGGCCCCCGAACGCCTTCGCCGGTTGGTCGCTCGCGGCGGCCTCCTGCTGGCTCCTGGCCGCTCTCGGCATGGACGCCGCGACGCTGCTGTCCGCCGACGGTCCCGCCACGGCCGCCGACCGGTTCCACGCCGTGCTGCTGCCGCTGCTGGTCGGTTTCGTCGCGCAGGTCCTCGTCGGCTCGCTGAGCCACCTGCTGCCCATGGTGCTCGGCGGCGGACCCGGACCGGTACGCCGACGCACCGACCTGCTGCAGCGGCACGGTGCGCAACGCGTCGCGACGGCCAACGCCGCTCTGGTGGTCTTCGTCCTGCCCACCCCGCCCTTCGTCCGCATCACCACCTCACTGCTGATCCTCGTCGTGCTGGTGCAGTTCCTCGTACCGGCCGCCCGGGTCCTGTTCACCGCCCGGAGGTAAGCCGTGTCCGCGCACCCCGAGACCCCCGCTCCCCGCCCGCTCGGCGGGGCCGCCGTCGGTCTCGCCCTCGTCCTCGTCGCCGTTCTCGTCGGGGTGGCCGCGCAGCGCGTCTCCGAGGGCGCGTCGGTGTCGGCTGCCGCATCCGCCGTCGCACCCACCGGACACACCACCACGGTCACCGTGGTCGCCGACGGGATGCGCTTCCACCCCGACCGGATCGACGTGCCACCGGGCGACCGGCTGGTCATCGAACTGACCAACCGGGACCACCGCCGGCACGACCTCGTCCTCGACTCCGGGGCGAAGACGCCGCCGATCGCCCGGGGCGGCGCCGCGCGGCTGGACGCGGGCGTGGTCGGAGCCGAGGCCCAGGGCTGGTGCTCACTGCCCGGCCACCGGCAGGCCGGCATGACCCTGCGGATCGTCCCGACGGGATCGGCGCCCGCGGGCCACCCGGCGGCGGACGGCACGGCGGCGCCGCACCTCGATGCGATGGCCGACCCCGGCGACGCCTTCGTCGCCCGGGACGCCGTCGCGCCGGCCACCCCGCCCGGCCGGCTGCACCGGCGAGAGCTGCACGTCAGGGAGATCCAGCGGGAGGTCGCGCCCGGCGTACGGCAGCGGTTGTGGACCTTTGACGGCACGGTCCCCGGCCCGGTGCTGCGCGGCAGGGCCGGCGACACCTTCGAGATCACCCTCGTCAACGACGGCACCGTCGACCACGGCATCGACTTCCACGCCGGCGCCGTCGCCCCGGACGAGGTGATGCGCCCCATCGACCCCGGGCAGCGACTCACCTACCGCTTCACCGCCACCCGCGCCGGCATCTGGATGTACCACTGCTCGACCATGCCGATGCTGCACCACATCGGCAACGGCATGTACGGCGCGGTCATCGTCGACCCGCCCGACCTGCCCCGGGTCGACCGCGAGTACGTCCTCGTGCAGTCCGAGCTGTACCTCGGCCCGGACGGCGAGCCCGGCGACCTCGCCAAGATGCAGGCGGAGCGTCCCGACGCCGTCGTCTTCAACGGCTACGTCGCCCAGTACGCCCACCGGCCGCTACCCGCCCGCGCCGGCGAACGGGTCCGCGTCTGGCTGCTCGACGCCGGCCCCAGCAGGGACAGCTCCTTCCACGTCGTCGGCACCCAGTTCGACACCGTCTACCGGGAGGGACGCTGGGAGAACCGACCGGCCGACCCGGGTGGCGCCCAGGTGCTCGGGCTCGGTCCGGCCGCCGGTGGCTTCGTCGAGCTGGTCTTCCCCGAGCCCGGCCACTACCCCTTCGTCAGCCACGCCATGGTCGACGCCGAACGCGGCGCCCGTGGCCTCTTCGAGGTGAGGTGACGCCATGTCCACCGCCGTCATGACCACGCCACCGGTCAGGTCCCGTCGCCGGATCCGTCGTTTCCTGCCGCCGCAGCACGGCGCCTGGGCGATGCTGCTGCTCCCGTACACCGTGGGGGTCGTGCTGGTCGGCCCGCGCTGGCCGCACCTGCCGCTGCTGGGCGCCTGGCTGGCCGGCTACCTGCTGTCGTACTACGTCTTCCAGGCCGTCAAGACCCGCCGGCCGGGCCGGTTCGCCGACCAGCTGCTGGCCTACGGCCTCGTCACGGCGCCGCTGGCGGCGGCGGTGCTGTTCGCCCGGCCGGCGGTGCTCCGGTACGCCCCGGTCTACGCCCTGCTGCTGGCCGTCAACGCCGGGTACGCCTGGCGACGGCGGGAGCGGGCCCTGCTCAACGACCTCGCCTCGGTGGCGCAGAGCTGCCTGCTGGTCTTCGTCGTGGCCACCATCGCCGGGGTGCCCCTCGTCGACGTGGCCCCCGCCTTCCTGGCCCTGCTGCTCTACCTCGTCGGCACCGTCCTGTACGTCAAGACCATGATCCGGGAACGCGGGCACCCCGGCTACCTGCGCCTCTCCATCGGCTTCCACGCTGCCGCACTGGTCGTGGCGCCCTGGCTGGATCTGCTGCTCGTGCCGGCTTTCGTGGTGCTGCTGGCCCGCGCCGTGATCCTGCCGGGTCGGCGACTGCGTCCGGTCCAGGTCGGAATGATCGAGATCGGCTGCTCCCTGCTCGTGCTGACCCTGCTGCTGGTCGCGTTCTGACCCGCCCCCGATCGCGTCCATCCGGCCGCCACTGATGGCTCAATCAGTGAACCTCGCAGGTCAGGGTTAGTAGATCAGCGGGCGGTGGGTACTTCTTTCCACCGTGGAGAAGATGAACAAGCGTTACGTCGGGCGCGTGCCGCCGGCCGAACCGGCCCCCGCCGATGGAAAGGTGGCCAGGGTTCTGCCGGCGCGGAGGCCGGGCCGGTCCGCCGGACCCGGCAGCGTCCGCGGCGTCGCGGCCCCGACCGGACGGACCGTCGTCCGTCGCGCGGTCGCGCCGACCGGGCCGGCCGTCGTCCCTGGCGAGGCTGCGCCGGCCGAGCCAGCCGTCGTCCCTGGCGAGGCTGCGCCGGCCGGGCCGGCCGTCGTCCGTGGCGTGGCCGCGCCGGCCGGGCTGGCCGTCGTCCCCGACAGTGCCGCTCCCGTGGAGTCGCCCGGGCGGCACGGCGGGGCCGCCCCGGTGAAGCCGGCCGCCGTCGACGAGCCGGTCGACGGGGCCACCGCGCTGCTCAAGTCGCCCGACGTGACGGCGGCGATCTTCGTGGACGGCTCCGGACGCCGGGGCCGCCTGCTGCGCCGCACCGTGTACGCGCTGGTGGCGTTCGCTCTCCTGCTCATCCTGGCGTTCTGGCTCGTCCAGGGTGTGGACGCGTTCGGGTCGACGAGCTGATGGCCGTCTGGCGTGGACACCGGCGGGTGGGCGGCACCGACGAGGTCGTGCCGTCATCCCCACCGGCCGCCTCGTCAGCGGGGGAGCGGCGGCAGCGCCGAACCAACCGCCGACGGTGGGCACTGGCGGCGGTGGCCACGTTCATCCTGCTGAACCTGCTCGCCGTCGGGGCGTACGCGAACGCGCGCTTCACCCCCGACCACCAGAGCGGCACTCCGGTCGGGACCGGCGCGGTGCCGGCGGTGGTCCGCGACGGCGGGACGGTGGTCGACCCGCGCGGCGGCAAGCTGGACGCCCGGCGAATGCCCGCGCGGACCATCGCCCTGACGTTCGACGACGGTCCGGATCCGACGTGGACGCCCAAGGTGCTCGACGTGCTGAGCCGACACCACGCGCCGGCCACCTTCTTCGTGGTGGGCTCGCAGGTCAGCCGGCACCCCGAGCTGGCGGAGCGGATGGCCCGCGAGGGTCACGAGCTGGGCATCCACACCTTCACCCACCCGCAGATGGCGGACCTGCCGTCCTGGCGGCGCAAGCTGGAGTACTCGCAGACCCGGGCCGCCATCGAATACGCCACGGGCGTCGACACCTCGCTGGCCCGCCTGCCGTACTCCAGCGGGGTGGACTCGCTGGACGACACGAGCTGGCCGCTGGTGCGGCAGTCCGGCCGGTGGGGCTACGTGTCGGTGTTCAACGACACCGACAGCCAGGACTGGGCCCGCCCCGGCCCCGATGCGATCATCCGCAACGCCACCCCGGAGGGGAACCGGGGCGCGGTCGTCCTGATGCACGACAGCGGCGGTGACCGCGCGCAGACCATCGCCGCGCTGGACCGGTTCATCCCCGAGATGCAGGCCCGCGGCTACCGGTTCACCACCGTCTCCCAGGGGCTCGGCTGGCCGTCGGCCCGCGCGGCCCGGCCGGACGCCGCCGACCAGGCCCGCGGCGCGCTGGTCGTCTGGGGCGTCCGGCTCGCCGACGGCACCGTGCACGTGCTGTGGCTGCTGCTCATCGTCGTCGGCCTGCTCACCCTGGCCCGCACCCTGCTGCTCTTCGGGTACGCGGTGGCCCACGCCCGCCGTCGCCGCGCCCCGACCTGGTCCTGGGGCGGCGAGGTGAACGACCCGGTCACGATCATCGTGCCCGCCTTCAACGAGCGGACCACCATCGCCGCCGCCGTACGCTCGCTGGCCTCCGGTACGCACCCCGGCACCGAGGTGCTGGTCGTCGACGACGAGTCCGACGACGGCACCGCCGACGAGGTGGAGCGCCTCGGGCTGCCCAACGTGCGGGTGGCCCGGGTCCCCGGTGGCGGCAAGGCCGCCGCGCTCAACGCCGGGGTGGCGCTCGCCCGCAACGACCTGCTGGTCATGGTCGACGCCGACACCGTCGTCGCGCCCGACGCGGTGCACCGTCTGGTGCAGCCGTTCGCGGACCCGCGGGTCGGCGCGGTCGCCGGCAACGTCAAGGTGGGCAACCGACGGCGGCTGCTCGGCCGCTGGCAGCACATCGAGTACGTCATCGGATTCAGCCTCGACCGGCGCCTCTACGACACGCTGCACTGCATGCCCACCATCCCCGGCGCCCTGGGCGCATTCCGGCGCGAGGCGGTACGGGCCGCCGGCGGGCTCAGCCGGGCCACCCTCGCCGAGGACACCGACCTGACCATGGGGATCCACCGTGCCGGCTGGCAGGTCGTCTACGAGGAGGCCGCGGTCGCCCGTACGGAGGCGCCGAGCACGCTGCCGGAGCTGTGGCGGCAGCGCTACCGGTGGAGCTACGGCACCATGCAGGCGTTGTGGCGGCACCGCCGGGCGCTGATCGAGCGGGGGCCGTCGGGCCGATTCGGCCGGCGGGGGTTGCCGTTCATCGCCCTGTTCTCGGTGCTGCTGCCGCTGCTCGCCCCGGTCGTCGACATCTTCGCCGTCTACGGGCTGTTCTTCCTCGACCGGTACGAGACCGTGCTGGCCTGGCTGGCCGTCATGGTGGTGCAGATCGTCACCGCGATCCTGGCATTCCGTCTCGACCGGGAACCGCTGCGCCCGCTCTGGGTCCTCCCGCTCCAGCAGTTCCTCTACCGGCAGGTCATGTACCTGGTGCTGGTGCACTCGGTGATCACCGCGCTCAGCGGTGGACGCCTGAAATGGCAGAAGCTGCGCCGCACCGGCGAGGTGGCCGAGGCGCAGCCGCAGCCGGTCAGCTGAGCGGCGCCCGCGCCCCGGCTGCCGCCTGCCGGGCGGCAGCCGGCAGCCACGGCGCGGCCGAGATCAGGGCGCGGGCCCGGGCGGGGGAGAAGACGCCCGCCGCCGGTTCGGCCCGGCCGCACGGCCCGTCCGACTCGCCCGGACTCTTGATCCAGAGCAGCGCGGCGACCCGTTCCAGGCCCGGGTCGGTGGTCGGTGGCGCACCGAGACCCTCCGGGGTCGAGTTGCACCACTGGTCGTCCGGGGGAGCCGGCAGCCCGTTGCGGGAGGTGTCGATGACCATCTCCCGGTCGCCCACCAGCCGCGACACGGCCAACCCCCACCGGTGGCTGTCGGCGGTGGACTGGCGGTTGGACACGTTCACCGAGAAGCCCTCGGCCCGGGTGATGCCGGACCGGCGCAGCCGCTCGGCGATCTCCTTCGGCCCCCGCCAGCGAGAATGCCCCGCGTCGAGGTAGACGTGGTGGCCGGCGTCGGCCAGCGTCCGGGTGGTGTCGGCCAGCAGGTCCGCCCGGGCGTCGTCGAAGCACTCCGCGGCCACCGCGTCCGGCTCCAGGATCACCGCCGTCCGGGTGTCGCCGAGCCGCCGCACGGTCTGCGCGATGAACTCCGTGTAGGCGTCCCCGTCGGCCGCACCGCCCCCGCTCGGGCCCGCGCAGTCCCGGTTCGGGATGTGGTAGATCACCACGACCGGCAGGGCCTTGCGCCGGCGGGCCGTGGCCAGCACCGGTGCCAGGTCGGTCAGGTCGTCGGGACCGGTCAGCCACCGGGCCTGCGGGGTGTCGGCGATCGGGTCCAACCAGGCCGCGTCGTGGTCGTCCCGCCAGCGCGCCGCCGGGCTGTCGGTGTCCACCAGCAGGGTCGCGCCGCGGAACGGGTGGCGCAGCGGCGCGTACTCCTCGCCGCCCGCGCAGCCGCCGAGCGTCCCGAGCAGCACGGCGGCCAGGGTGCAGGCGAGCAGAGCCGATCGCATTTGGCCACGGTAGGCCCGGACGGGGTCGGCCGCAGCGCGGGCGACCGGCCGGCCGGTCCCGGCGGCCCGCCCCGTCTTCGCCGCCGTATGCGGCCGGCCGGGACAACCGCCGGGCGCGACGGAATTACTCGGAATCCAGAGTAGTAACCGCCGCAGAGCAGCGCGGGCCTTCGTCGCCGACGCCCGCCGGTCGGCGCGCCGGCGGCGCAGCAGCGTCTTGGCGTCGGACAGGGTGCGCGGCCTCAGGCCCGGCCCGCCGCAGCCGCAGCTGTCGAACAGCGGCCCGTCGGTGCGGTACGCCGGGTCGACGGCGCGCCGGCCCGGCCGCCACGAGCAGCTGGATCTTGCGCCACTCGCGGCGGTTCTCCCGCCTGTACCTCAAGAGGCCGGACCTGCCTGACCTCCCGGAGAACTCCCGTGGTCGTTACCCGGACTTCGCGGAGGAGGACGCCAACGGCAACTTCACCCTGCACGAGGTGTAGGCCGGCATCCCGATGCGGGACGAGGACATCGAGCAGTGCAAGAAGGACGGGTGGTACAAGGACCCGGCCAACCAGGCGAAGATCCAGGCGGACAACCCGGGGATGGGGAGCAAGAAGGTCGTGGGCGTCCACTGGCACTTCATGCCGCACGGCGGTGGCTCGCCGAACAACCCCTACAACAGCCTCGGGGTGTGGGATGACCTCCTGAACTGTCTCGTGCAACAGAACATCACGTTCGCCATTCATTTCCCGGCCGACTGACAGGTCGTCAGCGCGTCGCTGACCACTCGTAGGGTGAATCCGGGGCGTCCTCGTCGATGCCCCGGATTCACCGGTCGCACCCACCGACGTCCGACGGAGGACACCTGGCCATGAACTCGTCGACAAGCTCCGCGCTTCCCCCGTACGCGGTGCCCGGCATCCAGCCGCTCCGGGTCAACGAGGAGGGCCGGCATGTCGAATACCGTGGTCACCAGCTCATCCGGAGACCGCCGGTGGCCGCGGTGTTCGCTCGCGTACCCGAGACCTTCCTTCCCCTCACCGAGGGGGAGCTCCTCCGTCGCGAGGAGCTCTGCGCGGCGCTCGACGTCAGTTCCCGCGACGGCCTGGCCTGGATCGTCGGCCTCGGCGACGCGGTGAAGTGCATGGTGGACAGCGGCGGTGACTTCGTCGAGGACGACCTGATCGAGGAGGCGCTCGCAGCCCCGCCGGACGTGGTCGAGGTCTACCACGTGGACCGAGAGGTCTTCGACGTGGTGCTGGCGCGCTTCCTGCGGGCCGACGAGATGTTCGCCCGCTGGCTCGACGCCATCACCGCCGCCCACCGGGAGTTCGCCCGACGGCTCGGCGTGGAGCTGCCCTACTGAGCTGACCCTGCCCCGCCACCGAACTGCGAGGACGTTCGGGCCCCCCGGCCGAACGACTGTCCCGATCATCCGTTGTGGATGAGTTCGCCCAACTACATGTTCGGCGTCCACGACGGTGACGATTCCGCCGGCGAGGGCGCCGGTCCCGGTCCGGCCGGCTCCGCCCAGATCGAGGACCTGTTCGAAGGATTCTTCGCCGGCCGCGGCCTGCCGACGAACGCCGCCGACTTCACCGGCCGCTCGGACCACGGGCCGTTCATCGTCGTCGGCATCCCCGCCGGTGGCCTGTTCACCGGCAGCTCCCGCGAGACCCAACGGCAACGGCAACAACTGGGGCGTGACGATCCAGCACAACGGCAACTGGACCTGGCCGACGGTCTCCTGCCGCGCAGGCTGACCCCGACCACAGCGTCGGCGGCGCGGCGGCCGCTGGCCGGCGCGCCCACCCGCCATATCTGATCTTCCGTACCTCGCCGAATCGGGCTCATGCGTCGATTCCTCCGCATACCGTCACGGTGGCGGATTCACCGCCGATCCGGCTGTCCAGTTGGTCGAAGACCTCATGCGGCTCTTCGTAGGACACCCATTCGTCGGTGCTGTTCAGAACGGCGCCGAGTTCGTCGAGGATCATGGCCACGCCGCGCATGGGGACGTCTGACCGTGAACCCGCGTAGCTGCAGGCGGTCACGCAGCTGGGCGACTCGTGAGGCGTAGCCGAAGGTGTCGTCGTCGTACCGCAGCTCTGCCTTTGTGAAAAGGGCGCGTGAACGAGGGCGGGAGCCGGCTCTGCCAGATGAGGAGCCTGGCCGAACCTGTTGATCCCTGCCGCTCTACGCGGAATCTGCTCGGTGAGTCGTGGGTGCTGCTGGGCCGCCGTGGTTAGCGCTGGGCAGGGACGGGCACGGAAACGGGCGGCCGGCGATTGCATGCTCCATGTGTGCTCCGCCGGTCGGCGCAACGGCAGCCGACACCGCTGGGCACCGGAGGGCGCTCCTGGGCACTTGTGGGTATCCGCTGGCAGGTAGGCTGGGCACTCGCGCCCTCGTAGCTCAGGGGATAGAGCATCGGTTTCCTAAACCGTGTGTCGCAGGTTCGAATCCTGCCGGGGGCACCAGGTCAGCGCCTTGATCAGGGATCACATCTTCCCCTTCCGGGGCTTCCGTGCCTGTTGCGTCCCCGATCGTGGGCGTTCCAGGGTCTCCAGGTGAACGGCCACCTCGGCATCCCGGGAGTCGATTGCGCGGGCATAGTGCCGCAGCATCTGGGCAGCGACGACGCCACGGCGGTCTGCGCCAACTGACCGGGCCGGCTGCCGGCGATGCACGTGCTCGTACCGCGGCCTCGATCAACCGGTCGGCACGAGGATGGCCGGCGGCGGCCGAGCGCGGACAGTCGCCCGAGGTCGCATACGCGGACAGATCCCGCCGGACGAAGCCCCTAGAACTTGTAGCGGGGCGTCAGGCCCGTGCCGTGCCGTCAGAGGCGAGCGATGCAAGGTCGTCGCGCTCCTGGGTCGTCATCTCCTGGTATGCCTTCCAGAAGGTTTGGAAGGGTTGGGTCAGTTCGTCGCTGTAGGTGGTGCTGGCGACGGCCTGGCGGAGGCTGAGTTGGCCGTCCTGGACGGCGGCGGCCATCTCGCGTAGGAGTGGGTTGTTGCTGCGGCCGAGCTGGTCCAGGGCGTGGCGCAGCGCGTCAGCGCGTCTTTCGTCCCCGCCGGTGATGTCGTCTCGGTCGTCCATGGCGTCAGACCTTTGCTCCGGCGAGGGGGTGGTCGTACCGGCCGCCGTCGGGCAGTGCGGGGAGGGCGACGGCGTCGAGGTCGCTGAGCTCGCGGGTGAGGATGGCGCGGAAGACGAGGACGGCTGCGGCGATCTGCTGGCAGAGCTTGGTGGCTTCGCCCCAGAGCCGGAACAGGTTGGCGACCTCGGCGGCGGCCAGGCCGTAACCGACGACGGCGCCGACGCCGGTCTCGCTGGTCACGGTGCCGGCGGCGGCGGCTACGCCGGCGATGATGGCGCCGTCGATGAGGCTCTTGACGACGCCGCCGAGGGCTTCGCCGGCGGACCAGACGGCGTCGGCCATGTCGAGGTACGCCTTGCTGATGGTGCCCAAGGGTGTGTGAAGGTCGGCGACGGCGTTGGCGGTGGTGGTGAAGTACCGGAAGGCTCCGTCGCCGGCGACGCCTTGCCAGAGCGGGTGCAGGGTGCTGGCACCGGACTGGACGTTGTAGGCCAGGTCGCGCAGGGCTCCGCCGATGTTGTCCACGACGGGCGCCATCTTGGCGAGGGCTTCCCAGTCGCCGGAGACCTTGTCCTGGATCTCGCCGACCGGGTTGAAGCCGAAGACGTGGTCGAAGACCTCGTTGACCCAGGAAGCGGGGCTGAGGTAGTCCATCCAGCCCAGCGCGTTCGACGGGTTCTTCGCCTCGCCTGGGACGTCGAGGTGGCCCTGGACGTCGCGGGGGTCGATGAAGTTCGCCGGGGTGCAGGGGTTGTCCGCCAGCTCCAGTTCCAGTGGAGTGATGCAGCGGTCGACCGCGGCGGGCAGCGTGCGGTCGAGGCGGTCAGCGGCGGCGAGGTCCGTCGTGCGGTAGTAGCCTGCGCTGGCCCGCAGCTCAGGGGCGGAGTTCTCCAGGAGGCAAGCGAGCCGGTTGAGGGTGCCGTTGATGACCTCGACGGCGTGCTCGTGTGCGGCCTTGGCGATGCGTAGCTGCTCACCTCCGGTGGCAACGTCGGCGTACCGGTTGAGGTAGCTGCGGATCTCCCACACATCGCCGGTGGCGCGGTCGACCTGACGTGCGAAGCCGACCACCGCGTCGGGCTCGACGAACAGCGCCATCTCGCCGCCTAATCCACCAGGAAGATGCCGACCAGGCCGGCGACGGCGAGGATGACGGCGGCAGCGAGTACGTAGAGGCGAGCACGCGCCTCCCGCACGACGTACGTGCACAGGCCGAGCGCTCCGCCCAGGATCGAGGCGGCGTACCACGGCAGGTTCGCGGGAGTGACTTCACCGATGAAGATCATCCAGACGGCGATGACGGCGAAGAAGATGGTCGCGTAGGCGATCGTCTGCCGCAGGTTCCGATAGGCCGTCGTCTGCAACCTCGCCACCGACTCGCGGTAGGCCTCCGCCGCCTCGGCGCGTACCTCCTCGGTGCCCCGCTGCCGACGGTCTCGGCTACCGGTCCTTCGCCCCCGACTCATGCCAGCGAAGATACCAACGACAGTCATGCCACCGCTGCCCTCGGTCACTGTCAGCGACGGAAGGCTGAGGTGTGTTTCCGGCCGGACGATCACAATGACTCGGTGAGGATGCGACGACCGAAGTGGTATGGCGACTGCCCCGACTGTGGGCATGACTGGCGCGAGCACACCCCGCCGGAGCCGTGCAGCGAGTGCCAGTACGAGATCGAGCACGAGGAGCCGGAAGCTCCGGCCGTCCCGTGCACTGCGACGGCCCCACCGCCTCCCGGCCGTCGATGACAGGTGCTAGGCGCGGGGCGGCAGGTCGACAGCAACGGTGACAGCAACACACCGGGACGAGAACAGCCGGCGACCACCGGGCGCGGACAGGTGGTGGAGGTGGCGGATGCGGCCGGACCCCGCCGGGCAGAGCGCCAGAACCTGTAAGCGAGATGTCGGCAGGGCCAAGACGCTCGCTCAGAGTTGCTGCGGATGACGCCGCAGCCTGATCCGATGCATCTGCAGCGCCGCGGCTGCGGCGGCGGCGACTAGCAGGACTGCCAGAACCGGCCCGCCAAACATGATCGTCAGGCCCGCTCCGATGTTGGCGCCGATGCCCCCAGCGGTCAGCACCCGCCAGGCGAAGCCAACGACGGCGCCGGCCCCGACCAGCGGCAGCAGCACCGGCCACCACCCGGAGTCGAGACGGCGGGTGGCGGTGCCCCGAACCAGCAGGCCGAGCGCACCGATGGCGCTGATGCACGCCAGGACGCCGACGGTCCGGTCTCCAACGGGGCCAAGGCTGAGCGGCCGGAACTCGTAGTCGAGTTCGACGCCCTGGGCGGCGAGTTGCCGTGCCGCCTCGTTGGTCAGATCGCCGGTGAGCCACCAGGATGCAACCGGTGCCGCCAGGATCAGGACGAGCATTGCGACGGGGAGCGCCGTGCGGCGTAGCTTCATGTGGTGATACCTCTCCCCGTACACCTGCTTTTCTGGATGAATGGAGAGTCTGCGGCCATGCCTGGAGCGAGGCATGAGCACCGGTACTCAACGACCAGTACCAGCTGAGGAGCGGCTATTCCACTCCCGGTCGTCGGGGATGCGTTGGCGGACGCATCCGGCGCCAGAGCAGCAACGCGGCGCCGAGGACGACCACGCCGATGACGGCGTTCGCGAGCATCGGCCAGGGACCGCGCTGCGGGCGACCGGCGTTCCGGACGGTCAGGTCGGGCAGCAGACCGGCGGCGAGGTGCAGGTCCGCCAGCTGGCAGCTCTGGGTGCCCAGCTCGCAGCTACGACCGGTGTCGAAGTGGGCCAGGGTCCGCCGGGTGCCGGCGCCGAGCTGCACCTCGACGAGCGATGCGTGACCTGCGGCGTTGATGGTCGCGACGATCACGCTGCCCGGCGAGCGCCAGCCGAGCAGTTGCACGACGTCCGGGACCGGCGCCGGTGGCGTGCCGGCGCCCGTGAGAGGCACGAATTCGACGTTGCCGACCTTCCACAGGAAGGTGCCGTGGCCGGTGTCGCCGCCGGTGGTGCCGTTGAAGGGCCCGTCCGAGAGCCATGGCACGGTGGCGAGGAACCGGCCGTCCGGTGACCAGCCGACGTCGGCGGTCAGCTCGCGTCCCCTCGGGATGGGGACGCTGCCGTACTCGTGGCCGTCGAGGTCGATGAGGTGGGCCGTCTGGCCCACCTGGACGGCGAGCCGGCGACTGTCTGGCGCGAACGCCGCCGTCCACGCCGGTTTGATCGCCGGCACCTCGGTGCTGCGTCCGCTTGCCAGGTCGAGCAGCCACAGCGTGCCGGTGCGGGCCACCTCGGCCTCGACGAAGTTGACGCTGCCGAACTCACCGGAGCCGGTGAGGGGTGCGGCGCTGTACGCGACGTGGCGGCCGTCGGGGGACCAGGCCAGCAGCCGCACGCCGACCGGGTCGCCAAGCGGGATCGATCGGCGCTTGCCGGTGGTCAGGTCGACGAGGATCAGGTCGCCGGTGGCGCCGCGTTCGTCGCCGAGCAGCACGCGGGTGCCGTCCGGGGCGAGCAGCGCCGACGGGCGGTTCCGCTCCGCCATGGCGTCGACGCGCCGGTACGTGTCGCCGTCGGCCCCGACGACCAGCGGCTGGAACATGTTGACGGCCTCGCCGTTGCCGTAGACGTAGAGAGCGATCGCGCGGCCGGGGGGAGCCGTCGTGACGGTGCTGGTGAGTGTCGAGTACCCGGCGAAACGGTCCGGCAGGCCGGGCTTCGTCGACGGGGCTGCCGGTTGGCCGGGAAGCTGGACGCCGGGCACGACCAGAACGGCCAGCAGCAGCACGACGACTGCCCATACCGCGGCGGTACCGATCCGATGGCGCCGAACCGACTGGCGACCCCGGGTGAGCACGGTGTCCACGTAACCGGGCGGCAACGGCGGCGGATCGTCCGGCAGGGTGGCGAACAGTTCTCTCATGGTGTGTCCGACCCTCCCGGCACGTAGTTCGGCAGCAGGCGGCGCAACGCCGCGATGGCGTACGAGGTCTGGCTCTTGACGGTTCCGGTCGAGCAGCCCAGCGCTGCCGCGACCTGCGCGACGTCGAGGTCCTCCCAGTAGCGCAGGACCAGGACCGCGCGCTGCCCGGGGGACAGCTTCGTGAGGGCGGCCAGCAGGTCGACGCGGTGTT
Organism: Micromonospora lacuserhaii; assembly: GCF_036902735.1. Classification (NCBI taxonomy): domain Bacteria; kingdom Bacillati; phylum Actinomycetota; class Actinomycetes; order Micromonosporales; family Micromonosporaceae; genus Micromonospora; species Micromonospora lacuserhaii. The sequence continues at coordinate 45,295 of NZ_JBAKHO010000015.1, read as the reverse complement.
CGGCACCGGCCAGCGGCACCGTCGAGGGTCCGATCACGTCGGCCACGGGCCGGACCCGACGGGTCCAGGACCGCTCCCGCTCGGCCAGGTAGGCGTGGACCAGCATCGCCCGCACGTAGGCGTCGACCGAGTCCGCTGCCGACGCCTTCCGCCAATGCCGGTACAGCGCGACGAGGCACTCCTGCACCAGGTCGTCAGCCGCCGACCACTGCCCGCACAGTCTGTACGCCAGCCGTCGCAGCCACGGCATGCGTGCCTGGACGTACTCGACGTACTCTCGTTCACTCCGCACCCGGCCTCCCATCAACACAATGAGTGGCCCGAGACCCGATTCGGTTGTGGCGGGGCCGGTCGGGTGGTGGTCCCGGCCGGCCCCGCGCCGCGACCCGGTCAGACGGTCGCCACGTACCGCCGCAACCCCATGGGCCAGCCCCCTTCGCTGGCGACCGCGTCCCGGACGCCCTCCCAGCCGGGCCCGTGCGCGTCGAGCCGGTCGTGGACCAGGTCGACCCGGGTGCCGGTGTCGGTGGGGGTGAAGGTGACGGTGACCCGGCTGCCGGTGGCGTCCGGGGGCGGGACCTTCCAGTCGGGGCCGATCAGCCAGGCGAAGGCGAAGGTGCGCGGCGGGTCCCAGGTGAGGACCCTGCCCCAGGTGCAGACCTCGCCGGCGTCGTTCTCCTCCCAGAGCCGCCCGCCGACCTGCGGATCGACGCCGATCTGCTTGAGTTCGCCGGGCAGCAGGTGGTGCGAGCGTTCCCACCAGCGGTCCATCCCGGTGGTGAAGACGGTGAAGGCGTGCTCGGGCGGCGCGGCGACCTCGACGCTGTTGCGCACGACGGTCGGGTCGGTGGTCTCTGTGGTCATGGCTTCTCCTCGGTCGGTTGCTCCGCGGCCCGCGCGAACGCGGTCAGCGCGTGGTTCCAGAACTGGTCGAAGTAGCCGCGTACGGCGGCGAGACCCTGTGGGTCGAGCGCGTACACGCGGCGGGTGCCCACGGCGGTGGACGAGACGAGTCGGGCTTCCTTGAGGACCTTGAGGTGTTGCGAGACCGCGGGACGGCTGACCGGCAGGTCGGCCGCGATCTCGGCGACGGAGCGTGGGCCGGCGGCGAGGAGCTCGAAGATGGACCGCCGGGTCGCGTCGCCCAGGGCGTCCAACATCCGCCCTTGGTAAGTGGCCACGAACGGTAAGTTTAGGCTTTCCGATCCGCCTGTCAAGGGAATCGCCCACTGGCGCGATCGGCCGCGGCGGGGTAGAAACAGCTCATTCCCCTGTTCACGTCAGCCGGGATGTCCGCCGCGCCGGCAAGAGAGCGCTCTCTCGGCGCACGGACAGACCACCACCGACAGGTAGGCCCATGACTTCCGATCTCCACCCGTCCCGCCGGCAACTCCTCGCCCTGGCGGCCGGCACCGTCGCCGCCGCCGGCCTCGTCCCCACCGCCGCCTCCGCCGCGCCCGCTCGCGCCGAGGAGCACGACGAGGAGCCCGACTTCGGCCCGAACGTCTACGTCTACGACCCGAACACCCCCGCCGCCGAGATCCAGTCCACCGTGGACCGGCTCTTCGCCCGGCAGGAACACAACGAGATGGGCACCGACCGGTACGCGGTGCTCTTCAAGCCCGGCCGGTACGAGGTGAACGCCCGGCTGGGCTACTACACGACGGTGGCGGGGCTCGGCGCGCACCCGGACGACGTCGAGATCCACGGCGCGGTCCGGGTGGTCGGCCAGCCCGACCCGAACTCCCCGGCCGGCATCTCCGCACTGACCAACTTCTGGCGCTCGGCCGAGAACCTGGCGATCACCCCCACCGACTGGTCGAACCAGTGGGCCGTCTCCCAGGCGTCCCCGATGCGGCGGGTGCACGTCAAGGGCATCCTCTGGCTGGAGCCGGGCAACGGCGGCTACTCCAGCGGCGGCTTCATCGCCGACTCGCTGGTGGACGGCATCACCATCAACGGCTCCCAGCAGCAGTGGCTGACCCGCGACAGCGAGCTGCGCGGCGACTGGACCAACGGGGTCTGGAACCAGGTCTTCTCCGGGGTCCTCGGCGCCCCCGCCCAGGGCTTCCCGAACCCGCCGTACACCACCCTGCCGACCAGCCCGGTCGTCCGGGAGAAGCCGTACCTCTGCGTCGACGCCGCCGGGCGCTGGCGGGTCGCCGTGCCGGCGCTGCGCCGGGACACCGCCGGCACCACCTGGGCGTCGGGCGCGGGCACCACCCGCTCGCTGCCGCTGCGCGACTTCTTCATCGCCCGCCCCAGCCACGACGCCCAGCGGATCAACCAGGAGCTGGCCCGCGGGAAGCACCTGCTGCTCACCCCGGGCGTCTACCGCCTCGACCGGGCGCTGCGGGTGATCCGGCCGGGCACCGTCGTGCTCGGCCTCGGCATGCCGAGCCTCGCCCCGACCACCGGCGACGCCGCGCTGCGGGTCGCCGACGTCGACGGGGTACGGATCGCCGGCGTGCTGGTCGACGCCGGGGAGCGCGAGTCGGAGGTGCTGGTCGAGATCGGCGACCCGGACTGCGGCCGCGACCACCCCGCCGATCCCATCTCGATGCAGGACGTCTTCTTCCGCATCGGCGGGCCCTGGGTCGGGCGCGCCCGGACCAGCCTGGTGGTGAACAGCAACCACACGCTGATCGACAACGTCTGGGCGTGGCGCGGCGACCACGGCAACGGCATCGGCTGGACCGCCAACACCGCCGACACCGGAGTCGTCGTCAACGGCGATGACGTGACCGCCTACGGGCTCTTCGTCGAGCACTACCAGCGGTACCAGACGATCTGGAACGGTGAGCACGGCCGGACCGTCTTCTACCAGAGCGAGCTGCCGTACGACCCGCCGAGCCAGGCCGCCTGGAGCAGCCCGACGGGGAAGGGCTGGGCGTCGTACAAGGTGGACGATCGGGTGCGCGGGCACGAGGCCTGGGGGCTGGGCGTCTACTCGTACTTCAACCAGGGCGTCGACATCCGCTGCGACCGGGCGATCGAGGCGCCGCGTCGGCCCGACGTGCGCTTCCACGACATGGTCACCGTCTTCCTCGACGGCAGCGGCGGCATCGAGCGGACCATCAACGAGGCCGGTGTCCCGGTGGTCGGCAGCTACGGCACCAGCCCGGTGGTCAGCTACCCGGCCTGAGTTCTGTGCACCCCGTCGGTCGCCGTGCACGATGGACGGCGACCGGCGGGGCCGGGATGTAACAAGAATTCGTCGGAAAGCGCTCCGCCCCTGTTACGGAGCGCGGTGGCGCGGTGGCGCATAGGCTCCAACGTATATCGAGGGCGTGCAGCTCACGGGGGGCCGTGACCAGGTCGGACGCGATCGAGGGGGCGCGTCCGGCCCTGGCCCGTGTCCGCCCCGGCGGCGCGCCGACGCGCACGACATCGCGGTGTCGGCTGCTCCGGTCACACCCCGAGCTGGTCGGCGCGGCTGATCACCTCGTCGATCAGGCCGTAGTCACGGGCCTGCTCGGCGGTGAACCAGCGGTCCCGGTCCCAGTCGCGCTGGATCTCCTCCAGCGTCCGTCCGCTGTGCTCGGCGGTCAGCTCCTGCATCGTCCGCTTCACGTGCAGCATGTTCTCGGCCTGGATGGTGACGTCGGCGGCCGTGCCGCCCATTCCGCCGGAGGGCTGGTGCATCATCACCCGCGAGTGAGGCAGCGCGAAGCGCTTCCCGGCCGCCCCCGCGCAGAGCAGGAACTGCCCCATCGAGCCGGCGAAGCCGAGGGCCAGGGTCGCCACGTCGTTCTTCACGTACCGCATGGTGTCGTAGACGGCCATCCCCGCGCTCACCGAGCCGCCCGGCGAGTTGATGTAGAGGTAGATGTCCCGCTCGGGGTCCTCCGCGGCGAGCAGCAGGATCTGCGCGCAGAGCTGGTTCGCCGAGGCGTCGGTGACCTCGGTGCCGAGGAAGACGATCCGCTCCCGCAGCAGCCGCTCGAACACCTGGTCACCGAAGGTCTGCTGGCCGCCGTCCAGCATCCGTAGGTCGTACCCGATCATCGTGACCGCCCTCCACCCACCGGCGGGCGACGGGAGCGCCCGGGGACCGGCGCCTCCAGCGTGCGCCGGCCGTGGCCGGCGGCCCCAGCCTTTCTGCCGGCGGCAGATCCGCCGTGGGCAGAACCGGCCGGCCTACCCGGCGGTCAGCCGCCGCCGGCCCGCCCGGGCCCGCCGCCGGGCCAGCACCCGGGAGGTACGCGGACCGGGGCGCCCGGCCGGCGCGGAGGCGAACAGCCGGACCCGCAGGCCCGCCCCGCCCACGGTCGACCCGACCGGCGACGCGGGGCCGCCGACGTGCAGGATCGGCCCACCCAGCCGCAGCATCGGCCCGGCCGAGTGTCGGAAGGAGGCCGGCGTCGCGGCCACCGGCGGCGTCGCGCCGGCCGGCTGGAAGCCGATCCGGATGCTCGGGCCACCCTCGCTGCGGGCGGCGGGCACCCGGTCCAGCCGGGCCAGCGCCGCCCGGGGCGCGGTGGGGATCCGCGGCTCCATCCGGCGCAGGTCGTCGCGGGCCTCCTCGAGCAGGTCGGAGAGGTTGATCCCGAGGGCGCGGCAGATCGCGGCGAGCACCTCCGAGGAGGCCTCCTTGCGCCCGCGCTCCACCTCGGAGAGGTAGGGCAGCGAGACACCGGCGGCCTCGGCCACCTCGCGCAGCGTGCGGCCCTGCCGCAGGCGTACCCGACGCAGCACCCCACCGATCACCCGGCGCAGCAGCGACATGCGGGCCTCCTCGCGGTCGGCGTCGGTGGACCTCCCCATCATGCCCCGTCCGCGACCGGGTCACCGTCCCGGTCCGCCACCCCGGGGTGCGGATCACCCGCCAACCGCTATGTTGTGGGCGTGCAGGCGACCCGGGGGAAGCAGGACCGACGGTGATCCATTTCCCGGCGCAGCGGCGCGGTCCGCTGAGCGCGCTGAGCATCCGTCTGGCCGCCGCCCTGGGCCTGGTGCTCCTCACCGTCGCGGTGGTCTACCTCGACCGGGACGGCTACCGCGACGTCGACGAGAACGGGCTGACCCTGCTCGACTGCGCGTACTACGCGGTGGTCACCCTCTCCACCACCGGGTACGGCGACATCACCCCGTTCGCGCAGTCCGCGCGGCTGGTCAACGTCCTGTTCATCACCCCCGCCCGGGTGCTCTTCCTGATCATCCTGGTCGGCACCACCCTGGAAGTCCTGACCGAGCAGTACCGGACCGGCCGTCGCCTGGTGCGGTGGAGGAGAACCGTGAAGGACCACGTCATCATCTGCGGCTACGGCACCAAGGGCCGCAGCGCGGTCTCCGCCCTGCTGGAGAACGGCCTGGACAAGTCGCGCATCGTGGTGGTGGAGCGCAGCGGCACCGCCCTGCGGCAGGCCACCTCGGCCGGGCTGGTCGCCATCGAGGGCTCGGCCACCCGCTCGTCGGTGCTGGAGGAGGCGCACGTCCGCAACGCCAAGGCGGTGATCATCGCGACCGACAGCGACGACGCCTCGGTCCTGGTCGCGCTCACCGCCCGGCAGCTCACCGCCGGCCAGGTCCGGATCATCGCGGCGGTCCGCGAGGCGGAGAACGCCCCGCTGCTGCGGCAGAGCGGCGCGCACCACGTGATCGTCTCCTCGGCCACCGCGGGCCGGCTGCTCGGTCTCTCCACCTCGGCGCCGCCGCTGATCGACGTGGTGGAGGATCTGCTCACCCCGGGTCAGGGCATGGCGCTGGCGATGCGCTCGGCCGACCGGCACGAGGTGGGCAAGTCCCCGCGCGAGCTGGAAGCGCTGGTCATCGCCCTGGTCCGCCGGGGCAAGGTGGTCAGCCTCGCCGACAAGGCCGGCGCGGTGATCGAGACCGGCGACATGCTCGTCCACGTCCGCGACGACCGTCCCAATCCCACCAACACCACCCACTGACGCCCCGCCCCTGGGGCCCGGACGCGGCTCTCTCCGTCTGCGTGGATCTTGGTCGGGGAGCGCGGGGCAGCGGTGGGGGGCAGGGGGTGGTAGAGATCAGGGCGTGGAGACGATTGTTCTGCTGCCGCCCCTTGCCGCCAGCGGCCGTACCTGGCGTCGACAGGTGGACGAGCTCAGCGGGGAATTCGCCGTGCACGCCCCCGAGCTGCCCGGGCACGGCGGCAGCCCCGGCCCGTTCACCTTCGACCGGGCGGTCGCCGAGGTGGCCGGGCTGATCGACCGGACGGCCGGGCCGGTCCACCTCGTGGGGCTCTCGCTCTCCGCCACGGTCGCCGTGCTGGCCTGCCTGGCCCGTCCGGGCCGGGTCGGCAGCCTCGTGCTCTCCGGGGGCATCGCGGCCCCGCCGAGGGCGCTGGCGGTCCAGCGGGCGATCACGGGTCTGCTGCCGGCGGCGGTCATCGCCCGGATGGCCGCCCGTCTGCTCGCCCCGTCCCTCGCCGGCCTGCCGGCGGACGAGCGGGACCGGATCCTCGCCGAGGCCAGCGAGGACTTTCGGACCGCCGGTCGGCGAACCTATCTGGACGGGCTGCGGGAGCTGGCCCGGACCGATCTGCGCCCGAGTCTCGGCGAGGTGACCGCCCCGACCCTGGTGCTCTGCGGGTCACGGGACCGGCTCAACGTGCCGGGGGCCCTGGAACTGGCGGACGGCATCCCCCACAGCCGGCTGCGGATCGTGCGGGGCGTCGGGCACCTGTGGCACCTGGAACAGCCCGGGCTGTTCTCCCGGACGATCGGTGACTTGGTCCGGGAGAACCAGGCCCGTGGCTAGCGGATCGTCCAGGTGTCGCCGCTGGCCAGCAGGCCGGCGAGCTGCTGCTCCGGGGTGTCGGTGACCGTGGCCTTGGCGGTGGCCACCTGCTCCTGCACGACGCTGTCGTAGGAGGGACGGTCGACCTTGCGGAACACGCCGATCGGGGTGTTGCGCAGGTCGAGGCCGGGCAGCCGGGACAGCGCGAAGGCGTACGCCGGGTCGTTGACCGTCGCGTCGTGCACGACGATCTCCCCGGCCGGGGTGGACGCCGTCTCCCGGACCTCCAGCCCGAAGCCGCCCGGGGGGTGGACGACGCAGAACTGGCCGTCCTTGCCGAACGTGATCGGCTGCCCGTGCTCCAGCCGGATCAGGTAGTCGTCCCGGGTGCCGGGCTCCTTGAGCTGGTCGAACGCGCCATCGTTGAAGATGTTGCAGTTCTGGTAGATCTCCACGAAGGCCGAGCCCTGGTGCTCTGCGGCGGCCCGCAACACCGACTGGAGGTGCTTGCGGTCGGAGTCGATGGTGCGGCCGACGAAGGTGGCCTCCGCGCCGAGCGCCAGCGACAGCGGGTTGAACGGGGCGTCCGCCGAGCCGACCGGGGTCGACTTGGTGATCTTGCCGACCTCGGAGGTGGGGGAGTACTGGCCCTTGGTCAGCCCGTAGATCCGGTTGTTGAAGAGCAGGATCTTGAGGTTGACGTTCCGGCGCAGCGCGTGGATCAGGTGGTTGCCGCCGATGGAGAGTGCGTCACCGTCACCGGTCACCACCCAGACCGACAGGTCCGGCCGGGAGACCGACAGGCCGGTGGCGATCGCCGGGGCGCGGCCGTGGATGGAGTGCATCCCGTAGGTGTTCATGTAGTACGGGAAGCGCGACGAGCAGCCGATGCCGGAGACGAAGACGGTGTTCTCGCGCGGGATGTTCAGCTCCGGCATGAACTGCTGCACCGCGGCGAGGATCGCGTAGTCACCGCAGCCGGGGCACCAGCGCACCTCCTGGTCGGACTTGAAGTCCTTCGCGGTGAGCTTGAGGGCGACGGGCTCAGACATTCTTCAGGACCTCTTCCAGCGTCGTCTCCAGCTCCGCGGCCGTGAACGGCAGGCCGCGGACCTGGTTGTAGCTGACCGCGTCGACCAGGTAGCGGCCCCGGATCACCTGGGCCAGCTGGCCCAGGTTCATCTCGGGGATGACCACCCGGTCGTAGGAGCGCAGCACCTCGCCGAGGTTGGCCGGCATCGGCGAGAGGTGCCGCAGGTGCGCCTGGGCGATGGAGAGCCCGCGCTGGCGCAGGCCACGGCAGGCCGCGCCGATCGGGCCGTACGTGGAGCCCCAACCGAGCACCAGCACCCGGGCGTCGCCGTCCGGGTCCTCCACCTCGACGTCCGGCACCGGGATCGCCTCGATCCGGGCCGCCCGGGTCCGCACCATGAAGTCGTGGTTCGTCGGGTCGTACGAGATGTCACCGGTCTTGTCGGCCTTCTCCAGGCCGCCGATGCGGTGCTCAAGGCCCGGGGTGCCCGGGATGGCCCACGGCCGGGCCAGGGTCTCCGGGTCCCGCAGGTACGGCAGGAAGGTGGTGCCGTCCTCGCCGTTGGGCGCGGTGGCGAACTCGACCCGCAGGTCGGGCAGGGAGTCGACGTCGGGCAGCAGCCACGGCTCGGAGCCGTTCGCGACGTAGTTGTCCGAGAGCAGCAGTACCGGGGTGCGGTAGGTGAGCGCGATCCGGGCGGCCTCCAGCGCGGCGTGGAAGCAGTCCGACGGCGACTTCGGCGCGATGACCGCGACCGGCGCCTCGCCGTGCCGGCCGTACAGGGCCATGTTGAGGTCGGCCTGCTCGGTCTTGGTCGGCATGCCGGTGGAGGGGCCGGCCCGCTGCACGTCGACGATCACCAGCGGCAGTTCCAGCGCGACCGCCAGGGAGATCGTCTCGCTCTTCAGCGCGACGCCGGGGCCGCTGGTGGTGGTGACGCCGAGCGAGCCGCCGTACGACGCGCCCAGCGCGGCGCCGACCGCGGCGATCTCGTCCTCGGCCTGCATGGTCACCACGCCGAACCGCTTGTGCTTGCTCAGCTCGTGCAGGATGTCCGAGGCCGGGGTGATCGGGTACGCCCCGAGGAAGACCGGCAGCCCGGAGCGGACCCCGGCGGCCACCAGGCCGAGCGAGAGCGCCGCGTTGCCGGTGATGTTCCGGTAGGTGCCCGGCAGCATCTTCGCCGGCTTCACCTCGTAGCGCACCGAGAAGTTCTCGGTGGTCTCGCCGAAGTTCCAGCCGGCCTTGAAGGCGGCGACGTTCGCTGCGACCAGCTCCGGCCGGGCCGCGAACTTGCGCTCCAGGAACCGCAGCGTCGACTCGTACGGCCGGGAGTACATCCAGCTGAGCAGGCCGAGGGCGAACATGTTCTTGGCCCGCTCGGCGTCCTTCTTGGACACGTCGTTGGCCGCCAGCGCGCCGACCGTCATCGAGGTGAGCGCGACCGGGTGCACCACGTAGCCGGCCAGCGAGTCGTCCTCCAGCGGGCTGGTCTGGTAGCCGACCTTGGCCAGGTTGCGCCGGGTGAACTCGTCGGTGTTGACGATGATGTCGGCCCCGCGCGGGAGGTCGCCCAGGTTGGCCTTCAGTGCCGCCGGGTTCATCGCCACCAGCACGTTCGGGGCGTCACCGGGGGTGAGGATGTCGTAGTCGGCGAAGTGCACCTGGAAGCTCGACACGCCGGGGAGCGTGCCGGCGGGCGCCCGGATCTCGGCCGGGAAGTTGGGCAACGTGGAGATGTCGTTGCCCAGCTGCGCCGTCTCCGAGGTGAACCGGTCGCCGGTCAGCTGCATGCCGTCGCCGGAGTCGCCGGCGAACCGGATGACCACCCGGTCGAGTTGACGGATCTGCTTGGTCACGCCTGCACCTCGCTTCGCTCAGCCCCGCCGCACGGGCGGCTGAACCTGTTGGTGACCCCGCCTTGCCCCGCCACGTGACCTCCTTGACGCGCCACTGCGCCGACCCACCCGTGGCTGGTCCGGCCCGCTGTCGTTTCTCACCTCAGAGCCTACGTCGAGGCATTAGGGCATCCTTGGTGGAGGTCCGACGACTGGGATCGGAATTGGCGGTTTAATGTCCCGGTTCGTGGCGTTTGGTGTGGGCCGCCGTAATCGAGATCACCGGTCACCGGGCGTCGCCCGCCGCCGGTCGGATTTCAGTCCGACGTCGTCGGGCTCGCCGCCGGCTCCGGCGCGGTGCCGCTCATCCGGCGGCGGAGCGAGGTGGTGGCCAGCGCCAACGCCAGCACCACCAGCAGCGCGGAGATCGCGATCAGGGCGGTCGCGATCCGCTGCACCGAGGACAGCCCGTCGTCGGAGTCCCGTCCGGCCGCGGCGAGCACGCCCTGCGAGCCGGTCGGGATCGGGGTCGCCACCGGCGGGGTGGTCAGCGCCGCCGCGGCGGTGATCCGGAAGGTCATCTGCATCTGCTTGGCCGGGCCGTGGCGCGGGTCGAGCCGACCGATCACGGCGCCGGCCAGCGGCGCCTCGCGCTGCGCCTCGGGGGTGGCGGCGACCGGGAGTAGCAGCGTCGCCGTCCGGCCCGCGGGCAGCATGCCCAGGTCGCACCGGGTACGCGTCGGCGCGGCGGTCACGCAGCCGGCCGGCGGGTTCGACACGCTCACCCCGGCCGGCAGCACGATCTCGACCCGGCCCTGGGCGTCCACCTTGCCGGTGTTGCCCAGCCGGACGCCCAGCTCGGTGGGGCCGCCGCTGATGTCGAAGGCCACCTCGTCGGCGGCGAGCGTCATGCCGGGCACCGGCGGGCCCGGCGGGAAGAGCACCGCGAAGCCCTCGTTGTCCTCGGCGGTTCCCTTGCCCGCGGGGCCGGTCGCGGTCACCCGCACCGAGCCGCTGAGCGGCATCTGCCGCCAGGCGCTCCCGCTGACCCGGATCCGGATCAGGGTGCTGAACTTCGCGCCCGGCGCGGCGGTCCAACTGCCGCAGCGGTAGTGCCGGTCGCCGGACGAGAGACAGCCCGGGGTCCCGGCGTCGGTCAGCCCGGCCGGCAGGGTGTAGCGGAGGCGCAACTGCTCGGGCACCGTGCCGGTGTTGCTCACGGTGACCCGCAGCGTGGTGACGGTGCTTGCGGCGTTCCAGTAGGCGGGGGTGAGGGAGACGTCCCGAGTGGTCACCCGGACGCCCAACTGGCCGGCGTCCTGCCTGCCCGACCCCGGCGGCGGCGCCAGCGTGACCCCACCGGGTCCGGCGGGTCCGCCAGGTCCACCCGGTGCGGTCGGCTCGGGCGCGGGGGCCGTCGTCGCCGGCGCGGTGGTGGCGGGGGCGGTCTCGTCCGGGGCGGTGGGGTCCGGGGCGGCCGTGGTCGGATTCGGGGCCGGAGTGGTCGGCTCCGGGTCCGGGGGCAGGGTGGGCGGTGCGGTGGTCGGGTCCGGTTCGGACGTCGTCGGCTCCACCGGAGGCGTGGTCTCCTCGGTGGGATCGCCGGCCGGGGTGGTCTCGTCCACACCCTCCATGGCCACCCGCGTGACGGTGGGTGCCGCCGTCGCCAGGCCCGGCGCGGCCGCGAGGCCGACCGTCAGCCCGACCGCGAGCGACGCGGCGACCAGCGAGGAGGTGCGCCGCTGCATCGCCCGCCGAACGGGGCCTACGTCGCTGCGGGGCATCTGTCCTCCGTGACCGTCAGTGAAGTTTCATTATTCGGCAACAGTTGCCGCAGGGCACTAGTCCGACGAGGAAACAAATCCGTAACGTGTTCGGTACTTCGCCCGATCCGGCCCGCGCCGAGCCGGTCCCGGTAGGCTCGTCGACCATGACCGGTTACCTGGGCTCGTACGCGACGCTCGGGCTCCTGCTGCTCGCTGCCGCTCTCTTCTTCGTTACGGCGTTCTCGGCCAACCGGGTGTTACGTCCTAGCCGTCCGGCTGATCCGCCAGGCAAGCTGACCAGCTACGAGTGCGGCCTCGACCCCGTCGGCGGCGACTGGGCGCAGATGCAGATCCGCTACTACGTGTACGCGTACCTGTACGTGCTGTTCGCCGTGGAGGCGGTCTTCCTCTTCCCCTGGGCGGTGGTCTTCGACCGGCCCGGTTTCGGCCTCGTCACGGTCGCCGAGATGGGCGTCTTCGTGGCCGTCGTGGCGCTGGGCATCCTCTACGCCTGGCGCAAGCGCATCCTCCGCTGGACCTGACGGCCGGCTCAGGCCAGGCCGCGGCGGGTCAGCGTCGGCGGGCGGTCGCCCCGGATGGCGGCGACCATGTCCAGCACCCGGCGGGTGGGCCGGACCTGGTGGGCGCGGAACACCTGGGCGCCGAGCCAGGCGGAGACCGCGGTCGCGGCGAGGGTTCCCTCCAGCCGCTCGGGCACCGGCAGGTCGAGCGTCTCGCCGATGAAGTCCTTGTTCGACAGCGCCACCAGCAGCGGCCAGCCGGTGCCGGAGAGCTCGTCCAGCCGGCGGGTGATCTCCAGCGAGTGCCGGGTGTTCTTGCCGAAGTCGTGCGCCGGGTCGATCAGGATGCCGTCGGGGCGTACCCCCAGGGCGACCGCGCGCTCGGCGAGCCCGGTCACCGTCGCGACCACGTCGCCGACCACGTCGTCGAAGGCGGCCCGGTGCGGGCGGGTCCGTGGCGCGAGGCCGCCGGCGTGCGAGCAGACCAGCCCGGCGCCGGTCTCCGCGGCCACCCGGGCCAGCGCCGGATCGGCACCCGACCAGGTGTCGTTGAGCAGGTCCGCGCCGGCCTCCACCGCCTCCACCGCCACCTCGGCCCGCCAGGTGTCGATCGAGATGACCACCTCGGGGAAGGCGGCCCGGACGGCGGCGATGGTGTCCACCGTCCGGCGGATCTCCTCGGCCACGTCGACCTCGTCGCCCGGGCCGGCCTTCACCCCGCCGATGTCGATGATCTCGGCGCCCTCGGTCACCGCGCGTTCCACCGCGCGCAGCGCGCTGTCCAGCCCGAACGTGGCGCCCCGGTCGAAGAACGAGTCCGGCGTCCGGTTGACGATCGCCATCACCACCAGCTCGCCCGGCGCGAACGTCCGCCCACCGAGCCGCAGCGCCCCGGCCATGCCCGCCTCCCGCCGTCACCGACCGGGTCCCCCGGCCGGTGACGACGCTATCGGAGTCCGGGCCGCCTCCGCCCGGCCGGTACGGCCCGCCAGGATCGTCGACGACGCCGGCCGTTGGGGTCGCTCGGGGACCGGTCGTCGTGCCACGATCTCTGCATGGGTCAGGTTCTGCTCGTACTGGTCGTCGCGTTGACCGTGGCGGCAGTGGTGTTCGGGGTGACGGTGCTGGTCTCCGGCCGGGATCCCGGCCTGACACCGGCCGAGCCGGACGGCCGGGCCGTCCCGCTGCCGGGCGGCCGTCCGCTGCGGGAGTCCGACGTCGGGGAGGTCCGCTTCGACACCGCCCTGCGCGGCTACCGGATGGCCCAGGTCGACGAGGCGATGCGCCGCGCCGCCTACGACATCGGCTACAAGTCCGAGCTGATCGGCGTGCTGGAGGCGGAGGTGGAGGCGCTGCGCGACGGCCGTACCGCCGACGCCGACGCGTTGCGCCGGGCCCGGGCGGAGGCCGTCGGCGACCCGGGTGTCGACGAGACCCCGGCGTACGCCGGACCGGTCGACGCGACGGCCGACGAGGACGACGCCACCGTCCTGCCGGCGGAGCCGCCCCGGCCGGCCTCGCCCGACGAGCCGCCCGCGGGCCACCTCGACGAGCCGCTCGCGGGCCACCCGGCCGAACCGGTCGGGCTGCGCGCGGATGCGCCGGACGACCCCGACCGGCGCCGCGACGAAGCCGACCGGGCCGACGCCCGAGCCGACGTGCCGGACCCGACCGCCGACGCCCGCGCCGACATGCCGGACCCGACCGCGGACCCGGTCGACGGCCGGCCCGGCGCGGTGGTCCGGTCGGAGTCGGTGTGACCAGCCCGGCGGGCGGCAGCGCCGAGGGCCTGGGCGAGGCGGCCCAGCCCGGCGCGGGGGAGTTCACCGCCACGGTGATCGTCGACGCCCCGGCGGCACGGGTCTTCGCCGCGCTGACCGCGTGGGAACGGCAGTCCGACTGGATCCCGCTCACCACGGTCCGGGTGGTCGAGGGCGACGGCGGGGAGGGCAGCCTGGTCGAGGCGGTCACCGCGCTCGGCCCGGCGGTGCTCCGCGACGAGATGCGGGTGGTCCGGGTGGACGCGCCCTACGAGGTCGGTGTGGTGCACTGCGGCAAGCTGCTGCGCGGGCCCGGTGTGCTGCGCTGCACCCCGCTGGCCCGCGACCGCACCCAGGTGGTCTGGCACGAGTGGTTCCACCTGCCCGGCGGGAAGGCCGGCCGGCTGGCCTGGCCGCTGCTCTGGCCCGGCTCCAAGGCGAGCCTCACCCTGGCGCTGAAGAAGTTCGCCCGGCTGGTCGAGCAGGGCCGCCTGCCCTGACCCGGCCCCGGTGTCGGGGGCCTGCCCTAGCGTGGACGCCGTGACTGACCTGGTGACCGGCGCCGACGGGCTGACCCGCTGCGCCTGGGGATCGAGCACCCCGGACTACGCCATCTACCACGACGAGGAGTGGGGCCGGCCGCTGCGCGGCGACGACGCGCTCTACGAGCGGCTCACCCTCGAGGCGTTCCAGTCCGGCCTGTCCTGGCTGACCATTCTGCGCAAGCGGCCGGCGTTCCGGCTCGCCTTCGACGACTTCCACCTCGAGCGGGTCGCCGAATACGGCGAGGCGGACGTGGCCCGGCTGCTGGCCGACGCGGGGATCGTCCGGAACCGGGCCAAGATCGAGGCGGCGATCGCCAACGCGCGGGCCGCGGTGGAGCTGCCCGACGGCCTCTCCGCCCTGCTCTGGTCGTACGCGCCGCCGCCCCGGGCCGCCCGGCCGGAGTCGTTCGCCCAGGTGCCCGCGCTCACCCCGGAGTCCACCGCGATGGCCAAGGCGCTCAAGAAGCGCGGCTTCCGCTTCGTCGGCCCCACCACGGCGTACGCGCTGATGCAGGCCACCGGCATGGTCGACGACCACCTCGCGGGCTGCCACGTCGCCGCCGCCGTGGCCCGTGATGGGATAAGGGCATGACCGTGACCGACCACCGCACCGGCGGGACGACCGACGCCGACGGCGGGCGGGGTGACGGCGCCTGGGCGGTGCTGCTGCCGGCCGGGCGTCTCGACGCCGAACGCCTCGTCCACCACGACACCCTGGAACTGGCCGCCCCGGCCGACCGGCACCGGCCGCGCCCCGGCGACCCGGTGGCGGTGCTGGTGGACGCCCCGCCCCGGCTGGTGGCGCTGGGCCGGGTCGCCCGGGTGGGCGCCGGCTCGCTGGTCGTGGCGTACACCCGGCGGACCCTCGACGAACCGGTGCCGGCCGACCGGGTGACCCTCGACGGGCCGGTCACCGCGCTGGACCCGGCGGCCTACCGGGAGCTGGCCGACCGGCTCGGTCCGCCGCCGCCGCGCCGGACCTGGCTGGTCAGCCTGGACCTGCCGATCGAGGCCGACTCCCGGGCCGAGGCGGTCCGGATCTTCTGGTCGTACGTGCAGGAGCTGGGCCCGGCGGAGCTGCCGGCGTTCGTCTCGCCCTCCGGCGACGAGCTGGCCATGCAGGCGTTCGTGCTGGGCGCCGAGGCCAACCAGGACCCGGAGGAGGACGACTAGCCCTCACCCGAAGCGGTGCGGCGGCCGGCAGCCCGGCCGCGTTCAGTGCCCCTCGAAGACCGGCTTCTGCTTGTTCACGAAGGCCATGGTGGCGGCCTTGTGGTCGGCGGTGGCGCCGCAGATGGACTGGGCCTGCGCCTCGGCGGCGAGGGCGTCCGCGAGGGTGCCCGCGTCGGCGATGGAGAGCTGCCGCTTGATCGCCCCGTACGCGACGGTCGGGCCGGCGGCGAGCCGGGCGGCCAGCTCCTGGGCGGTCGGCAGCACCTTCTCGTCGTCGTCGACCAGCGTGTTGAGCAGGCCCAGCCGGCAGGCCTCCTCGGCGCCGACCGGCTCGGCGAGCATCAGCAGCTCGACCGCCTTGGCGTGGCCGACCAGCCGGGGCAGCGTCCAGGAGGCGCCGGTGTCGGCAGCCAGCCCCACCCCGGCGAAGGCCATCAGGAACTTCGTCCGGGGGCCGCCGATCCGGAAGTCGGCGAGGAACGCCAGCGACGCGCCCGCCCCGGCGGCCATCCCGCGGACCGCGGCCACCACCGGCTTGGGCAGGTTGGCCAGCCGGGCGGCGATCGGGTTGTAGTGCGCCCGCACGGTGTCCAGCGGGTTGGCGGTGGCCGACTCCAGGGTCTGCACGTGCTCGCGCAGGTCCTGGCCGGCGCTGAAGGAGCCGCCCGCCCCGGCCAGCACCACCGCGCGGCAGGACCGGTCGGACTCCAGCTCGGCCAAGGCGTCCCGGAGCGCCTCCTTGAGGGCCACGTCGAGCGAGTTCATCGCCGTCGGGCGGTTCAGCGTCAGGGTGACCACGGCGTCGGTGCGGTCGACGAGCAGCGGCTCGGTCACGTTCTCAACGACCCTTCTGTCGGGCGGTGCGGTTGCTGGCGTCGAGGCAGTGCTCGACGTACCGGTCGGCGGCCGGCCGGAGCCGGGCCGCGTGCCGGTCGAAGAAGCTGGCCGCGGCGGTGCCGGGCCAGCGCTCCGGGAGCAGCGCCGGCGGCAGCTGCGGGTCCCGGAAGAGGAAGGTACGCCACGCGTGCACCAGCCGGAACCGGGCCGCGTACGCCTCCTCGTCGCCGCTGCGCACGGTGACGCCGGCCAGCAGCGGCCGCTGCTCGTCGACGAACCGCTCGTACGCGTACCCGATCTCGGTGAGGTCCCAGGCCCGGCGGACCACGCCCATCGCGCCGGGGGTGCCGGCGGCGTGCGCGGCGGTGAACCGCTCGTAGCAGACGCCGGCCTCCTCCAGCAGCATGTCGACGTCCTCGCTGGGCCGGGTCGCCACCCAGGTGTGCTCGTCGAGGGTGCCGTAGCCGAGGAAGCTCAGGTTCGCGGCGAGCCGCTGCCGGTCCCGGCGGGCCGTCGGGGTCTCCAGCACGAGCAGGTCGAACCGGCCGTCCCAGGTGATCCGGCCCGTGCGGTAGATCCGGGCGCCCGCCTCGTCGAGTCGCCGGGCCGCCTTTGGTGTGATCGAATATCCCGGTCCGGTGGCGAGGCGGAGCGGGTCGAGCCAGCCCTGGCGCACCATGCGGGAGACCGCGGTGCGCACGGCCGGAGGTGCGATTCCCAGCGGCGCGAGCAGCTTGACCAGGGCGGCAACCGGCGCGCGGCCACCCCTGGGTCGGAGGTAGTCGCCGTACAGGTCGAAGAGTGCCGACCGTGCCTGCATGACCGCACATTGTGACAGGCCTATCCAAGATAAGCTAGATGCTGTTACATCAATGCTGCTTCGGTTTGGGTCCGGCGGTGTTCATCAGGGAAAATCGTTGGTCGACGCCCCCGTGCACGTTGCGGGTGGTCATGACGAAGTGGCTGTGGGGCAACCCACCGACCCTGGTGTAGGTCTGAGGGGAGACAACATGGCGGCGATGAAGCCGCGGACGGGCGACGGTCCGCTGGAAGTCACCAAGGAGGGCCGGGGCATCGTCATGCGAGTCCCGCTGGAGGGCGGTGGCCGGCTCGTCGTCGAGATGACTCCCGACGAGGCCAACGCGCTCGGTGACGCGCTGAAGGCGGCTGCCGGCTGAGCGAACGACGGTCCACGCGGCGTCCGCCGCACGGACAGGTCGTCATACCCTGAGCCACCGGCATCGCCGGTGGCTCAGGGCCTTCAGCGTCCCCTGCGGGGCACCGATTTCCCGCACCACGATCAATTCCGGAGGTACGGTCGAGCGTGCTCGCCATCCGTCTGACAGCCGGCCCCGGCCGGCTGGACACCCTCGTCCTGCCCGTGCACACCGGTGCCGCGACCGACGGGGGCGACGCCCCGGCGACGCTGGCCCCGACCGGCTCGGCCCTGCCCGACGGGGTGTCGGCGGAGGCGGCCGCCCTGCTGCCCGCCGCCCGGCTGACCGGCCGGGCCGGGGAGACCTACCGGCACCTGCGTCCGACCCGCACCCCGGGCCGGCTGCTGCTGCTCGGCGTCGGCGAGGGCACCGACCGGCACTGGCGAACCGCCGGGGCCGCCCTGGCCCGCGCCGCGTCGGATGAGACGCACATCACTCTGGCACTTCCCGCCGACGCCGCCGAGGGGACCGTCCGGGCGCTCGTCGAGGGGCTGCTGCTCGCCTCCTACCGGTTCCGGATGACCGACGCCGGGGAACGGCCCGCGCTGGCCGAGGTCGAACTGCTCGCCACCGACCCGGACGGGTACCGCGACGCGGTCGACACCGCCCGCACCACCGCCGAGATGACCCGGTTCGCCCGGGACCTCACCAACACCCCGTCCTCGGTCAAGAACCCGCAGTGGTTCGCCGCGCAGGTCGAGGCCGCCGCGGCCGACCTTCCCGACCTGCACCTGCGGGTACGCGGGCCGGAGGAACTGGCGGCCGAGGGCTTCGGGGGGATCCTCGCCGTCGGTGGTGGCTCGGCGAGCCCACCCCGCCTGGTCGAGCTGGACTGGCGGCCGGCCGACGCCCGTACCCACGTGGTCCTGGTCGGCAAGGGGATCACCTTCGACACCGGCGGCATCTCGATCAAGCCGGTGCCGGCGATGAAGCTGATGCGCAAGGACATGGCCGGCGCTGCCGCGGTCGTCGCGGCCACCCTGGGCGCCGCCGCGCTGCGCCTGCCGGTCCGGGTGACCACCCTCGCCCCGCTGGCGGAGAACATGGTCAGCGGCTCGGCCTTCCGGCCCGGCGACATCATCCGGCACTACGACGGCACCACCAGCGAGACCACCAACTCCGACGCCGAGGGGCGGCTGGTGCTCGCCGACGCCCTGGCGTACGCCGCCCGGGAGCTGGCCCCCGACCTGCTGGTCGACCTGGCCACCCTGACCGGCGCCAACGCGGTCGCGCTCGGCAAGCGGCACGGCGCCCTCTACAGCGAGAACGACCAGCTCGCCGCCGACCTGCTCGCCGCGATCGACGCCGCCGGCGAGGCCGCCTGGCGGATGCCGCTGCCCGCCGACTACCTGGAACACCTCGGCAGCGACCTGGCCGACCTGCACAGCTCCCCGGACCGGGGCGCCGGCTCGGTGATCGCCGCGCTCTACCTGCGCGAGTTCACCGGCGACACGCGCGACCGCTGGCTGCACATCGACATGTCCGCGCCCTCCTGGGCCGACGGGGACGACGCCGAGCTGACCCGGGGCGCGACCGGCTGGGGCGTACGCGGACTGCTGCGCTGGCTGGGCACGCTGAGCTGAGCCGGCGGTCGGACCGGGCCCCCGGCGGGCCCGGTCAGCGGGTCAGCGGCTCAGCACTTCACCGCGGCCAGCAGGCCGTCGCCGACCGGCAGCAGGGCCGGGGTCCAGTGCTCGGACTCCCGGAGCGCCTTGATGGTCTCCCGGACGGTCACCGTGTCGGTGTCCCGGGCGGCCGGGTCGCCGATCCGGCCGCCGGCCAGGGTGCCGTGCAGGGCGAGCACCCCGCCCGGGCGCAGCAGCCGCAGCGCGGCGTCCACGTACGCGGCGAACCCGGTCGGCTCGGCGTCGACGAAGATCAGGTCGTACGCGCCGTCGGCGAGCCGGGGCAGCACGTCCAGCGCCCGCCCGGTGATGATCCGGGTACGCCCGGACGGGAAGCCCGCCTCGACGAGGATCCGTCGGGCGATCCGCTGGTGCTCGACCTCCAGGTCGATGGTGGTGAGCACCCCGTCGGCGCGCATCCCGCGCAGCAGCCAGACGCCGCTCACCCCGGTGCCGGTGCCGATCTCCACCACCGCGCGGGCGTTGCCGGCCGCGGCGAGCAGGCGCAACGCCGCCCCGACGCCCGGGGTCACCGCGTCGAGGCCCACCTCCCGGGCGAGGCTGCGGGCGGTCCGCAGCACGAGGTCCTCGCCGACGTACGACTCGGCGAACTGCAACGCCTGCGCCGTCGGGTTGCCGGAACTGGCGACCGTGGCGATGGGACACCTCCGGGCGGCGGGAGTGGTGCGAGGGGCGGGTTGGCGCTATGAGCCTAGAGGCGAGGCTTCCGGCGTGCAGCCGCGCGTCCACCGCTGACGATCACGCCCGGCCAAGAGCTGACTTCACTCGGCGCATCCGTGCAATCCTGGATGCGGTACCCCACGCGTCACGCCGGACCCCTCTCCCGGCGCGGCCCGGGGGACCGGGGGACGGAGTGGAGGCACCGACGTGACCGACGGCTGGGACTGGCGCCAGCCCGGCGGGAGCCCGGCACCGGCGGGACCGCCGGCCGGGACACCGCCGGTGGGGCCGCCGACGGTGCCGCACGGCGCCGCGGCAGGCACGACATCACCGTGGTGGTCCGACGCGCTCGCCGACCCGTGGCGGGACCCGTACGCGCCGGCTGCGGTGGTGATCCCCATGGCGCCCGTCGCCGGGGCGGCGCCGGAGCCGGTCACCGACCCGGACGCGCCGGGCCGGCCGAAGCTGCGCCAGCTCCTGCTGATCCCGTTGATCACCGCGCTGCTCGCCGGCGCCCTGGGCGGTGCCCTGGGGTACGCCTTCGCGGTCCGCGGCGGGGCCGGCGCGGGAGTGGCCCTGGGCGCCCGTCCCGCCGAGGCGCCGGCGCTGGCCCAGCGCCGCCCGGAGTCGCTGGCCGGAGTCGCCGAGAAGGTCCTGCCCAGCGTGGTGACCGTGCGGGTGGCCAGCCTGGGCGGCACCAGCGAGGGTTCCGGCTTCGTCGTCAGCGCCGACGGCCACGTGATCACCAACGACCACGTGGTGGCCGGTGGCACCGGCAAGGCGTCGGTGGTCTTCAACGACGGCAGCACCGCCCCGGCCACCGTGGTCGGCCAGGACCCGGAATCCGACATCGCGGTGATCAAGGTGAACCGCAGCGGGCTGCGCCCGATCGAGTTCGGCGACTCCGACGCGCTCGCCGTCGGCGACCCGGTGCTCGCGATCGGTTCGCCGCTGTCGCTGGCCAACACCGTCACCGCCGGCATCGTCAGCGCCCTGGACCGGACCATGCAGGCCGGCGAGCCGGGCGGCCCGGTGCGCTACTACGCGGCCATCCAGACCGACGCGGCGGTCAACCACGGCAACTCCGGCGGGCCGCTGGTCGACGCCGCCGGCCGGGTGATCGGGGTCAACTCGACGATC
The DNA here is from genome assembly GCF_036902735.1 of Micromonospora lacuserhaii. Classification (NCBI taxonomy): domain Bacteria; kingdom Bacillati; phylum Actinomycetota; class Actinomycetes; order Micromonosporales; family Micromonosporaceae; genus Micromonospora; species Micromonospora lacuserhaii. The sequence continues at coordinate 24,454 of NZ_JBAKHO010000015.1, read as the reverse complement.
AAGTCGCTGGTCGCCGAGGGGCAGGAGGCGGGCAACATCGGCCTCGCCTTCGCCATCCCGATCAACCAGGCCAAGCGGGTCACCCAGGACATCATCGGCACCGGCAAGGCCCGGCGTACGGTGATCGGCGCCCAGGTGGGCGGTACCGGCACGGTCACCACGGTCGGCAGCGGCGTACGGCTGGCCGCGGTGGAGCCGTCCGGCCCGGCGGCCGGGGCGGGCCTGAAGGCCGGGGACGTGATCCTGAAGCTCAACGGCCGGCCGATGACCGAACCGACCGATCTGATCGCCCTGGTCCGCAAGTACGCCCCGGGCTCGGTGGTGACGGTGGAGTACCGGCGCGGCGCTAGCCGGCAGAACACCTCCGTGACGCTCGCCGCAGACGCCAAGTGAGGGCCGGTCACCCCCTCCCGAAGCGGCGCGCGACGTGCGTAGTCTTGGCCTGACGCCGACGAGGAGGCCCAGCAGTGCTCGACAACCTGAACTGGTGGGAGATCGGTGCGCTGCTGCTCCTGGCGCTGCTGATCTTCGGTGACCGGCTGCCCAACGTGATCAACGACGGGCTGCGGATGGTGCGCAACCTGCGGAACATGGCCCGCAACGCCACCGGCGACCTGAGTCGTGAGCTGGGCACCGACATCCAGTTGGAGGATCTGCACCCCAAGGCGTTCATCCGCAAGCACCTGCTCAGCGAGGAGGACGAGCAGGCGATCCGGAAGCCGCTGCAGGGTGTCTACGACAACCTCCGCGCGGACGTCACGGGCGTGCACAACGAGCTCAAGGACGTCGCGAACGCCGCGGACCCGCGTGCCAACGGCCGCCGCCCCGGCACCGCCACCGGCGGCGCTCCCGCCCCGGCCCCCCGCCCCAGCTACGACGACGCCACCTGACCCACCGGCGCCGCGTCGCACCCCCGAGGGCCGTCCTGGCCCGCACTTACTCGCAGAAGAGGGGCCTCCCGAGCTCGGGAGGCCCCTCTTTGCGTGTATGCGTGTGGATCCTGGCGGGTGTGGTGGGTCAGCGGCCGGCGGGCTTGAGGCCGAGCGGCTTGCCGAGCAGCGACTCGCGGCGCAGGGCGAGCCGGTCGGCGATCTGGTTCAGCGCCTTCGCGGCCGGGGACTCCGGCTCGGCGACCACGATCGGGTTGCCGGCGTCGCCGCCCTCCCGGACCCGGGTGTCCAGCGGGATCTGACCCAGCAGCGGCACCTGGGCGCCGATCGTCCGGCTCAGCGACTCGGCGACGGTCTGCCCGCCGCCGGCGCCGAAGAGCTCCATCCGCGAGCCGTCCGGCAGCTCCAGCCAGGACATGTTCTCGATCACACCGACCACCCGCTGGTGGGTCTGCAGGGCGATCGCGCCGGCCCGCTCGGCGACCTCGGCGGCCGCGGCCTGCGGTGTGGTCACCACCAGGATCTCGGAGTTCGGCAGCAGCTGGGCCAGAGAGATGGCCACGTCGCCGGTGCCCGGCGGCAGGTCGAGCAGGAGAACGTCCAGGTCGCCCCAGTAGACGTCGGCGAGGAACTGCTGCAACGCCCGGTGCAGCATCGGGCCGCGCCACACCACGGCGGCGTTGCCCGAGGTGAACATGCCGATCGAGATGACCTTCACGCCGTGCGCCTGCGGCGGCATGATCATGTCTTCCACCCGGGTCGGGCGGCCGTCCGCGCCGAGCATCCGGGGCACCGAGTGGCCGTAGATGTCGGCGTCCACCACCCCGACGGAGAGGCCGCGGGCGGCCAGCGCGGCGGCCAGGTTCACGGTGACGCTGGACTTGCCGACCCCGCCCTTGCCGCTGGCCACCGCGTAGACGCGGGTGCGGGAGCCGGGCTGGGCGAACGGGATGACCGGCTCGTCGGCGGCGCCCCCGCCGCGCAGCTTGGCCTGGAGGCCCTGGCGCTGCTCGGGGCTCATCACGCCGAACTCGATCTCGACACCGGTCACGCCGGGAACCGCCCCGACGGCGGCGGTGATGTCGTTGCGCAGCTTGTCCTTCAGCGGGCAGCCGGCGACAGTGAGCAGCAGCTCGACGCGGACGACGCCGTCGTCGCCGACCTCGGCGGAGCGGACCATGCCCAATTCGGTGATGGGCCGGCGGATCTCCGGGTCGTTGACGGTGGCCAGCGCGGCCTGGATCGCGTCGGAGACGGTGCTGACGGGTGCTGACATGCCCGCAATGCTACGTCGGCGGTGATCCGCCACCGCCGCCCGAGGGGGCGTGGTGTGAGCGAATCGATGACCGGGTCGCACGCGTCCGGGGCCCACCGGGCGGACGGGACATCCGGCGGCAGACCCGGCGGCGAGCGTGCCGGTCAGCCCTCCGGGCGGCCGTCCCGGGCGAAGTCGCCGTCCAGCTCGTCCCGGGGCTCGTCGAGCGGCTCCGTGCTGCGGCGCTGGGCCCGCTCCTGCTGCCGCCGCTCCAGCTTCTGCCGGCGCTGCGCCGCCTCGTCCAGCTCCTCGGCCAGCCGGGCCAGCTCCGAGCGGAGGAAGTCCCGGGTGGCCACCTCGCCCATCGCGATCCGCAACGCGGCGATCTCCCGGGCCAGGTACTCGGTGTCCGCCTTCTGCAGGGTGGCCCGCCGCCGGTCCTCCTCCAGCGACACCCGGTCCCGGTCGGCCTGCCGGTTCTGCGCGAGCAGGATCAGCGGGGCCGCGTACGACGCCTGCAACGACAGAACCAGGGTCAGGAAGGTGAAGGTGTACGGGTCGAAGCGCAGGTCCGCCGGGGCCAGGGTGTTCCAGCCGAACCAGGCGGCGATCACCACCGTCATGTAGACGATGAAGTTCGCCGTGCCCATGCCCCGGGCGATCCCCTCCGACCAGCGGCCGAAGGCCTCCGGGTCGAAGCGCGGCAGCTTGACGCCGCGGGGCTCGCGCGGCTGGTCCAGCCGCTCGGCCCGCCGCTGCTCAGCCATCTGTGCCGTCCAGGACGGCGTCGGTGGGGGTCGGGCCCGGTATGGCGTCCCGGTCACGCCAGTCGCGGGGCAGTGAATGGTCCAGCACGTCGTCCACGGTGACCGCGCCGACCAGGCGCATGCTGCGGTCCACCACCGGCATGGCGACCAGGTCGTAGGTGGCCATCCGGCGGGTGATCTCGGGCAGCGGCGTGGTCGGCCGGAGCGGGTCGATGTCGTTGACCACCACCCCGCCGAGCAGGTCGGCCGGAGGCTCGCGGAGCAGCCGCTGGAAGTGCACCATGCCCAGGTAGCGCCCGGTCGGGGTGGTCATCGGCGCGCGGGTCACGAAGACCTGCGCGGCGACCGCCGGCGACAGCTGCTCCTCCCGGATCCGGGCCAGCGCCTCGGCGACGGTGGCGTCCGGCGGCAGGATCACCGGCTCCGAGGTCATCACGCTGCCGGCGGTGCCGGAGGCGTACCGCAGGAGCTGGCGGACCGGGTCGGCCTCGTCCGGCTCCATCAGGTCGAGCAGCACGTCCTGCTCCGGCGGGGGCAGCTCGTTGAGCAGGTCGGCGGCGTCGTCCGGGTCCATCTCCTCCAGCACGTCGGCGGCCCGTTCCCGGTCCAGGGCGGCCAGGATCTCCACCTGGTCGTGCTCGGGCAGCTCGCTGAGCACGTCGGCGAGGCGCTCGTCGTCCAGGGCCGCGGCGACCTCGTTGCGCCGCGCGTCGGGCAGGTCCTGCAACGCGTTGGCCAGGTCGGCGGGGCGCATGTCCTCCAGGACGGCGAGCAGGTTCGCCGTACCCCGGTTGTCGGCGATGCCGCTGAGCCCGCGCACCCGGTCCCACTCGACCTGGTGCAGATGGCCGCGGCGGGTGAGCCGGCTGGCCTGCTCGCGGACCGCGACCCGGGACAGCGACCACTCGCCGCCACGGCTGCGCTCCATGGCCACGTCGACCACCGCGCCGGGCTGGCCGCCCGGTTCGAGCTGGACCCGCCGGTCCAGCAGCTCCTGGAGGACGAGCAGTTCGTTCGGGCGCTTCTCGAAGCGGCGCAGGTTGAGGGTGCCGCTGCCGAGGACGACCGCCTCGGCGTCGATGGAGGTGATCCGGTTGATGGACAGGAAGATCCGCCGGCGCATCGGCATCTCGGCGACCAGGCCGACCACCTCGGGCGGACGCTGGGTCGGCCGGATCCGGGCCACGGCGTCGCGGACCCGCCCCACCTGGTCGCCGTTGGGGTCGAAGACGGCGACTCCGGCGAGTCGTGCGATGTAGACCCGGTTCGGCGTGCTCACGGGCACCAGCCTAAGCGCCTAGTGTTTATCAACATGTCGACCTTGGCCTACGAGATCGTGGACGTGTTCACCGACCGCCCCTTCGCCGGCAACCCGCTGGCCGTGGTGTTCGGCGCCGAAGGGCTGGCCACCGAACAGATGCAGGCGCTCGCGGTGGAGTTCAACCTGTCGGAAACGGTGTTCGTGCTGCCACCGACCCAGGTCGGCGCCACCTACCGGGCCCGGATCTTCACCCCGGCGGCGGAACTGCCCTTCGCCGGGCACCCCAGTGTCGGCGCCGCGGTCACCGCCAGCCGGCGCGGGATGTTCGGTGTGGGCAGTGTCACTCAGGAGTGCGGTGCCGGGGTGCTCCCGATCGAGGTGACCGCCACCGGCGCCACCCTGACCGGTGGCACGCCCACCCTCGGCCCCGAACTCGACCCGGAGCAGCTGCTGGAGATGGCCGGCCTGACCGCCGCCGACCACACCGGCCCGGCGCCTCGGGTGGCCGGCTGCGGGCTGGAGTTCCCCTACCTGCCGGTCCGCCCGGACGCGGTGTCCCGCGCCAGGGTGAACCCGGCGGCGGCGGAGCGGTACGGGGTGGAGCACGTCAGCGTCTTCTCCTGGGACGCCGGGACGCAAACCGCGCACGCCCGCGTCTTCGTGCCGGGGCTCGGTGTCCCGGAGGACCCGGCGACCGGCTCGGCCGCCCTCGGCCTGGGCGTCTGGCTGGTCGCCAGCGGTCTGCTCCCCGGCGACGGCACCTCGACGTACGCGGTCCGCCAGGGCATCGAGATCCACCGGCCGTCCGCGCTGGCCTGCACGGTGACCGCGGCCGACGGGGCGGCGGTCGGCGCCACGGTCTCGGGCCAGGTGATGGCGGTGGCCCGGGGCGAGATCCTGATCCCGCCGTTCGTCGGCTGACCGGCACGGGCACGACGACGTACGAGAGGATGCCGGTGTGACGGACGAGCCGGACGCCCGGGACAGCACCCCGCTGGTCGACGAGGCGATGAAGAAGGCCGCGATCGCCTGGGTGAGCGTCGGCGACCGGCCGGCGCTGGCCCTGTGGTGCGCACCCCTGGAGGGCGCGCTCTTCGTGGTGAGCGGCCCCGGCGAGCAGTCCGCGCCGGGGCTGGCCGACGCCACCGGTGCCCGGGTGACGCTGCGCGGCGACCACGGCGGGCGGATCGTGACCTGGCCGGCCCGGGTGACCCGGGTGACACCTGGGACGGAGGCGTGGGAGAACGCGGCGCCGCTGGTGGCGGCGAAGCGGCTGAACGCGTCCGGCCCCACCGCCGACCTGGTGACCCGCTGGGCGGCCGACGGCTGCGCGCTGACCCGGCTCTCCCCGGCGGGCGACCCGGACGCCGGGGACCGGCTGCCCGACGCCGCGCTGGCCGAGCCGCCGCGCGGCGCCCCGGTGGTGCGGGTGACCCGCAAGCCGTTCCGGCTGCACCGGGTCCGCCGCCGCTGACGCCGCTCACCGATCGGGAGTCGGGTCGGCCGCTGACGCCGGTCACCGGCCGGGAGCCGGACCGCTCAGCGGGCCGCTGGCACCGCGTCGACCAGCTCGACCACCTCGCGTAGTGATCCGACCACCCGGCCGTCCCAGTTTCGTTCCGCGTCGAAGACCAGGTGCCCGGCCAGGTCCGGGGTCACCAGGCGGGCCGCGGTCATCCCGGCCCGGCGGGCACCGGTCAGTTCCCGGCTGCCGCCGTCGCCGACGTAGAGGCAAGCCTCCGGCGCGACGTCTAGCCGCCGGCACGCCGCCTGGTAGAGCGCCGGGTCGGGCTTGCACCGGCCGACCTGGACGGAGAAGACCCGCACGTCGAGCAGCGGGGCGACCGCCAGTTGCGGCAGGAACGCCGGCAGTTCGTGGGTGCAGTCGCTGACCAGGGCGGTCCGGATCCCCCGCTGGCGCAGCGCGGCGAGGGCGGGCACGGCGTCCGCGCGCAGCCGGGTGTCGGCGCGTACGGCGCGGTGCCGGGAGGCGACCGCGGAGCGGACCGCCGCGTCGGAGGGGTGCACGCCGGCCTGCGCGCACACCCAGCGCAGGGTCGCCTCCGCGTCGCCGTACCGGCCGGCGGCCCGCTGGTAGAAGGTCCGGTCGAGCACGGCGGAGAGGGTGTCGACCGGGCAGCCGAGCAGCTCGGCCGTGGCCTGGTGGGCCGCGCCGCGCTGGACGCAGCGGGTCAGCGTGCCGAAGAAGTCGAACAGCACCGCGGAGTACCTGGGCATGGGGAGCGCCTCCGGGCGTCGAGGGGTCGCCGGCGCGGACCTGCGTGATCGTAACGGAGTGCTGACGGTCCGTGCTGTCCTCTCCTGTGTGAGTATTGCTCTCCGTGTCTCCGACCCCCTCCCGCCATCCGGTGGACCCGCTGACCGCCGGCGTCCTGGTGCTGGCCGTCGCCGCCGTCTCGTCGTCCGCCCCGCTGGTCGCGTTCGCGGCCGCCCCGGCGCTGGCCATCGCGTTCTGGCGGAACCTGCTCTCCACCGCCGTGCTGGGCCCGTTCTCGCTGGCCCGCCGCCGGGCCGAGTTCCGGTCGCTGACCGTCGGCGCGGGCCGCCGGGAGGGCTTCTACTGCGTGCTGTCCGGGGTGGCGCTCGCCGCGCACTTCGCCACCTGGATGCCGAGCGCGCAGCTCACCTCGGTCGCCGCGGCCACCGCACTGGGCGCCACCCAACCGGTCTGGCAGGGGCTGATCGCCCGGTGGCAGGGCCGTCGCCTGCCGTACCAGGTCTGGCTCGGCATCGGGGTGGCGGTGACCGGCGCGGCCCTCGCCACCGGCGCGGACTTCGCCGTCTCCGGCCGGGCCTTCGCCGGTGACCTGCTGGCGGTCACCGGCGGCATGTTCGCCGCCGTCTACACGGCCTTCGGTGAGCGGGCCCGCGCCACCATCAGCACCACCACCTACACCACCATCTGCTACGGCGTCTGCGCGCTGGTCCTGCTGGTGGTCTGTTTGGTCGGCGGGGTGCCGCTGCACGGGTACGACTCGTCGACCTGGCTGGCCATCCTCGCCCTGGTGGCCGGCGCGCAGCTGCTGGGGCACTCGATGTTCAACTACGCCCTGCGTCGGGTCTCGGCGACCACGGTGAGCGTGCTGATCCTGCTGGAGGCGCCCGGCGCGGCGCTGATCGCCGGGGTCTGGCTGGGCCAGCTGCCCCGGCCGCTCGCCCTGCCCGGGTTGGCGCTGCTGCTGGTCGGGGTGGCGGTGGTGGTGCTCGGCGGGGCCCGCGCCGGCCGCCGCGCCACGCCCGCCCCGGTCCCGGCCGACGCCGCCCCACCCGCAGGCTGACCCGCGCCCCGGCGCGCCGCACCGCCCCGGCTCCTTCGGCGCGAGTACGCCCAAACCGCCGCCCCGGCCGCCCCCGTCACGTGAGATAGCGGGGAGGGAGGGGTGACCGATGGCGGGGCGGGACGAGCACGAGCCGGACGGCGGCACGGTCGTCACCCCGTCGGCCGAGTTCCCACCGCTCGACCCCGCCGAGCTGGGCACCCTGCGCCGGATCGGCGAACGCTGGCGGGTGAGCGGGGGCGCGGAGCTGCCGGTCGACCCGACCCTGCGTCGGCACCGCGCCCACCCCGTCCCGACCCGGTTCGGGCGGCTGGCGCCGATCGAGCTGTTCCGCCCGGAGGAGCCGGACGAGCTGGTCGCCACCGAGCCGGCGAACCTGCCCGGCACCCGGTTCGGCCGGACGCTGACCCGGCTGCGCCGGGCGGTCCTCGGCCCGCCGTTGACCAGCGCCGCGGTGCTCTACGAGCGGATGCGCAAGCTGGTCGCCCTGCCGGTGCTCTCCTCCGACCTGCTCAGCTCCGTGGCGTACGGCCCGGAGGCGCTGCTGACCGTGCTGGTGCTGGCCGGCAGCGGCGCGCTGGGGCTCTCCCTGCCGCTCGCCGCCGGGCTGGTGCTGCTGATGGTCGCGGTGGGCGTCTCCTACCGGCAGACCATCCCCGCCTACCCGCACGGCGCCGGGTCGTACATCGTGGCGGGGGACAACCTGGGTGCCGGGGCGGGGCTGGCCGCTGCGGCCGGGCTGATGCTCGACTACGTGCTGACCGTGTCGGTGTCGGTGGCCGCCGGGGTGCACGCGATCACCTCCGCGCTGCCCGGGCTGGCACCGTACGCCGTGCCGCTCGGGGTGCTGGTGATCGGCGTGCTGCTCGCCGGCAACCTGCGCGGCGTCCGGACCGCCGGCAACCTCTTCGTGCTCCCCACGTACGCCTTCGTGGCCGCGCTGCTCGCCCTGCTCGCGGTCGGCTACTTCCGGTTCGCGGGCCGGGGGTTCGCGCCCGTGCCGCCGCCCGCGGTGCCGGCCGCCGAGGGGCTCGGCCTGCTGCTGGTGCTGCGCGCCTTCGCGTCGGGCGCGGTGTCGATGACCGGCATCGAGGCGGTCTCCAACGCGGTGCCCGCGTTCCACCCGCCGGAGTGGCGCAACGCCCGCACCACCCTGGGCTGGATGGTGGGCATGCTGGTGCTGCTCTTCGCCGGGCTCACCCTCCTGATCCACCTCGACGGCCTGGTCCCCACCCCGGAGCAGACCCTGCTGTCCCAGCTGGCCCGGCTCACCTTCCCGACCGGCCCCTGGTACGGCGTCGTCCAGGCCACCACCGCGCTGATCCTGCTGCTGGCGGCGAACACCGCCTTCAACGACTTCCCCCGCCTGCTCTTCTTCATGGCCCGGGCGGGGCACGCGCCCCGCCGGTTCCTGCACATGGGGGACCGGCTGGCGTTCAGCAACGGCCTGGTGGCGCTGGCCGTGACGGCCGCGCTCGTCCTGGTGGCGTTCCGTGGCCACACCGAGTCGCTGATCCCGCTCTACGCGGTGGGTGTCTTCCTCGCCTTCACCCTCTCGCAGGCCGGCATGGTGGTGCACTGGCGGCGCCGGCGCGGGCCGGGCTGGCGGCACCGGCTGGCGCTCAACGCGGTCGGCGCGGCCCTGTCCGGGCTGGTGCTGCTCACCGCGGCGGTCGCCAAGTTCACCGAGGGCGCCTGGGTGGTGGTGGTCGCCGTACCCCTGCTGGTGCTGCTCTTCCACCGGGTGCACCGGCACTACCGAACGTTGCACGCGGCGCTGGCCCTGCACCCGTTGCCGCCCGCCGGCGGACCGCCCGCCGGGCCCGCCGAGGGGGAGGAGCTGCCCCAGCAGGTACGCCACCTGGTGGTGGTGCCGGTGGCCCGGCTCAACCGGGCGTCGTTGCGGGCCCTGGCGTACGCGGTGTCGCTGGGCCGGCCGACCCTGGCGCTGCACATCGCGCCGGAGGAGGCGGAGGCGGACCGCTTCCGGGCGCAGTGGGAGGCCTGGGGGGACCACGTCCGGCTGGAGACGATCGTGTCGCCGTACCGGGCGGTGATCGGGCCGCTGGCGCACTACCTGGAGGCGCTGCGCGACTCCGCGCCCGAGCTGGTGCTGACCGTGATCGTGCCCGAGGTGGTGCTGCGCCGGCGCTGGCACCGGCCGCTGCACAGCCGCACCGAGCACCGGCTGCGGCAGGCGCTGCGGGCGCTGCCGGGGGTGGTGGTGACGAGCATCCCGGTGCACCTCACCGAGTGACGGTCGGAACCTCGTGCACCTCGATCACCCGGGTCTCGGGTGCCGCGTCGCCGACCGCCGCCCGCAGCGCCAGCCGCTCCGGATCGGCCAGGTACGACTGCACCCCGTCCCGCGAGTCGAAGCGGATCAGGTGCACCTCGCTGCGCCCGTCGACGGCCCGCAGTCGCCGCTCGAGCTGGCCGCCGTGCCGTTCGAGCAGCGTGAGCACCGCGTCCTCGTAGCGCTGGCCGGCCTCCGGGTCGGCGCCGTACTCGACCACCGCCACCAGGCGCAGCCCGTTCACCCGTCGATCCCGACGGCCTTGGCGCTGGCCGTCCAGAGCCGGGCGGCGAGCTGCGGGTCGGCCGCCTTGCGCAGCGGTCGGCGCAGCCGCCGGTCGGCGTAGTAGGCGCCGTTGACCAGCCGCGCCGGGTCCTGGCGGGCCAGCCAGACCAGCGTCTCGGCGCCCTTCTCCGGGCTGCGGAACGGCAGGAGCCGCATGCCGAGGGCGACGAACCGGCTGTCCGCGCCGAACCGGGTCCGCACCACGCCCGGGTGGAACGAGTACGCCGGCACGCCCGGCCAGCGTCGGGCCGCCTCGGCGGTGAACAGGATGTTCGCCTGCTTGCTGGTGCCGTACGCCTGGATCGACCGGTACCGGCGCAGCGTCACGTTCAGGTCCTCCGGGTCGAGCACGCCGCTGCGGTGCGCCCCGGAGGCGGTCACCACCATCCGCCCGATCCGGTCCTTCAGCAGGTTGCTGAGGAGGAACGGGGCCAGGTGGTTGGCCTGCATGGAGAGCTCGAAGCCGTCGACCGTGGTGAGCGGGTGCAGCACGATCGCCCCGGCGTTGTTGGCCAGCACGTCGATCCGGTCGTACGCCGCGCGCAGCCGCTCGGCGAGCCCACGGACGTCGTCGAGCACGGCGAAGTCGGCGCGGAACAGCTCGGGGCGCTCCCCGGAGGCCTCCCGTACCCGGTCACCGGCGGCCTGCAGGCGGGCCGGGTCCCGGCCGACCAGCACCACCTGGTCGCCACGACGGGCCAGCTCGACCGAGGCGGCGAGGCCGATGCCGGAGCTCGCGCCGGTCACCACCACGATCCGACGCCCAGTGAGATCTTCCACAGGTCCATTCACCCCGGTCACGGCACGAGGTTACCGTGTGGTCACAACGCCCTTTGGGATCGTTAAGTTCTCGGTTTTCATTTCAGGTGGCGTCGGCCTGCCCGCCGGACGCTGGAAGGAGCGCATCCATGGCCGCTGTCGGTCGCCCCCGCCGGTCCTGCCTCGCCGTGCCGGGTTCCAGCGTCAAGATGCTCGGCAAGGCCCAGGGCCTTCCCGCGGACCAGGTCTTCCTCGACCTGGAGGACGCGGTCGCCCCGCTGGCCAAGCCGGACGCCCGCAAGAACATCGTGGCCGCGCTGAACGACGGCGACTGGGCCGGCAAGACCCGGGTGGTCCGGGTCAACGACCTGACCACCCCGTGGACCTACCGGGACGTCATCGAGGTGGTCGAGGGCGCCGGAGCGAACCTGGACTGCATCATGCTGCCGAAGGTGCAGAACGCCGCCCAGGTGCAGTGGCTGGACCTGACCCTCACCCAGATCGAGAAGACCCTCGGCCTGGAGGTCGGCCGGATCGGCATCGAGGCGCAGATCGAGAACGCCGCCGGCCTGGTCAACGTCGACGCGATCGCCGCCGCCTCGCCGCGGGTCGAGACCATCATCTTCGGCCCGGCCGACTTCATGGCCTCGATCAACATGAAGTCGCTGGTGGTCGGCGCGCTGATCCCGGACTACCCGGGCGACCCGTACCACTACATCCTGATGCGGATCCTGATGGCCGCCCGGATGCACGACAAGCAGGCCATCGACGGCCCGTTCCTGCAGATCCGCGACGTGGACGCGTTCCGCGAGGTGGCGAAGCGCTCCGCGGCGCTCGGCTTCGACGGCAAGTGGGTGCTGCACCCGGGCCAGATCGACGCCGCGAACGAGGTCTACCAGCCGGCCCAGGCCGACTACGACCACGCCGAGCTGATCCTCGACGCGTACGAGCACTACACCTCGGAGGCGGGCGGCAAGCTCGGCGCGGTGATGCTCGGCGACGAGATGATCGACGAGGCGTCCCGGAAGATGGCCCTGGTGATCTCCGCCAAGGGGCGTGCGGCCGGGATGACCCGCACCTCGACCTTCACCCCGCCCGCGGAGTGACCGGCGCGCCGCCCCTCGCCGGGGCGGCCGCGGAAAGGGCCGTCCCGGTGCGCCGGGACGGCCCTTTCGTACGTCAGAAGCTGCTACTGCTGCTCGAGTCGCCGTTGGCGATGGCGAGCACGATGACGACCACGTAGAACGCGATGAGCAGCAGCAACAGGCCGGTGAGGATCCAGCCGACGATGATGGCCGCCTTCGCCATCCCCTCGCCGCCCTCGCCGGTCTCCCGGATCTGCTTGCGGGCCACGTGGCCGAGAATCGCGCCGACCGGCGCGGTGATGCAGGACGCGATGCCGACCAGCGACAGCACCAGCGCGGCGATCGCCATGCTGTTCGTCTTCGGCTGGGCCGCGTAGCCGTACGAGGGGTAGCCGGGCGTCGGGTAGCCCGGCGTCGGGTAGCCCTGCGTCGGGTAGGCCGCCGCGGCGGCGTACGGGTCGGTGGGGGCGGCCGGCGGCCCGGAGTACGGCGTGGCCGGGGCGTAGGGGTCCTTGCCGGTCGGCTGGGCCGGAACGGGCTGGCCGCTGACCTGCAGGGTCGGGTCGGCCGCGGGATCGTGCCAGCCGCCGGAGGGCGGGGGATAGGTCATGAGATCTTCTCCGTCGCATGTGGGTGCGCCGTCAGGGTAGCCAGGACGAACCAGAACGGATGTCCCCCGTGGTGCCGCGTTGCCCGCGCCGCCCCCAGGGGGCAGGATCGCGGCATGGCTATCGACGCGCGTGGCGCGGACCTCTCCGACGGCGGACCGAGGCGGGTCGGGTCGGGCCGGCGCATCCCCACCGCCGGCCGCAACGGCCAGGACGAGCCGGCGCCGGTCTCCGATCCGGTGACCATGCGGCTGGACGGCAAGGTCGCTCTGGTCACCGGCGCGGGCAGTCCGGACGGCATCGGGTACGCGACGGCCCGCCGGCTGGCCGACCTGGGCGCCCGGGTCGCCATCGTCTCCACCACCCGCCGCATCCACGAGCGCGCCGGCGAGCTGGGGGTGACCGGCTTCGTCGCCGACCTGACCGACGAGTCGGAGGTGGGCGCGCTCGCCGACGCGGTCACCGAGCAGCTCGGCGACGTCGAGGTGCTGGTGAACAACGCGGGCCTGGCCAGCCGGGCCAGCCCGGAGGTGCTGCGCCCGGTGGCTCAGCTCAGCTACGACGAGTGGCGCGGGGAGATCGACCGGAACCTGACCACCGCCTTCCTGTGCAGCCGCGCCTTCAGCAGCTGCATGTCCGAGCGGGGCTGGGGGCGGATCGTCAACCTGGCGGCGACCGCCGGGCCGGTCAACGCGCTGCCCACCGAGGCGGCGTACGCGGCGGCGAAGGCCGGGGTGGTCGGGCTGACCCGCGCGTTGGCGATGGAGATGATCGCCGACGGGGTGACCGTCAACGCGGTCGCGCCCGGCACCATCTACACGGCGGCCTCCACGATGGCCGAGATCAAGCAGGGCCTGGGTACGCCGGTCGGCCGCCCCGGCACCCCGGACGAGGTGGCGGCGGCGATCGCCTTCCTCTGCTCGCCGGCCGCCTCGTACATCACCGGTCAGATGCTGGTGGTGGACGGCGGCAACAGCGTCCGCGAGGCGCAGTTCCGCTGACGATCAGTTGTAGGTGTCGCCGTTGTCGGAGCCGGCCCAGATCGCGAAGCCGATCCAGCCGCAGCAGGCCAGCAGGCCGAGCACCGTGAAGACGTAGCTGAGGATCAGGCCCCAGGTGGCGAGCTGGTCGCCCTCCTCGCCGGTCCGCCGGATCTGGCGCTTCGCCAGGTGGCCCAGCACGATGCCGGCGGGGGCGAAGACGAACGCGAAGACCAGCGAGAGGATCGCCATGACGTTGGTGCCCCCGCCGCCGGGCGGGGGGCCGTACTGGCCGTACGGGCCCTGGGGCGGGTACGGCGGCTGCTGTCCCCACTGCGGGTGCTCGGGCTGACCCCAGCGGGGCTGCTCGGGCTGGTCCCACTGCGGCTGCTCCGACTGGCCGGACGGCCGTTCGTAGGGCGACGGCGGCTGCTCAGGCTCGCCCGGTGGTGGATGACTCACGTCCGCTCGCCCCCTCCGCCGCAGGTCAACGCCGCTCTCTCTTGCGGACGCTACCCGTAGCGGTGAACCTTTTCACAGCGGTTGTGTGGACTGGTCACCTTGGCGCGGCAGGCCGGGGGGCCGATACTGACCGAGCGTTCAGTTACCCACGAGTAATGCGCCGATTCCCCGGAGGCTGAGATGGCCCGACTCGCCCAGACGCCCGGCCTGACCGATGTGCAGCGGTCGATCCTGGAAACAGTCCGGGAGTTCGCGGACAAGGAGATCATTCCGCACGCCCAGCGGCTGGAGCACGCCGACGAGTACCCCACCGACATCCTGGACGGGATGCGCGAGATGGGACTCTTCGGCCTCACCATCGACGAGGAGTACGGCGGCCTCGGCGAGAGCTTGCTGACGTACGCCCTGGTGGTCGAGGAGCTGTCCCGGGGCTGGATGTCGATCTCCGGCATCGTCAACACCCACTTCATCGTGGCGTACCTGATCTCCCAGCACGGCTCGGCCGAGCAGAAGTCCCGGCTGCTGCCGAAGATGGCCACAGGCGAGGTGCGCGGCGCCTTCTCGATGTCCGAGCCGGAGACGGGTTCGGACGTCTCGGCGATCAAGTCGAGGGCGGTCCGCGACGGCGACAACTACGTGCTCAACGGCCAGAAGATGTGGCTGACCAACGGGGCGTACTCCTCGGTGGTGGCGACCCTGGTGAAGACCGACACCGGCGCCGAGTCGGTCTACGGCAACATGAGCACCTTCCTGCTGGAGAAGGAGCCGGGCTTCGGCGAGACCGCCCCCGGCCTGACCATCCCCGGCAAGATCGACAAGATGGGCTACAAGGGCGTCGAGACCACCGAGATGGTGCTCGACGGGGTCACCGTCCCCGACTCGGCCATCCTCGGCGGCGCCGACAAGGTCGGCCGCGGCTTCTACCAGATGATGGACGGCATCGAGGTCGGCCGGGTCAACGTCGCCGCCCGCGCCTGCGGCATCTCCATCCGCGCCTTCGAGCTGGGCGTCGCGTACGCCCAGCAGCGCAAGACCTTCGGTCAGCCGCTCGCGAAGCACCAGGCGATCGCCTTCAAGCTCGCCGAGATGGGCACCAAGATCGAAGCCGCGCACGCGCTCATGGTCAACGCCGCCCGGCTCAAGGACGCCGGCCAGCGCAACGACGTCGAGGCCGGCATGGCCAAGCTGCTCGCCTCGGAGTACTGCGCCGAGGTCGTCCAGGAGGCGTTCCGCATCCACGGCGGCTACGGCTACTCCAAGGAGTACGAGATCGAGCGGCTGATGCGGGAGGCCCCGTTCCTGCTCATCGGCGAGGGCACCTCGGAGATCCAGAAGACCATCATCTCCCGCGGCCTGCTCAAGGAGTACAAGCTCTGATCCGGCGTACGCCGGTCACCCGCCGGCCGGCTCGACAGCCGGCTCCGGCGCGGTGACCGGCCCGCCCGCCAGCACGTGCGGGCGGAGCCGGTACTCCTCGATCGCGGCCACCAGCCGCTCCTCCGGCACCGCCGTGTCCCGGCCCCCGACCACCGGCGCCGGCTCCAGCGAATCCCACCGCACCGGGCGGAGCCGCACCCCGTTGATCCGGCCGTCCCTGCGGTGCGGGATCACCCGGTCGATGTTCGCCCAGTCGTACGCCCGGCGACCGTGGCGGATCCCACCGGCGGTCAGCGCCACCCGCCCGGTGAACCGCGCCTCCTCGTAGGTGGCCCGGCCGAGTCCCGCCGCCAGGCCCAGGACGAGCACCGTCCGCGCGATCCGCCCCCACTCCTGGTCCGTCGGCACCAGCGAGATCACCATCAGCGCGGCCGCACCCATCCAGACCAGATCGGCGGCGAGGTCGACCCACCCTGCCAGCGAACGACGGGCCACCAGTCCCGGCTCGACCGCGTCCCGGCCGGCCACCCGTGCGCTCCAGACCAGCCGGCGATCCCGCCGAGGCCACCAGCGCCGCTCCAGCGCGCGTGCGCCGATCAGCAGCCAGACCACCCCCTCGACTCCGTCGAAGTCGAACCGGTCGGTGCGCAGCAGCGGCGTCGCGACCACCCCGGCCGCCGCCGCGGCCGCCGCGCGGGCCAGCAGCCGCCGACCCCAGAGCCCGTCACCGAGCGGGGGGATCCGGACCGTCGGTGGGAAAGGCATGCGCGCAGGGTACGACCACCGGGCCAGCCCCGCCGCGAGGCCGGTCGTCGCCCGAACCGGTCTCGCCGGTCAGGGCAGGCGGGTGAGGTTGCCCGCGGCGCGTTCGATGATCAGGCAGCGGTCCTCGACGTAGTCCATGCCGGCCTCCTCGGCGATCCGCCGCGCCTCGGCGGAGACGATGCCGAGCTGCAACCAGACCGCAGGTGCGCCGATGGCCGCCGCCTCCCGTACCACCTGCACGGCGTCCCGGGCGGGCCGGAAGACGTCCACCAGGTCGACCGGGTGCGGGATGTCGGCCAGCGACGGGTACGCCTTCTCGCCGAAGAGTTCGTCCACCGTCGGGTTGACCGGGATGATCCGCCAGCCGTACCGCTGCATCTGGAACGGCACGCTGTGGGCGGCCTTGCGCGGGTCGCGGGACGCGCCCACAACGGCGATCACGGCCGAGTCGGCGAGGAGCTGCTGAGCGGTACGCACCGGCCGACTCTAACCCCGCCGGTCAGCCGCCACCGCCGAGTGTCGCCCGGAACCGGGCGTACTTCTCGGCGGTCCCGATGGCGGCGCGCGCCTCGGGGTGGGTACGGAGAACGGCCAGCGATCGTCCGACGGTCGAAGCAGGGAGTCGGCGGCCTGGTAGGCGAAGAACCCGACCACCGCGGGGGCGAAGTCGACCTGGGCGCGGGGCGGCGCGAAGAACGCCCGCGCGCCCTCATCGACCCGCAGCTCGGCGGTGCTCGGCCGCGCATCCCCGGCACGGTAGAGCCCGCCCGCTACAGCAGCGAGAGCTGCTCGGCCGCCGGTGGTGGGGGTGGCTCCGGTTGTCGCCGGTTGTCGCCGTGCTCGCCCCGGTGCAGGCCGTGCCGGCGGGCCGCGATCCGCACCCGCGCGGTCAACTCCCGCTGGTACGCCTGCGGCGCGTACGCGCCGGAGCGGTAGAGCTCGCGGTAGCGGGGGACCAGGTGCGGGAACTCGCGGCCCAGCCAGTGCGCGTACCACTCGCGGGCGCCGGGGCGCAGGTGCAGCGCCATCGGGGTCACACTGACCGCCCCGGCGGCGGCGATGGCCGCCACGGTGGCCTCGATCGACTCGTCGCTGTCGCTGAGCCCGGGCAGGATCGGCGCCATCAGCACGCCCACAGGGAAGCCGGCGTCGGTGAGCTGGCGTACCGCGTCGAGCCGGCGGCGTGGGCTCGGCGTGCCCGGCTCGACCGCCCGCCACAGCGCCTCGTCGACGAAGCCCACCGAGTACGACACGCCGACCCGGGTCACCTCGGCGGCCTGCCGCAGCAGCGGCAGGTCCCGCAGGATCAGGGTGCCCTTGGTCAGGATCGAGAACGGGTTGGCGAAGTCGCGCAGCGCCTCGATGATCGGCGGCATGAGCCGGTAACGCCCCTCGGCCCGCTGGTAGCAGTCCACGTTGGTGCCCATCGCGACGTGCGCGCCCCGCCAGCGCGGGGCGGCCAGATCCCGTCGGACCAGCTCGCCAGCGTTGACCTTGACGATCACCTTGCGGTCGAAGTCCGCCCCCGCGTCGAGGTCGAGGTAGGTGTGGGTGTTACGAGCGAAGCAGTTGTGACTCACCACGCCGTTCGCGATGAAGTCGCCAGTGCCGGTGGTGATGTCCCACAGCGGCAGCTCCAGCCCGAGTGGTTCGATGGCGGTGACCCGGAGTTCCGCCTGGCACTTCAGGGCCGCGCCTTCGATGTCCCGCTTGCGGGTGATGGCCGGGTCGGTGAGGTGGAAGAACCGCAGTCGCTCGGGAAGCCCACCGGTCAGCCGGATCTGACGGACCCGGTTCGGCCGTCCGGGATCCTCCAGCACAGTGTGGAAGCCAAAGCGGTGGAGCGCCTCGGAGCTGTGGTCGAGGATCTCGTCGTCGCCGTTGCTGATCCGAAAGACGCCCCTACTGCAGCTCCCCTCGGCATCGAAGATCCCGGCGAGGAAGCCCAGCCGCCAGTCGTCGCTCGGTCTCTCGGGCCAACGGACCAACTCGGTGACGGCGTCGATGTCTCGCTGCCGCGAGGTGCGGATCGCGTGCATCGCCCGTCGGGCAGCGGTCGCGGGCGCGAAGAGGAAGCGACTCGTCGGCACCCCGAAGCCGTGGAGGAAGACTTCCGTGCGGCGCAGTGCCTCGGCGTCGGCGAGCGCGAGACGGAATCGGTGCACGACCCCGCCGGGGTAGCGGTAGCTCCCGAGATGGGCGTCGCCGCGGACCATCCCGCAGAGGTAGCCCCGCCGGTAGTCGGTCGAGTCCTTTGGGCCGGCGGCGAACTGACCGGTCCCGATCAGGCGGTTGTTGGTGGTCAGGTAGGGACGTTGATCGACGCCCTGCATCGTGCCGGTGACGTACTTCCAGCCCCGCTCCGAAAGGAAGCGGTGGTCGCCGCTGGCGACCAGCGTCGTGCCGTCCGCCAAGGTCACCCGGTAGGCCGGCTTCACCGTCGACCACTTGTCCAGCACTGTGGTGACCACGTAGCGGCGGTACGCCCCCTGCCGTTCGGTCCCGTAGATGCGGTCGCCGGGCTCCAGTTCGCTGATCGGCCTGGTTCGCCCGTCGGCCATCAGGATCGGGGTCTCCCCGGCCAGGCAGTAGACGCACGCATGGGTGCAGCCACGGTACGGGTTGATCGTCCACTCGAACGGGACGCGGGACTCGCCGGGCACCCGGTTGATGATCGACTTGGCGCGGACCTCGTAGAAGGTCATGCCGGCGAAGCTGGGAGTGTCGAAGGTGCGGGCGATCGCGCCGGGCAGCGCCAGCGGCAGGGGTGGCGTCGCTGGCGCTGACCCGTCGGGATGCCCCTCGTCCGGGGGAGCGGAGAGGTTCTCCCAGCGCATGGGCCTATTCGAACACGTGTACGAAGAGAGTGCAAGCGGACACGACGACGGCCGGGCCCCGATCGGGGCCCGGCCGTCGTCGATGAAGATCAGTGCTTGTGGTCGGCCAACTGCTTGCGGACGTCGTCCATGTCGAGCGCCTGGACCTGCTCGATCAGGTTCTCCAGGGCCGACTCGGGCAGCGCGCCCGGCTGGGCGAAGACGATCACGCCGTCCCGGATCGCCATGATCGTCGGGATGGACCGGATGTCGAACTTGGCGCCCAGCTCCTGCTGGGCCTCGGTGTCGACCTTGCCGAAGGTGATCTCGGGGTGCTTCTCCGAGGAGCGCTCGTAGACCGGGGCGAACCGCTTGCACGGACCACACCACTCGGCCCAGAAGTCGACGAGCACGATGCCGTCGCTGGCGGTCACCTCTTCGAAGTTGGCCGTGGTCAGCTCAACCGTTGCCATTACTCTCTCCGATCAGCGCGGATTGCGTTTCGTCCCATAGAACCAGGGTCGGCCCCTTCAAATTCCCGGGCCTGCCGGGCCGAAACCGGCCCTGGACCGCCCGCCCGCGATCACGCCCATCGAGTGACATCGGTCGGTCCCATCCTGCGGCACGCAAGTGCGTAACGCATTTGCGTGACGAGCGGTGATGGGAGCGTTCCCAAGGAGATCGCGGGGGGCGAGTGTTACGCCACGGTAATTTCCGCACTGACAAGGGCCTATCCCACCTGCGGAGATCGCCGATCACCCGGACGTCTGTCACGCAGGGTGATGTCACAAAAAGGTAAATGTGACGTCCATCTCTGTTCGTCCGAAGTTCCCTGCGGCAGAATCTTCCCCATCAGAGCGTGGGCGGCGGGTGCCGGGGAGGGCCCCGCCGCTCATTGCGTCTCCCCCCGGTTGCGCCCGGTGTGACATTTCCTCACCACCCGCGCCCCGGCCGTCGACTTAACAAGCGGTAAGGCATGCTGTGCCGAACTCCATCGCCGCCCGTCGAAGGGGACCAAGGATGCAGTTCGGCCGCTACTACGAGGAGTTCGAGGTCGGCGCCGTCTACCGGCACTGGCCCGGCAAAACGGTCACCGAGTACGACGACCACCTCTTCTGCCTGCTCACCATGAACCACCACCCGCTGCACATGGACGCGCACTACGCCGAGACGTCGAGCCAGTTCAAGCGCAACGTGGTGGTCGGCAACTACATCTACTCGCTGCTCCTCGGCATGTCGGTGCCGGACGTCAGCGGCAAGGCGATCGCCAACCTGGAGATCGAGTCGCTGCGGCACGTCGCCCCGACGTTCCACGGCGACACCATCTACGGCGAGACCACGGTGCTGGACAAGCGCGAGTCCGGCTCCAAGCCCGACCGGGGCGTCGTCGCGGTGGAGACCCGCGGCTACAACCAGGACGGCACGCTGGTCTGCGTCTTCCGCCGCAAGGTCATGGTCCCCAAGCGGGAGTACGCCGCCGCGGCCGTGCCCGACGGCGTCGACCCGGAGCGGCCGAGCTTCCCCGAGCCCCGCTGACCGGGAGCACGCGTACGACGTAGGGCCCCGCCCCGCCGGGTATCGGTGGGACGGGGCCCTTTCCGCGTTCCGCGTCATATGCTGACGCCGGAGGTTCCCATGAGCCACTCCCTCGCCGGAGAGCCGCCCTCTGCCGGACGTCGTGCCGCACCGCTGACCACCGCCGTCTACTCCGCCGCCGAGTGGGACCTGCTCACCACCCTGCCCGGCCGGGTGCTGGTGGCTGCCGTCTCCCCGGCGCCGGGCCGACCATCCCGGGACGTCGGTGCCGGCCTTGCCGGCCTCGACGCGGTGGCCGCCGGCCGGGCCTTCGACAGTGATCTGGTCCGGGCCGTGGTGGCCGCGATCTACGCCCGGCACGACGGGACCTCACCGTCGGTCGAGCAGCTGGCCGACCTGGTCGACCTGCTGGCCGCCTGCCGGGCCGCGACCCGGGTGCTGCGCCGCCGCGCCGACCCGGCGGACTCCGCCGCGTACCGGCAGTGGGTGCAGTCGGTGGCGGCCCGGGTCTGCCGGGCCGGCCCGAGCGTCGGATCGGTGTCGGTGAGCCTGTCGCCCGCCCCCGCCGACCAGCGGTTCCTGGATCGGCTGGGCGGAGCGCTGGAGCTGCGGTGAGCGGGCCGTGGCCGGGGGCCGGGGCGGCGTGGGGCCGCTCGGGCCGTACCCTCTTGTGACCGTGACCGAGGACCAGCTCCACGTGGGTGTCGGCCCATGGCCCAGCGACCCGCCGGACGACCCGCGATACGACCCCGAGCTGCTCGCCGCCGGCGACCGGCGCAACGTGGTCGACCGCTACCGGTACTGGCGACGGGAGGCCGTCGTCGCCGACCTGGACACCCGCCGGCACGACTTCCACGTGGCGATCGAGAACTGGCAGCACGACTTCAACATCGGCACGGTCGTCCGCAACGCGAACGCCTTTCTCGCCGCCGAGGTGCACATCGTCGGCCAACGCCGGTGGAACCGCCGGGGCGCCATGGTCACCGACCGGTACCAGCACGTCCGGCACCACCCGACGATCGAGGAGTTCGTCGGCTGGGCGGCGGAGCGGGAGCTGCCGGTGGTCGGCATCGACAACCTGCCCGGCTCCCGGCCGCTGGAGACCAGCACCCTGCCCCGGCGGTGCGTGCTGCTCTTCGGCCAGGAGGGGCCGGGCCTCTCCGACCCGGCCCGGGCGGCCTGCGACCAGCTCTTCTCGATCGCCCAGTACGGCTCGACCCGGTCGATCAACGCCGGGGTGGCCAGCGGGATCGCCATGCACGCCTGGATCAGGGCGTACGCCGGGCCGCCGCCGGGCTGAGCCGGTACCCATCGTGCGCGGGGGAAACGGCCGCTCCGCTTGACGGGTGGTCGGCACGGGTCCACGGTGGGGATGTGAGTGTCGTGGTGAGTTGTCCGAGGTGTGCCGGTCCCGTTCGGCTGCCGGACCTGATGCACGCCGAGTCGCGATGCGTGCGGTGCGGCCCGGTCGCGCCCCTGCACGTGCCCGAGCACGTCGACGCCGACATCGTGGCGAGCGTGGTCGAGCGGGTCACCGCCGCCGCGCCGACGGAGCGGCCGCCCCTGCCGGTGTGGTGCCCCTGGCCGCTGCCTCCGGGGTGGACGGTCACCGGGGTCGCCTGGGCCGGTGACGAGGCCGCCGGGGTACGGGCCACCGCGGTGGCCTGCGCCGGGCCGGCGCCGCTCGGGGGTGGCCCGGCCGACCTGATCCTGATCGCCGAGGAGCCGGGGGTGGGGCTGGGCGCCCGCTTCGCCGGGGTGTCCGGGCCGGACCCGGGGCCCGAGTTGGCAGAGGCGTTGACCGCGCCCGCGGCCGGGCAGCCGGAGCACGTGGAGCCGGCGCGAATCCGGGTGGGCGGGCATCCGACTCCACTGTGGTTGGTGAATTCCGCGACGGATCGAAGCGCGTACGCCGGCGAGGCTCGGGGAATGTGGCTCCATGCGATAGCCTGGCCGGCGAGCGCGGGTCACCTCCTCGCGGAAGATGTCGTCCTGCACGACCTCACCGAGTGGACTCCGCCCGAGCTCGTGTACGGCGCACCGTCCCCGTACCTGCACGGAAGGGCGTGAGAAACCCTCCCGGGCTTGTCGGGGAACGGGCGCAAATGCAGATATTCACTGTACGACACCATACTGATACTCTGGGTGCCGCTGCGGTATTCGGACCCGGCGCCGCGCGAGAGGATGGCCCGCCATGGCTAAGAAGGTCCTCACCTGGGCCGGCATCGCGTTCTTGATCTTCTTCGTCGCGTACCGGCCAAACTCCGCTGCGGACGTCTTCAAGTCGCTCGGTGGCGGCATCATGGACATCGCCCAGGGCTTCGGCGACTTCTTCACCAGCCTCGTCGCCTAGCCGCCCATGGGCAGCCCCTCCGGTCCCCCCTTCGACCCCGACGATCCCGACCGGGAGCGCCGGGAGCGCGACACCGAGCCCATCCCGAGATACCGGGACGAAGGGCCGGGCTTCGGCTCCGGCGCGGGCCTCTCCGACGGGCCGTCCCTGTCGGACGGTGCCGGCTACGGTGACGGGCCGGGCTACGCCGGTGAGGGCCGTTCCGGTCGGGCCTGGGTGCGTGACCCCGAGGCGGGCTACCAGCAGCCGGTCATCTCCGAGGACGAGTTGGCCGGGCTGCGGGCCGACGCCCAGGGCATGGCGCCGCGACGGGTGCTGCCGCTGGAGGACGAACCCAGCTCGCTCGTCGCCCGCTACCTCTTCCCCACCGAGCGCTACCGGGGCGAGTGGAAGCGGCACTGGATCCACCTGACCACCCCGATCCTGATCGGCATCGGGGCGACCTTCGTGCTCGGCTACCTCTCCGGCTTCCTCGCCGGGCAGGACGTCGGCGCGCTCACCACGATCGCGGTGCTGCTCTGGTTCGCGATCATGGGCTGGGTCGCCTGGCGGGTCGCCGACTGGTGGTACGACCGCTTCATCCTGACCAACAAACGGGTCATGGTGGTCAACGGCATCATCACCCGGCGGGTGGCCATGATGCCGCTGGTCCGGGTCACCGACATGAAGTACGAGCAGTCCCCGACCGGCCGCGCGCTCAACTACGGCACCTTCGTGCTGGAGTCCGCCGGTCAGGAGCAGGCGCTGCGCGAGATCAAGAATCTGCCCAACCCGAACGAGCTCTACCTGCGCGTCGTCGAGGAGATGTACGAGCCGCAGGCGGTCGAGGCGCGGCTGGGCAAGGAAGCCGACGAGGCCAAGGCCGACGACGGGGCGTGAAGGTTTTCGTCCGTTCATCGGATGAACAGCGCACCATTTGCCGTGGCACCCTGCGAGGACGGGGTGGAGGTGAGCGGTGGCCGATCGGGATCCGCTGGAGGAGGAGTTCCGCGAGTTCGTCGCGGCGCGTTCCGCTGCGCTGCTGCGCACCGCGTACCTGCTCGCCGGGGACTGGGCCACCGCGGAGGACCTGCTCCAGACCGCGCTGACCAAGACGTACCTGGCGTGGAAGCGGCTCGGCGGGATCGAGGCGATCGAGCCGTACGCCCGGCGGGTCATGGTCAACACGTCGACCAGTTGGTGGCGGCGGCGCTGGAACGGTGAACGGCCGACCGAGGTGCTGCCCGAGCGGGCCGGGGTCGACGAGATCGAGCAGCAGCTCGACCGGGACGCGCTCTGGCGCCACCTGACGGCGTTGCCGGCGCGGCAGCGGGCGGTGCTGGTGCTCCGCTTCTACGAGGACATGTCGGAGGCGCAGACCGCCGCGCTGCTGGAGATCTCGCCCGGCACCGTGAAGAGCCAGACCTCCCGCGCCCTCGCCACGCTGCGCAAGCGGCTGGGCGGGCAGGCGCTGCTCGACCTGCCCGCGGAACCGGAGGCCACCCCGTCCCGGCCCACGACGAGCGCCGACCGACGAGCCACCACGACCACGACCACCGGTGCCCGGTCCGCGCCGGCCAGCACCGGAGGCCGGCCCGCTTCGGGCGGCGCGACGGGTGCCCGGCCCGCGCCCGCCGTCGACGGACCGCGTGTCCCGGCCGCCGTCGCCCAAGTCGGATCG
>NZ_JBAKHO010000014.1:0-117699 GCF_036902735.1 Micromonospora lacuserhaii | reverse complement strand
GACTCCCCGCCCCGGGAGCGGCCCGCCCGGCCGGCGCCGGGAGCCCGTCCGGGGCGTACCCCCGGGGGAGCCGGCTCCGGCGACGGCCCGGCGCCGGCCGAACCGCCGGCCCGCGACGGCGGCGACGAGGAGGGTACGGCCTGATGCCCACCTGGTTGGAGCTGGTGATCCGGGTCGGCGGCGTGCTGGTCGCCTTCCTGACCCTGCCGTTGATCGTCGGTCAGGCCGAGCACAAGGTGATGGCGCACATGCAGGGCCGGCTCGGCCCGATGTACGCCGGCGGCTTCCACGGCTGGGCGCAGCTGGTCGCCGACGGGGTGAAGTTCGTCCAGAAGGAGGACCTCACCCCGCGCGAGGCGGACCGGGCGGTGTTCCGGCTCGCCCCGGTGGTGGCGCTGCTGCCCTACCTGCTGGTGTTGCTGGTCATCCCGCTGGGCCCGGGCGATCTGGTCGGCCAGCCGCTGGACATCGGCCTGTTCTTCGTCCTCGCCGTGGTGGGTGTGGGCGTGGTCGCGGTGCTGATGTCGGCGTGGGCGTCGGCCAACAAGTACAGCCTGCTCGGCGGCCTGCGCGGCGCGGCCCAGCTGCTCGGCTACGAGCTGCCGCTGGTGCTCGCCGCCGCCTCGGTCGCGATGGCGGCGGGGACGCTCAGCCTCTCCGGCATCGTCGAGGCGTGGCGGCCGTGGTGGCTGCTGTGGCAGGCGCCCGCGATGATCATCTTCTTCGTCGCCGGGCTGGCCGAGATCCGCCGGCCGCCGTTCGACATGCCGATCGCGGACTCCGAGCTGGTCTTCGGCTACATGACCGAGTACACCGGACTGCGCTTCGCGTTCTTCCTGCTCGCCGAGTACGTCGGCATCGTGGTGATCGCCGCGCTGACCACCGTGCTCTTCCTCGGCGGCTGGCAGGGACCCTTCGCCGACGCCCAGCTCGGCTGGCTCTGGACCCTGCTCAAGGTCTTCGCCGTCGCCTTCGTGATCATCTGGCTCCGGGTCTCCTACCCCCGGCTCCGCGAGGACCAGCTGCAACGCCTCTGCTGGCTGGTCCTCGTCCCACTCGCCCTCGCCCAGCTGGTGCTGACCGCCGCCGTCCGCGTCGCCCTCTGACCGCCCCCGTCCGCGTCGCCCCACCCCCACCCCGTCGATCTTGCACTTGCGGCCCGGTCATACCGGACAAAGCTCGTTTTTCAGGGGCCGAAAGTGCAAGATCGCGGGGGTGGGGTGGGTGGGGGGGGTCAACGCAGCGGGGTGTGGGTTGGGGTGACGCGTTCGGCCGGGGGTGGGGGCGGCGGGGGCGTGCCGTCACCGAAGGGACGGCCGCCGAGGGTCTCCCGGCCGTGCGGGGTGAGCCAGTTCGACAGGTCCGGGCCGAGCGGCACGATGCCGGTCGGGTTGATGTCCCGGTGCACCTCGTAGTAGTGCCGCTTGATGTGGTCGAAGTCGATGGTGTCGCCGAAGCCCGGGGTCTGGAACAGGTCCCGGGCGTACGCCCAGAGCACCGGCATCTCGGCCAGCTTCTGCCGGTTGCACTTGAAGTGGCCGTGGTAGACCGGGTCGAAGCGGACCAGCGTGGTGAAGAGCCGCACGTCCGCCTCGGTGATCGTGTCGCCGACCAGCCAGCGCTGCCCGGTCAGCCGCTCGGTCAGCCAGTCCAGCCGGTCGAAGAGCCGGTGGTACGCCTTCTCGTACGCCTCCTGGCTGCCGGCGAAGCCGCACCGGTAGACGCCGTTGTTGACGTCGGCGAAGACCACCGCGTTGACCTCGTCGATCTCGTCCCGCAGGTGCTCGGGGTAGAGCTGCGGCGCGCCCTGCCGGTGGTACGCCACCCACTCGGTGGAGAGGTCCAGGCTCATCCGGGCGTAGTCGTTGGTGACCACCTGGCCGGTCGGCACGTCCACCAGCGCCGGCACGGTGATGCCCCGCTCGTACCCGGGGAACCGCGCGAAGTACGCCTCCTGGATGCGTTCGATGCCGAGCACCGGGTCCCGCCCGCCCGGGTCCAGGTCGAAGGTCCAGCTCCGGGCGTCATGGGTCGGCCCGGCCACCGCCATCGAGATGGTGTCCTCCAGCCCGAGCAGCCGCCGCACGATGATCAACCGGTTGGCCCACGGGCAGGCCCGGCTGACCGCCAGCCGGTAGCGCCCCGGCTCGACCGGCCAGCCGTCCCGCGCGTCAGCGGTGATCCGGGTGGCGATGTAGCGCTGGTCCCGGGTGAACTCGCCGCCCGGCTCGACGTACTTCCCGCCGGTGGTGGTGCCTTCCGCGTCGCCCACGTCGCCCCCTCGCGATCGTCTGCCGTCGGTCCCATCCTCGCCGATCCGCGGCGCGGCGGCCGGGCGACCGCTGGCTAGGCTGCCCCGATGACCGATGTGGAGGCGGCGGCCCGGCGTTTCGTGGCGGACGTGTGGAACGCCGGGCGCGAGGAGTCCGCGTACGAGCTGGTGGGGCCGGAGTGCCCGGGGCTGCGCGGGACCGGTCCGGAGGCCACCCTGGCCTGGCACCGGGACCGCCGGGCCGCCTTCCCCGACCTGCGCTACAAGCTGGTGGACGTGGTGGCCACCGGCGATCGGGTGGCGCTGCGCTGGCGGGCCGCCGGCACCCAGGCGGGGCAGTTCGGCCCGGTACGACCGACCGGGCAGGTGGTCAGCTACTCCGGGGCGACGTTCCTGCGCTTCGACCCCGACGGGCGGATCGTCGACGTGTGGAGCGTCAACGAGCTGTTCCAGCTCCTCCAGCAGCTCGGCGTCGAGGTGCTCCCGCCGGTGTGACCGCCGCGGGAGACGGCGGCGGCCCGCGCCGGCACCCCTCACGGGGACGCCGGCACGGGCCGCGGGTGGGGCCTCAGCGGGGCACCGACGGGCCCTCCCGGGTCGCGGCCGGCACGGCCAGGCAGGTGCTGCCCGGCACCAGCCTGATGCTGTCGAGCTGCTGCTGCGGGGTGACGGTCAGCACGGTCGGTCGGGGGGTGCCGCCCGCGCCACCCGTCGCGCCGGCGCCCACGTACCAGCAGGGCTTGCCGTTGCCCGGCAGGTAGCGGAGCAGCAGCGGCCCGGCCGGCAGCGCGTCCATCTCGCCGAAGCTCGACCCGACGTGCCGCGCCACCAGGTCCCCGGTCATCGGGTGGTACGCCTCCACCGACCAGCCGCTCGGCGCCCCCGCGCCCCGGTCGAAGGTCATGATCCTGGCGTCCTGGACGAGCTTCACGGCCGGCGCGGTCACCGACTCACCCGAGCGCACCTGCACCGGGACGGCGAGCGCCCGGTTGGTGACGTCCCCGGACCACTCCGGCGCGAACTCGTCGGTGTTGCCGGCCCACCGCCCGGTGTACTTCAGCGGCCAGCGGTACGGGCCGAGCCCACTGATCGTGTACCGGCCGGTGTGGTCGGTGCCCGTGTGTGAGGTGCAGCCGTTGGTGGCGCCGCCCGGCAGGTCGGGGCTGTCCGCGCCGGCCTGGCCGCAGCCGTCGATGAACTCGCCGTTGATTCCCTGGAGGGTGCCGGTGATCGAGCCGGCCCGGTCGAGCCGGATCGCCGGGGTGCCGGTGACCTTGCCGGCGACGAGGTCGAGCCGGGTGGCGGCGTCGCGGTCGCCGGTGCCGCCCGTGCTGGTGTACCACTGGGCGCCCCACGGGGCCTTCGCGCCCACGAAGAGCCGCACCGGGCCGGCCGGCAGCGGGCCGATGGTCAGTGCGCCGGAGGCGTCGGCGCAGTACGCCCCGTTCTCGTTCTCCTGCCGCAGCGCGACGGTCGCCACCGCGCGGGCGGCGACCGGCCGGACGCAGACGCCGCCCACCGGGGCCCCGGCGCCGTCGACCACCCGGGTCGTCACGGTGGCGGCCGGTTCGACCTGCACCGTGAGCCGGGTGGTCTGCCCGGAGGTGACCCGGATGTCGCTGACCCAGCGCTTCCAGTGCCCCGTGCCGGCGGGGAGCACCTCGGCGGTCTCCGCGCCCTGGGTGGTCGCCCAGACGATGGGGAAGGTGACCCGGTTGGCGCCGGCCGCCGTGCAGGCCCGCTCGACGGACCTGGTCAGCCGGACGCACCCGCTGACCGGGCCACCGGTCGCCTTGTCGACGAGGGTCACCTCGACCGAGCCGGCGGGCACGAGCCGCTCGTCGACGACGGTGACCTCCCCGTCGGTGACGTGGACGACCGCCGCCTCCTCGGCGGTGGCCTTGCCCGGGTGGTACTGGACCGTCCGGCCCCCGGCGTAGAAGTACACCCGGTAGTCCCCGGCCGGCACCCGGTCGAGCTGGTACTCGCCGTCGACCGCCATCACGCCGCCGCGCCACGAGCCGTCGACCGCCTTGGCCACCGCCGACAGCGACCACGGCAGGGTGCCGCCCTCGTACGGCGTGACCCGGCCGCGGATGGTCCCGCCGCCGACCCGCAGCGCCACGTCCACCACGGTCTCCTCGAAGCCGGAGGTGGCGTACGGGGTCGCGTTGTCGTAGTTGTTGGCGTCCTTCGCCCACTGCTCGTTGAAGCCCGGCGCCCGCACCCGCAGCCGGTAGCGGTTCTGCACCGACAGGCGGTCGATCCGGTAGCGGCCGGTGGCGTCGGCGCAGGACTCGTTGACCTGGCTGCCGCCGTCCTCCTCGAAGGCGGCGACACAGGCCCCGGCGACCGGGGCGCCGGTGGCCCGGGCGGTGACGACGCCGGTGACGACGCCGGTCTGCCACCCCTCCGGTGGCTTCACGGAGACGTACCGGTCGTCGACGGTGGTGGTGCTCCCGGCGGTGACCGGGAAGACGGTGCCGTCGCTCTGGACGGTCTTTCCCGGCACCCACTGCTGCGGCACCCAGCCCAGCGGCCCGAGCCCGAGCCGGTAGGAACCCACCGGCAGGTTGGCGAGCCGGTACCGGCCGTCGGCGTCGGTGAAGGCCCGCGCCTTCCAGTTCCCCTCGACGGCGACGGCGGTCACCTCGCTCTGGTACGCCGCGCTGCCGTCGGCGTGGGTGATCCGGCCCTGGAAGCCGCCCACGTCGGTGATCATGCTGAGATCGGCCCGGGCGGTCGCACCCGGGTCGACGGAGACCGGATCCCCGTTGAGGTAGTCCGGGGCGCTGGGCCACCAGACGTCCGGCCGGCCGGCGGCGCGCGCCCGGACGTGGATGCCGTAGCCCGACTGGCCGGTGACGCTGAAGGTGTAGGTGCCGGCGCTGTCGGTGCACTTCGTGGCCAGGGTCAGTTCGGGGCTCTGCATGAGCGACACGCAGGCGCCGGCGAGGGGCGCGCCGGTGGCCCGGTCGGTCACCGTGCCGGTGATCGTGCCGTCCGGCTCGGCCTGCGCGGCCGACGTGCCGAACAGCACGGTGGCCAGCACGGCCGCCGCCGCGATCACCCGGGTCGTGGTCTTCTTCATCCGGACGTGGTCCCCCTTGGTCGTCGGCCGGAGCAGCATAGAAGATCAATGAAGTCCGGACCGTCCCGAAGGGTCGATCGCGCGGGTGCGGCGAGCGGTCACCGACGCCCGGGCGTGATCCGGTCGATCGGGAGATTCACCGGGTGGTGGTCGCGCGTGCGGAGGGCACAGGGCAGGATGAGCGGCATGAGCGAGCGCAGCGGCATTCCCGGCGAGGGGCTGGTGAAGGGGCTGGCGGTCACGCTGAAGACGATGACCCGCCGGTCGACCACCCAGCAGTACCCGGACGTCGCCCCCGAGCTGCCGCCCCGGTCCCGCGGCGTGATCGCGCTGTCGGAGGAGAACTGCACGGTCTGCATGCTCTGCGCCCGGGAGTGCCCGGACTGGTGCATCTACATCGACTCGCACAAGGAGGAGGTGGCGGTGCCGGGCGCCGCCCGCCCCCGCCAGCGCAACGTGCTCGACAAGTTCGACATCGACTTCTCGCTCTGCATGTACTGCGGCATCTGCATCGAGGTGTGCCCCTTCGACGCGCTCTACTGGTCCCCGGAGTTCGAGTACGCCGAGTACGACATCAAGGACCTGCTGCACGACAAGGACCACCTCGGCGAGTGGATGGCCACCGTGCCGCCGCCCCCCGCGCACGACCGCAACGGCGAGCCGGCCAAGGAGGAGAGCACCGCCGCGCGCAAGGCCGCGGCTCCCACCAGCTCCGCCGCCCGCCCCACGGTGGTACGCCCCGAGCCCGGCGCCGCCGACGGGGGTACCACCCCATGACCGGTGCGGACGTGCTGCTGCTAGCCCTCGGGGCGGTGGCGGTCGGCGCGGGCGCGCTCGTGGTGGGCACCCGCCACCTCGTCCGGGCCGGGCTCTACCTGGTGGTCTGCCTCGGCGCGCTGGCCGGCGACTACCTGGTGCTCACCGCCGAACTGGTGGCCTGGGTGCAGGTGCTGATCTACGTGGGCGCGGTGGTGGTGCTGCTGCTCTTCGCGGTGATGCTGACCCGGGCCCCGATCGGCGCCTCCGACGACCTGGACCGCCCGGGCTGGCCGGCCGCGTTGATCGGCGGGGGCGCCGGGCTGGGCCTGGCCGTGCTGCTGGTCGACGCGTTCCGCTGGTCCCGGGTGGAGCTGCCCGCGGCCGGCACCGCCGAGCGCCTCGGCGAGCAGGTCTTCCGCTCCTGGGTGCTGCCGTTCGAGGTGCTGTCGGTGCTGCTGCTCGCCGCCCTGGTCGGTGCGATCATCCTGTCCCGCCCCGACATCGGCAGCCGTCCGGACGCGACCGCCGCACCGGCCGGGCCGGGCCGGGTCGGGCCGCCCGGTGCCCGTACCGCCCCGGTGCCGCCCGCCGGGGCCGCCGCCACGCCGGCCGCGAACCGGGGTGGCCGCCCGTGAGGCCGGTCATCCCCTATGTCACCGCCGCGGTCCTGTTCGGCCTCGGCGTCTACGGCGTGCTGCGCCGGCGCAACGCGGTGCTGGTGCTGATGGCGGTGGAGCTGATGCTCAACGCGGTCAACCTGATCCTGGTCACCGCCGACACCACGGTCCGCGCCCAGCTCCCGCACTCCGGGCAGGTCTTCGCGCTCTTCGTGATCGTGCTGGCCGCCGCCGAGATCGGCGTCGGCCTGGCCATCGTGCTCCAGCTCTACCGGCTGCGGGCCAGCGTCGCCGTCGACGAGGTGCCGCTGACCGAGCCGCCCGCGCCCGTGCCGGCCACCACGACCGGCGGCCGGCTGTCGACCGGGCCGGCCGACGCCGACCGACCGGAGGGGACGAAGTGACCGGGCTGCTCGGGGCCGCCCTGCCGGCCGTACCCCTGGTCGCCGGCCTGCTCGGGCTGCTGCTGCCGCCCTCGCCGCGCGGGGCGTCCACCGGGGAGGATCGGGCCCGGCGGGCGGCGATCGGGCTCGGTGTCGCCGGCGCGGCCGGCGCGCTGCTGATGGCGGTCGCCCTGCTGGCCCGGGTCGGCGACCCGGTGGAGACCGCCACCACCTGGATCGACCTGGGTGGCCTGCGGGTCACCCTCGGGGTCCGGTTGGACGGCGCCGCCGCCCTGGTCGCCGTCGCCGTCGCCGCGGTGGCGCTGGCCGTGCAGGTCTACTCGGTGGCCTACCTGCGCCGCGGCCCGCACGACGACGTCGAGGTCGACCACCGCTACCCGCCGTACGCCGCGCAGATCAGCCTCTTCACCGCCGCGATGCTGCTGGTGGTGGTCAGCGGGGACCTGATCCTGCTGCTGGTCGGCTGGGAGGTGATGGGCCTCTGCTCCTATCTGCTGATCGCCCACGACCGGCGGTTGCCCGAGGCGCCGGCCGCCGCGATGAAGGCGTTCCTGGTCACCCGGGTGGGTGACGTCGGCTTCCTGTTGGGCATCGCGCTGCTCGGCGTCTCGGCGGGCAGCTTCCGGATCGCCGACGTGCTCGCCCACGACTACTCCACCGGCACCCGCACCGCCGCCTGCCTGCTGCTGCTCGCCGGGGTGGCCGGCAAGAGCGCCCAGTTCCCGCTGCACACCTGGCTGCCGGACGCGATGGCCGGCCCGACCCCGATCTCCGCGCTGATCCACGCCGCCACCATGGTCGCGGCCGGCGTCTACGCGGTCGTCCGGCTCTACCCGCTCTTCGCGGCCACCCCCACCGCGCTGGCCGTGCTCGGGGTGATGGCCTCGATCACCCTGCTGCTCGGCGCGTTCGCCGCCACCGCCCAGGACGACCTGAAGCGGGTGCTGGCCTGGTCGACGGTCTCCCAGATCGGCTACATGACCGGGGCGTTGGCGGTCGGCGCGCCCGCCGCGGCGCTGTTCCACCTGCTGACCCACGCGGCCTTCAAGGCGCTGCTCTTCCTCGCCGCCGGCGCGGTGATCCACGCCGTCGGCACCACGCTGATGTCCCGGATGGGCGGGCTGCGCCGGGACATGCCGGTCACCTTCTGGTGCACGTTGATCGGCCTCGGCGCGCTGGCCGGGGTGCCGCCGCTCTCCGGCTTCTGGAGCAAGGACGGCGTGCTCGCCGTCGCCGAGGCCGCCGCGCTGGACGGCGCCGGCCCGGCCCCGACCTGGGTGGGCTGGCTGGTCTGGCTGGCCGGGCTGCTCGGCGTGGTCGTCACCGCCTGGTACGCCACCCGGCTGCTGCTGCGCACCTTCCTCGGCGCGCCCCGGATGCCACTGCTCGAGCCGCACGACCCGCCGGCGTTGATGCGCTGGCCGGTGCTGCTGCTCGCGGTGCCCGCCGCGCTGCTCGGGCTGGCCGCGTTCTGGCCGCCCTTCGCCGACCGGGTCCTCCTGCCGGCGCTCGCGGAGGACGACGTGGAGCTGGTCCACCTCGGGCCGGCGCTGCTGCTGCCCACCGTGCTGCTGCTGGTCGGCGCCGGGCTGGCCTGGGCCGGCTGGCGGCGGGATCGGGCCGCCGACCCGGCCGGCGCGCTGGGTCCGCTGCGGCCGGTGTTCGCCCGCGCGTTCCGGCTCGACGACGTCCAGCACGCCCTGGTCGTACGCCCCACGACGGCGCTCGCCCGCGCCGTGCGTACCGGCGACGAGGTCGGGGTGGACGGCCTGGTCGAGTCCACCGGCCGGGGCGCGTACGGCCTCGGCGGTGGCCTGGCCGCGCTGCACCGGGCGGCGCTGCCCCGCGCGGCGGCGGCGGTGCTGGCCGGCGCGGTGCTGATCGGCCTGGCCGCCGTGCTGATCGGAGGGGCCGCATGAGTCTCGGGGAGTTCCTGCTGGTCGCGGTCCTGGTGCTGCCGGCGGCCGGGGCGCTGGCGGTCGCGGTGACACCCGGAGACCGGGCGGCCCGGCTGCTCGGTACGGCGGTCGCCGCCCTGACCCTGGTGGGGTCGGCGCTGCTGGTGCTCGGCGACCACGGCTGGTTCGGTTACGGGCCGCGCCCGGCCGTGCAGCCCTGGCACCAGCTCGACCTGCCCTGGGTGCCGAGCCTGGACCTGCGCTTCCACCTCGGGGTGGACGGCATCTCCTGGCCGCTGGTGGTGCTGACCGCGCTGCTCACCCTGCTCTGCTGCGGCTACACCGTGTGGCGGGTGCCCGCCGGCGGGGGGAGCGGTCGGGCGCTGGTGGCGCTGCTGCTGGTGGTCGAGGTCGGCATCCTCGGCACCTTCCTCGCCCTCGACCTGGTGCTCTTCTTCGCCTTCTTCGAGGTCGTCCTGCTGCCGATGTACGCGATCATCGCCGGCTGGGGCGGGGACGACCGGCGGCGGGCGGCCCGCAAGTTCGCCCTCTACACGCTCTTCGGCTCGGTGCTGCTGCTGGTCGGCGTCTTCGTGGTGGTCGCCGCTGCCGGCACCGCCGACGTGGTGGCGCTGACCGGCGGGGCCGGGCTGTCCCGGAGCACCCAGCTGGTCGCGTTCACCCTGCTGGCACTCGCCTTCGCGGTGAAGGCCCCGCTCTGGCCGCTGCACTCCTGGCTGCCCGACGCGCACACCCAGGCGCCCACCGTCGGCAGCGTGATCCTCGCCGGGGTGCTGCTCAAGATGGGCACGTACGGCCTGGTCCGGATCGCGGTCGGGGTGGCCCCCGAGGGCGCCCGCTGGGCCGCTCCGGCGCTCGGCGTGCTCGCCGTCGCCGCCATCCTGATCGGCTCGCTGGTCTGCCTGGCCCAGAGCGAGCTCAAGCGGCTGATCGCGTACTCCAGCGTCGGGCACATGGGCTTCGTGCTGCTCGGGGTGGCCACGCTGACCGCCACCGGCATCCAGGCGGCGCTGATCGGCAACATCGCCCACGGGGTGATCACCGGTCTGCTCTTCTTCCTGGCCGGCGCGGTCAAGGACCGCACCCACACCGGGGCACTCGCCGAGCTGTCCGGGCTGCGGGAGACCGCGCCCCGGCTCGCCGGGCTGCTCGGCTTCGCCGCGGTCGCCTCGCTGGGCCTGCCGGGGCTGGCCGGCTTCTGGGGCGAGGCGTTCGCCGTGGTCGCCGCCGTCCGGCGGGGCGGGCCGCTCTGGATCACCCTGGCCGTGCTGGCCGCGATCGGCGGGGCGCTCGCCGCCGCGTACTTCCTGCGGCTGCTGCGCCAGGTCACCCACGGCCGGCCCAGCCCGGTGGTGGGACGGCTCTCGCCCGGCCTGGCCGGGGCGGAACTGACCGCCTGGGCGCCGCTGGTGCTGCTCGCGCTGGCCGTCGGGCTGGCGCCGATGCTGGTGCTGGGCTACGCCACCGGCCCGGTGAACGCCCTGGTGGAGGTGCTCCGGTGAGCGCGAGGAGTGCAGCGCAGCGGAGCCCCGCAGTCGCGAACGAAGGTGCTCCGGTGAGCGCGAGGAGTGCAGCGCAGCGGAGCCCCGCAGTCGCGAACGAAGGTGAAGTCCGGTGAGACCGGCTCCGGATCGGACGCGCGGCGAGGTGGCGGGATGAGTCTGGTGCAGAGCGTGGACAACGTGGCGCTGCTGCCCGCGTACCTGGCGGCCGGCACCGCCGTACTGGTGCTCCTGGCGGACCTGCTGCTGGCCCGGGCCGGCGCGACGGTGGCCGTGGCCGCCGCGGGCGCCGTCGCCACCGCCGTCGGCGCGGCGCTGGTCGGCGCGGGCGACACCCGGCGGACGTTCTGCGCCGGCGCCGACTGCTCCTGGGTCCTCGACGACCGGGCCGCCCTGGTCGCCGGCGTCTTCGCGCTGCTCACCCTCGGGGTGCTGGCGATCTCCGGCCCGCTGCTGCGGCCGGACGGGACGACGCCGGTGGGGGAGTACTGCTTCCTGCTGGCCTGCTCGATGACCGGCGGCGTGGTCCTCGGCGCGGCCGGTGACCTGATCACCCTGATCGTCGCCCTGGAGACCCTCACCCTGCCGCTCTACGTGCTGGTGGGGCTGCGCCGGGGCAGCCTGGCCAGCGCCGAGGCGGCGGTCACCTTCTTCGTGGTGAGCGTGGTCGCCACCACGCTCACCCTGCTCGGCGCGGCGCTGCTCTACGCGGTCACCGGCGGGCTGCATCTCGGCCGGCTCGGCGCGCTGATCGGGGACGCCCCCGACCTGCCCCTGCTCACCGCCGCGGTCGCGCTGGTGGTGCTCGGGCTGGCCTTCAAGGTGGCGGCGGTGCCGTTCCACGCCTGGGCCCCGGCCACCTACGACGGGGCGCCGCTGCCGGTGGCCGCGTACCTCTCGACCGCCTCGAAGCTGGGTGGGGTGATCGCCCTGCTCGCAGTGGTGCAGCGGGCACTGCCGGCCGACGTCACCGGCCCGGTGCTCGCCCTGCTCGCCGTGCTGACCATGACCGTCGGCAACCTGGTCGCGCTGCGCCAGCGGCGTACCGTCCGGCTGCTCGCCTGGTCGTCGGTGGCTCAGGCCGGGTACATCCTGGCCCCGCTGGGCGCGTTGGCGCTGGCGGCCGGGCGCACCGCCGAGGCCCGGACAGCCGGGTACGCCGCCACCGTCGCGTACGCGGTCTTCTTCGTCCTGCTGGAGCTGGCGGCGTTCGCCGCGCTGGTGGCGTTGCGCCCGGCCGGCGCGGACGGCGGCACGGTGGACGAGCTGCGTGGCGCGGCCCGCCGGCACCCGTGGGTGGGGGCGGCGTTCGCGCTGGCGCTGATCGGGCTGGCCGGGCTGCCGCCGGGGCTGGCCGGTCTCTTCGCCAAGGTGACGGTGGTCCGCTCGCTGCTGACCGGCGGCGCGGGTTGGCTGGCCCTGGTGGTGGCGCTCAACGCGGTGATCGGCCTGGCCTACTACCTCCGGCTGGCCGCCACCCTGTACGCCGCCGAGCCGGCCGCCCGGGGTGCGGACGTGCCGGTCCGCCCGGCCTGGACCGTCACCGTGGCCCTGGCCGTGGCGACCGCGCTGGCGGTGGTGGTGGGCTTCGCCCCACAGCTGGTGCTGGATCTCGCGGCCGGCTGACCGGCTCCGCCCCGGCTCGTCCCCGCTGTCCGGTCGGCACAGCGGACGCACAGGAATCTCCAGTCAACTTCCAGCCATGAGCAGGATGGTTGACGGGTACCGGTGACGTTGGACCGGTCAGCGGGTCCCGCGCGACCCGCGCACCGAAGGAGTGACCGTGCATCACAACCGTCTGAAGACCGCCGCGCTGCTCGGCCTGCTCACCTCGCTGATCCTGGCGGTGGGCTACTGGTTCGGCGGCAGTGGCGGCCTGGTCATCGCCGTCGTCGTCTCACTGCTGATGAACGGCGTCAGCTACTTCTTTTCCGACAAGCTCGCGCTGCGCTCGATGCGGGCGCAACCGGTCAGCGAGGCCGACTTCCCCGAGCTGTACCGGATGGTGCGGGAGCTGGCCACCGAGGCGGGGCAGCCGATGCCCCGGCTGTACGTCAGCCCGACCTCGCAGCCCAACGCGTTCGCGACCGGTCGTAACCCGGCGCACGCCGCGGTCTGCGTCACCCAGGGCATCACCCAGATCCTGGACTACCGGGAGCTGCGCGGCGTGATCGGGCACGAGCTGTCGCACGTCTACAACCGGGACATCCTGATCTCCAGCGTGGCGGCCGGCCTGGCCGGCATCATCACCGCACTGGCGAACATCGCCTGGTTCATCCCGTTGGGCGGTGGCGACGACGAGGACGCCCCGAACCCGGTCGTGCTGCTGCTCACCCTGATCCTCGGCCCGATCGCGGCCACCGTGATCCAGCTGGCGATCAGCCGGAGCCGGGAGTTCCAGGCGGACGCCTCGGGCGCCCAGCTCACCGGGGACCCGCTGGCCCTGGCCAGTGCCCTGCGGAAGATCCACGTGGGTACCCAGACCCGGCCGCTGCCCGCCCAGGGCCAGCTCACCAGCACCGCCCACCTGATGATCGACAACCCGTTCAAGCGGGGCGGCGGCATCGCGGCGCTCTTCTCCACCCACCCCCGGATGGAGGAGCGGGTCGCCCGGCTGGAGCAGCTGGCGGCCAATACCGGCCCGGTGCAGTTCCGGCGCTGATCCCACCCCACCCCGTCCGCCCGTGTCCGGTCCGCCGGACACGGGCGGATCTTTGGGTACGGGGGCGTCGTGCGCGTCATATCCGCTTTCCGGCCGGTGCGTCCGGCGTTAGGGTCGGAAAGGCTCGCACCCATTACATCCCGGAGGTCGACCGTGGCCGCTCTGCGCCAGTACCTGGGCGTCTGGCGGATCCCCGGGGCGCCGCTGCTGCTGGTCCTCGGCATCGTCGGTCGACTCGGGATCGGCATGACGCCGCTGGCGCTGCTGCTGGTCGTGGAGCAGGTGACCGGCCGGTACTCGCTGGCCGCCGTCGCCGGGGGCATCTACGCGCTCTCCGGCGCCGCGCTGAGCCCGGTCGCCGGCCGGATCGCGGACCGGGTCGGTCCGACCCCGGTCCTGCTGGTGACCGCCGTCGCCCACCCGCTCGCCCTGTTCGGTCTGCTCGGCGCCAGCCGCGCCGAGGCCGGCAGCCTGGGGCTGATCTACCTGGCCGCCGGCGTCGCCGGGGCCACCTACCCGCCGTTGACGGCGGCGATCCGGGGCGCCTGGAACGACCTCACCGCACCCGCGTCCGGCCGGCAGCGGCTGCGCAACACCGCGCTGGCCGCGGAGACCTCACTCTTCGAGATCGTCTTCGTGCTCGGACCACTGCTGGTGGCCGGCTTCGTGCTGGTCGCCGATGCCGCCGCCGCGCTGGTCGGCGCCGCCGTGGTCACCCTGGTCGGCACCGTCGGGGTGGCCCTCGGCCGGGTGATGCGCGGCTGGCGCCCGCACCCGCGCGAGCACCACGCCCGGGGGTTGGGCCCGCTGCGGGTGGGCGGATTTCCGGCGCTACTGGTCTGCGTGGCCAGCCTCGGCATCGCGTTCGGCGCCGCCGGGGTGATCGTGCCGGCCTTCGCCGGCGACCAGCCCACCGCCGACCCGGAGAGCATGGCCGGGGTGCTGCTCGCCGTCTGGGGGATCGGCAGCGCCGCCGGAGGTTTCTGGTTCGGCGTACGCCGGCCGTCGCCGAACATGACCCGGCAGTTCGCCTGGCTGCTCGCCGGGGTGGCCGGCAGCTTCGCCGTGTTCGCCGTGATGCCGGGCCCGCTGGCCCTGGGCGCCGCGCTGGTGGTCGGCGGGGCGGCCATCGCCCCCGCGCTGACCCTGGAGAACACCCTGGTCGGGCGGATCGCCCCGGCCGGCATGCTGAACGAGGCGTACACCTGGGTGGTGACCATGTCGGTGGCGGCGAGCGCCGCCGGTGGCTCGGTCGCCGGGCTGATCGTGGACCACGCCGGCGGGGTGCCCTGGGCGTTCCTCTTCGCCGGGGCGGCGGTCGCCGTCGGGGCCGGGGTCGCCGCGCTGCCCGCCGGGCCGATCGCCCGCGCCGAGGCGGCGGCGGTCCGCGCCGAGCGACTCGTCGCCGTGTGACCGCCGTACGGCCGCGGCCGTCTCCCTCAGGAAACGGCCGCGCGCCGGGCTGAGCCCCGTAGACCGGGGTACGGCCTGATCAGCGGCATCTCAGATTCCCGGGATGGCGTACGGCATGTCCAGCAGAATGCGGTGGCCCACAATCTTCCACTCGCCGTCGATCCTGCGCAGGTCGGTGTCGTAGTACCCGGACTCGATGGGCTGCACCGTGCCCTGGGCGCCGAAGGTGCCGGCCGCCCAGCCGTCGGCCGGCCGCGCGGCGGCCTGGATCCGGAAGACGATGAACTGTGCGTTCATGTGAGCCTGGTCGCCGTCGACCTCGATGATGTGGTCGGTGGTCACGTGGTGGCTGGAACCGCCCTGCGGGTGCGGGGCCATGTAGTTGTCGACCGCGTAGCCCACGGCTGCCCCGCCGATCAGGGGCGGCGCGACGGGCTCGTAGCTGTCGGGGCCGGTCTTGGAGAAGCTCTGCACGACCGCTTCGTCGGTGAACAAGGCACCCTGTGTCCTGCCGTCGCGCCGGTCGGTGGCGCGGACGTAGCGGGCCAGAATCTCCTGGATCTTTCGCTCATCGCTCATGACAACTTCTTCCTTCTTGTCGCAGGTGAACCGGCATGCCGGTGGGTCGTCCGCCGCCGGCGAACCAGAGGCGGGATGCTGCCCCGGTCAGGTCGCTACGCTAGAACCTGACGTTGACGTCAGGGGCAAATACTTGTGAGCTGGATCATCGGGGGAGGGTCCATGCGCATCGGCGAGCTTGCCGCCAGGACCGGCGTCAGCGTGCGGGCGCTGCGCTACTACGAGGAGCAGAATCTCCTG
The DNA here is from genome assembly GCF_036902735.1 of Micromonospora lacuserhaii. Taxonomy (NCBI): domain Bacteria; kingdom Bacillati; phylum Actinomycetota; class Actinomycetes; order Micromonosporales; family Micromonosporaceae; genus Micromonospora; species Micromonospora lacuserhaii. Next base: position 102,241 of record NZ_JBAKHO010000014.1, on the reverse strand, counting down.
GCCGCCGAGCGCAGCGCGGGTGGTCAGCGGCACTATCCGGAGAGCGCGGTCGACCGGGTCCAATGGATCCAGCGGCTGTATGCGGCGGGCCTGCCGAGCCGAACGGTCCTGGAGTTGCTGCCCTGCGTCTTCTCGCCGGTCTCGGTCACCGGTCCGAACATGATCGGGAAGATGCTGGCCGAACGCGATCGTATCGATGGGAAGGTCACCGATCTGGTGACGACGCGCGACAAGCTCGACGGCCTGATCGCCGCCGCGCGGGCGTACATCGGCGATGAGGACCCGACGGGCAGACGGGGCTCGGCCACCGAGTCACGCAGCGATCAGCCGACCCCGGTTGACGGCGAGACGTCGGGCGGGGCGACCCGGCCATAGCGGCGCCGGAACCGCAGGCCTGCCGGCAGGGCGGTGGTCCGCTGCCCGCCGGGCCGATCGCCCGCGCCGAGGCGGCGGCGGTCCGTGCCGAGCAACTCGTCGCCGGCTGACCCGGACCGCCGAGCCCGGCACCCGCTCGGGTGGGCCCGCGGCTGCCGCACGGTCAATGCCAATGGGGTTCCGGGCCGCGTTCGGCGACCGGCCCGACATATTACCGGCGACAATTAACGTCCCATTCCCGGATGATCGTCCGACCGGCCCGTAGGTCGGTCGGCAGGCGTGGCACCTTTAGTCGCACCTGGTGCCCGTGAATAGCTGATCTCGGCTCACGTCGTTGCATTCGTGGACGCGCTCCCGTTCGATCTCCATAGGTGGCGCGCCAGGCTTTCCGGTTGCTCACCTGGTGTTCGACGGTCGGCGGCGGCTGTCCGAACGGGATTGTTGTCAGCTTCCCGACACCCGTGTAACGGAAAGAAAGAGTCCGGCGCTATTGGCGCTCCCGGCGTTGTCCTGCGCATTTCCGAGGCAGAGGAGAACGGTTCATGACCGTCACCGTTTCCGCGCGGTCCGGTGCTTTTCCGCAATTCCAGCCGGTGGCCGGTGCGGCCGCCGCCGGGACGCCCCCCACCCACGACGTCGCCGTCCTGGGTCTGGGGTACGTCGGGCTCCCCACCGCCCTCGCCCTGCACGCCACCGGCCACCGGGTGCTCGGCATCGACGTCGACCCGGACCGGCTCGCCGCGATCGGCCAGCGTCGGGTCGACCTGCTCCACGCCGACCTGGACCGCCTGGACGAGGCCCTGGCCGACCGGGCCGCCTTCGAGCTGGCCGACGAACCGGCCCGGCTGGCCCACGCCGCAGCCGTGCTGATCTGCGTACCCACGCCGGTCGACCCGCAGCTCGTCCCCGACCTGCGGGTCCTGCGTCGGGCCTGCGAGACGGTCGTCGCGCACGCAGTCCCCGGTCAGGTGCTGATCCTGACCTCCACCAGCTACGTCGGCACCACCCGGGAGCTGCTCGCCGAACCGCTCGCGGCACGCGGTCTACGCCCCGGCGTCGACGTGTTCGTCGCGTTCAGCCCGGAGCGGATCGACCCGGGCAACGACCGGCCGCAGTCCCTGGTGCCCCGGGTGCTCGGCGGGGTGACACCGCAGTGCGCGGCCCGGGCGATCGGCGCGCTGAAGGGCTACGGCCCGCAGCTGCACGAGGTCTCGTCGGCCGAGGCGGCCGAGATGACCAAGCTCCTGGAGAACAGCTTCCGGGCCGTCAACATCGCCTTCGCCAACGAGATCGCCGAGGCCAGCCGGGCCCTCGGCCTCGACGTACGGGAGGTGATCGACGCCGCCTCCACCAAGCCGTTCGGCTTCATGCGCTTCCTGCCCGGGCCCGGGGCCGGCGGCCACTGCATCCCCTGCGACCCGTACTACCTGCTCTGGCAGCTGCGCGCGGCGCGACTGCCGATGCCGGTCACCGAGCAGGCGATGTCCGCGCTCGCCGGCCGGCCCCGGCTCGTCGTCGACCGGATCCGCACCATGCTCGCCGACGCCGGCCTTTCCCTGAGTCGGGCCCGGGTGCTGGTCGTCGGGGTCACCTACAAGCCGGACGTGGAGGATCTGCGGGAGTCGCCGGCCCTGGAGATCATCGAGAGTCTGCGGCACAGCGGTGCCACCGTGAGCTACCACGACCCGTACGTGCCGCGGCTGTCGTCCGCCGCCGGCCCGCTCACCGGCCTTGCGACGCCGTCGGCGGCCGACGCCGACCTGGTGCTCATGCACACCCTGCACACGGGTGCCGACCTGAGCTGGCTCGACGGGCACCCGCTGGTCCTGGACGCCACCTACCGACTGGCGCCGGCCCTCGGGCGGGTCCGGCTGTGAGATCTGGCCCTGGCCACCCACCCGCCGACCTCCCCTGGGCCGGTCGTCCGGTCAGCCACGGGCACCCGGGCGCGACGGACAGCGCGCGGCTGCCCGTCGTGCTGGACGAGCCGGACACCCGGTTCCTCCCACCGGTACGCCCGGCCGACACCGGTCACCACGCCCCGGGCTTCGGCGGCGCGGAACGGCACCGGGCCGACCGGACCCGCCGGGGGCCGGTCCAGCTCGCCACGCTGCTCGGCATCGTCGCCATCTCCGTCCTGATCGGCTGGCACGTCGGCATCAAGGTGATGTTCCTCCGCGGCAACCTCCCGGCGGCCTGCTACACCATCCTGATCAGCAGCTACGTGCTCAGCCGGTTCGTCCTCGCGGCGTTCTACCGGCCACCGCGCGACGCCGGGCTGGAGCCCTCCGTGGCGATCATCGTGCCGGCGTACAACGAGGGCGAGGCGGTGGGCCGGACCATCCACTCCTGCCTCGCGCTCGAGTACCCCCCGGGCAAACTGGAGATCGTCGTCGTCAACGACGGCTCCAGCGACGACACGTGGCAGCAGATGCTGCACGCGGCCGGACGGTACCCGCCGGGGGCCGTCCGCTGCATCGACCTGGGCCACAACCAGGGCAAGCGGGCCGCGATGGCGGCCGGAATCCGGGCCACCTCGGCGGAGATCCTGGTCTTCGTCGACTCCGACTCCATGCCGGCGCCCGACGCCATCCGCACCCTGGTGCAGGGCTTCGCCGACCCGAAGGTCGGAGCGATCTCCGGCCTGACCTACGTCCGCAACGCCGAGGCGAACACCCTCACCCGGATGCAGGCCGTCCGGTACTACGTCTCCTTCCAACTGCTCAAGAGCGCCGAGTCCGTGCTCGGCGCGGTCACCTGCTGCTCCGGATGTTTCGCCGCGTACCGCCGGTCCGCCGTGGTCGACCTCCTCGAAGCCTGGGAGCACCAGCGCTTCCTCGGCGTCGAGTGCACCTACGGCGACGACCGGGCGCTCACCAACCGGGTGCTCAAGGCCGGCTGGACCACCCGGTACGACGCCCGCGCGGAGGCCTGGACCGACGCCCCGGAGGCGTACGGGAAGTTCCTGCGCCAGCAGCTGCGCTGGAAGAAGTCCTGGACCCGGGAAGGCCCGCTGCTGCTGGCCCACATCTGGCGGACCCGGACCAGGGCGCTGCCGTCGGTCGCCGTGCAGACCACCGCCGGACTGCTCAGCCCGGTGATCGTGCTCTACAGCCTGGTCCAGCCCTTCGTCGACGGGCACTTCCCGCTGGTCTACTTCACCGGCCTCTACCTGGTCGCCGGGGCGTACGCGCTGGTGTACCGGATGTTGCGGCACGACGGCCTCTGGCTGTACGCGCTGCTCGGCACGTTCTTCTACATCCTCTTCTCCCCGCAGCTGCTCTGGGCGATCGCCCGGATCCGGGACGGCAGCTGGGGCACCCGGGGCGCGCAGCCGCCACCGGCGGCGCCCCCGCCCCCGGCCGTCGTCGACGCCCCGACGGAACGGATTCTGGTGGTGGCCCGTGACTGACCGTAAACCCCTGGGCAGTCGACTGCTCAGCCTGGTGACCGGCCTGGTGGCGGTGGCCGCGCTGGTCGCCGCCGGGGTGAGCTGGGTGGCGTTGAGCCGGCCCTTCGATCCGCCCCAGCTGAGCGCGGTGACGGTCCCGGCGCCGCCGGCACCCGTGCTGCCCCGCTACCCCGGTGCGATCACCGTGCTGACGTACCACGGGGTCTCCGACAGCGACCGGGCCGGCAGCACGTTGACCCGGCGCGCCTTCGCCGAGCACCTGGCCGCGCTCGCCGCGGCCGGCTACCGGACGGTACGGCTCGACGAGGCACGCGAGGCGCTGGCCGGCCGTCCCGTCGGGCTGCCCGAACGTCCACTGCTGCTCACCTTCGACGACGGATCCCTGACGACCTGGACCACGGTCGATCCGGTGCTGCGCGCCTACGGCTTCACCGCCGTGGCCTTCCTGACCACCGGCCGGGTCGTCCGCCCGGGCACCCCGTCGACCTTCCTCTCCACCCGGCAGGTCCGGGACATGGCCGACAGCGGACGGTGGGAGTTCGGCTCACACACCGACGACCTGCACTCCTGGGTGCCGGTCGCCGGCGATATGCAACCGGCGCTGACCAACCGGATCCTGGTCGACGGGCGGCCCGAGACCCTGGACCAGTGGCGCCGCCGGGTCGGCCCGGACCTGGACCGCAGCCAGGAGTTCCTCCGGCGGACGCTGGGGCACCGCAGCACGGCCTTCGCCTACCCGTACGGCGAGACCGGTCGGATCTCGAACGACCCGGAGATCGTCCGGGAACTGCCGGTGCTGCTGGAGCGGGCCGGCTTCGCGCTGGCGTTCACCGGCGAGGACGTGCCGAGCGGGCACGTCAACGCCGCCAGCCCGTCGTCCTCCCGATGGTTGCTGCCGCGGATCGGCGTCCGGGGGAGCACCTCCGTGGCGGGGCTGCTCGGCATGGTCCGCCGGTCCATCCCGGTCGCCCCGCCCCGCGACCTCACCACGCTGTCCTGGACCGGTGAGTCCGCGTCGTGCGTGGTCGACGCCGGTGCCCGGATCCGGGTGACCGCCGTCGCCCGGGCGACCGCCGGCTGCCGGCTGGCCGAGGTGAACACCAGCCAGTGGCGCGACTACATCGTCTCGATGTCGGTGACCGGGCTCCGCCCCGGCACGTCGGCGATCGTCGGCGTCCGCGATGGCGCCGGCGCCGGTCACCGGGGAGCCGTCGAGGTGCTGCTGGGCCGCCGCCGGGTGGTCGTCCGGCAGCAGATCGGGGACGGGCCGACCACCGTCCTCGCCACGGCGACCGTGACGGCCCGGGACCCCGGGCAGCTCACCGTGCAGGTCCGCGGGGATTCGATCACCGTACGGCTGGCGGGTGCCCCGGCGCTCACCACCACCTTCGACAACCGACTGCACGAGGGCGGCGTCACCTTCGCCCTGACCGGTGTCGCCGAGCACGCGGTCACGTACGGCTCACCCACGCTCGTTCCCGTCACCTGACGCCGTCCCCTCCACGGCAGTAGGGAGTCCCTGATGTCCTCGACAATCGCGCCGGTCCGCCGGTGGCCGGCGATCCTGACGGCCCTGGTGGTCGGCCTGGCGCTGCTGCTGGCGCCGGCCACCCGACCCACCGCGGCCCGGGCCGCCGGCCCCACCGTCGTCTCGCTCACCTTCGACGACGGCGGCTACGACCAGTACCTGAACGCCCGACCCCTGCTCGACGCGCACGGGATGCACGGCACCTTCTACATCAACAGTGCCCGGATCGGGGCGGCCGGCTTCATGTCGCAGGCCGACCTCGCGACCCTCGCGGCGGCCGGACACGAGATCGGCGGCCACACCGTCAGCCACGCCGCGCTCACCGCCCTATCCCCGGACGATCAGCGCCGGGAGCTGTGCAACGACCGGGTCGCCCTGCTCGGCCTCGGGTTCACCGTGAAGAACCTGGCCTATCCGTACGGTTCGGCCGACGCCACCACCCGACAGATCGCCGCCGAGTGCGGTTACAACAGCGCCCGGTCGGTCGGCGGGGTGGTCTCCCCGGGCTCCTGCAACGGTTGCCCGTACGCCGAGTCGGTGCCACCCGTCGCCGCGTACTTCACCCAGACGCCCGACTCGGTGAAGGCCACCACCACGCTGGCGACGCTGCAGGGTTACGTGACCCAGGCCGAGCAGCACGGCGGTGGCTGGGTGCAGCTCGTCATGCACCACGTCTGCGACGGGTGCGGCGAGGACTACGAGGTCAGCCCGGCGACGCTCGCGTCCTTCCTGGACTGGTTGGCGTTGCGGGCGGACGCCGGCACCACGGTGAAGACGGTCGACGAGGTGATCGGCGGAGTCCTCCAGCCGGGCGTGCCGGGTCCGTCGCTCGCCGCGCCGACGCCGGGTGAGCTGGTCCAGAACGCCTCCCTGGAGTCGGCGACCAACAACGGGTTGCCGTCCTGCTTCCAGTACGGCGGCCTCGGCACCAACACGTACGCCTGGACCCGGACGACCGACGCGCACAGCGGCTCGTACGCCCAGCAGTTGACCGTCTCCGCCTGGACCAGCGGCGACCGGAAGCTGGTGACCCGGCAGGACGCGGGCAGCTGTGCGCCACCGGCCGTCGCCGGCCACACCTACCGGGCGGGCGTCTACTACCGGGGCAGCTGGGGCGCGGGTTCCCGGGCACAGCTGGTGCTCTACTACCGGACCGCCGCCGGCTCGTGGGTCTACTGGGCGACCGGTCCGGTGGTTCCGGCGAGCGGTTCCTGGGTGGCGACCCCGGCCTACCTGACCCCGCCCGTGCCCAGCGGCGCCACCGCGTTGAGCTTCGGGCTGGCCCTGGTCGGCACGGGCAGCCTGTTGACCGACGACTACACCCTCATCGACACGGCGGGATGATGACGGATCCGATCGACACGCCGCAGGGCGGGGCGCGTGCGCCCGCCCTGCGGCGGCACCTCACCGAGCTGGCGGCCGCCCTGCTCACGCTCGCTGCGATGCTCGCCTTCACCAGCTACGTACGGCACCCGTCGGTGCCCGATCCCGGACCGAGCGGATTCACCGTCGATCCCGCGGCGCTGCACCCGGCGAGCACCGCCAACCCCTGCACCCGCGGGCGGATCATGTTGACCTTCGACGACGGTCCCGACTACTACACCCGGCCGGTGCTGGACGTGCTGCGCGCCCATGACGTCCAGGCGACGTTCTTCGTACTCGGCGCCAAGGTCCAGGCGCATCCGGAGCTGGTCGCCGCCGAGGCGGCCGACGGGCACCGGGTGGAGAACCACAGCTGGGACCATCCGCACCTGGCCGATCTCGATGCCGCCGGGGTCCGCAGCCAGCTCGTGCGGACCCAGGCCGCGGTGGTCGCGGCCGGGGCGCCGGCGCCGACCCTGCTGCGGGCTCCCTTCGGCAGCACCGGCCCGCAGGTGCACGCGCAGGCGGGGGCGTTGCGTCTGCGCGAGGTGCGGTGGACCATCGACACCAACGACTGGCGCGGGCGGACGCCCGAGGACATCGAGGCGGCCGTGCTGAGCCGGCTCGAACCGGACGCGGTGATCCTGTTGCACGACGGCAGCCGCGAGTCGGGCAACACGGTCCGTGCGCTGCCGGGCATCATCAGTGGGCTGCGGGACCGCGGCTTCTGCACCGCGCTGGTGCGTTGACGATGGGAGGGGTGACCATGACTCCTGCCGAGCGCCGGGCGACCGTCGTCGACCGGCCGACCCCGCCCGCACGTGGGCGCGTCCGGCTGCTGGTCGTGACGGCGACCGCGGTGGTCGTCGTGCTCGTCGTGGCGGCGGTCATGGTGCTCCGGACGCGGGGTGCGACCCCGGAGCCGTTCGCGCCGTCGTTCGCGGGTGCCGACGGCCTGGTGACGAACGAGTACGCCCACCGGCACCCCGACGCCCCGGGGGCGCGGGTTTCCCGGGACTGGGACGTGACCAGCGGCTCGCTGTACCGCCGTGGCGGGGTGGCGTGGTCGGGGGTGCCGGACGCCGCCGCTCCCGACGCCGCGTCCGCCGCCGGCACCGGCTCCAGCGTCTTCCGGATGAGCAGCCGCCGACACGACTTCGAGGACGTCACCGTCTCGCTCCGGCTGCGGAACCTCGGCCTGAGCGACCGCGGGCGGCAGCCGGCGACCGCGACCGACGGGCTGCACCTCTTCCTGCGCTGGAAGAACGAGACCGAGCTCTACGTGGTGTCGTTGAACCGCCGCGACGGGCGCATGGTGATCAAGAAGAAGCTGACCGGGGGAGACGTCAACGGCGGCACGTACGTCACGCTCGGCCAGGCGCCGTACCCGGTGCCGGTAGGAGTCTGGCAGTCCTTCGACGTCGCGATCGCCACCACGGCCTCGGGCTCGGTCGGCATCGACGTACGGCGGGACGACCGGATGGTGCTGGCCGTGACCGACGCGGGTACGGGTGGCGCGCCGATCGGGGGAGCGGGCGCGGTCGGGCTGCGCGGGGACAACTGCGAGTTCGAGGTCGACCAGTTCCGGGTGACGCCGGCGACCGACTGAGTTGCCGCCGGCGGTCCGGGCCGCGTAGCCCGGCCTCGCGCTCAGCCAAAGGTCCGCAGCACCTCGTCCACCCCGGGCAGGCCCTGCACCGTGCCCGCGACCTGCGGAAAGTCGCTGGGGTCGTTGAGGGTGACTACGAACGCCTCCGGCAACTGCTCCGGGCCGACCGCCGCGATCAGGTCGGCACCGCCGCACACCCCAACGTAGTTTTCCCGGAACCGTTGCCACTGCTCGGCGTGGTCGCTGAACTCGACGCCCCGGACCCCCGCCGATCCGCGCAGCACCTCACCGATCCTCCTCCGCTGTGCGTCGGTGGCCGTCTGGCTCAGATAGACCTTCGCGGTGCGGCTCTGCGCCAGGGCCCGGTCGAGAAGAGGGTGGGGCCGCTTCACCGGCGCCGGCTCGGGCGCACAGGTAGGGGAGGGCGTGGCGGCCAGCTGACCGGCCGGCCAGCCCGGCACCCCTGTGCCGATCAGCGCCGGCAGTAGGGCGGTGCCGGCGACCGCCACCGCGGCCGCCGCCCCGGTCAGTGCTGCGGCCCGGCGCCGGCTCCGGGCGCGTCCCCGGGCCCGGACCTCCGCTGGCGGGGCCAGCCGGAGGGCGGCCACGTCCTGCTCCAGCCCTGCCAGTCCTTCAGCGATTCGTGATGACATCGACATCCTCCAGCTCCTCGTCGCCCAGCAGGACCGCGAGCGCGGCGCGCCCCCGGGAGAGGTAGGCCTTGACGGTCCCGGTCGGCATGCCGGTGCTGGCGGCGACGGCCGCCACGGACATGTCGTGCAGGTGGTGCAGCACGACGACCCGCCGCTGCGCCTCCGGCAGTGCCGCCAACGCGTCGAGCACGGCCACCCGGTCGGGGTTGGGCCCGGGTGCCGGTGCCGTCGGTCCCAGCCGGACCCGGGCCGCCGCCCAGCGGCGCAGGCCGCGCCACCGGTTCACCGACAGGCGCCAGGCGACCGTCCGCACCCAGGCCGCGGGATCGTCGTACTCCCGCAGCCGCGACCACCGCTGCCAGGCCCGGGCGTACGCCTCCTGCGCCGCGTCCTGCGCCTCGCCGAGATCGCCGCAGAGCGCGTAGACGTGCAGCACCGTGCGGCGCGCCGTGGCCGTGTAGAAGGCGTCGAAGTCGTCGGACCCGTCCATGCGCATCTCCTCCTGCCGGACTCTCCACAGCAGGACACCCCGCACCGCCCCCGACGGTTACACCCCGGGAGGTCGGGAAACGCCGAGCGGCCGGCCCCGGATGGGGACGGCCGCTCGGCGAGGTGACCGGGGTTCGCCCGATCCGTGGTGCATCACGCGGTGGTGGACGGGTACAGCCTGATCATGTTTCTCTTCTTCTCGAACCGGGTCGGCTGCCTCGGGTCGCTGCTGATCAGCGCGATCCTGACCGTGGTGCTGCTGTTGATCTTCTCGCGCTGAGCCTCAGCGGTAGTTGGTGAACTGCAGGGCGACGCCGAAGTCCTCGCCCTTGAGCAGGGCGATGACCGCCTGGAGGTCGTCCTTCTTCTTGCCGGTGACCCGGAGCTGGTCGCCCTGGATCTGCGCCTGGACGCCCTTGGGGCCTTCGTCGCGGATCTTCTTGCTGATCGTCTTGGCCTTGTCGGTGTCGATGCCCTGGATGACCTTGCAGTCGATCTTGAAGACCTTGCCCGACGAGCGCGGGTCGCCGGCGTCCAGCGACTTCAGGGAGATGTTCCGCTTGACCAGCTTCTCCTTGAAGACGTCCAGTGCGGCGCTGACCCGCTCCTCGGTCTCCGCCTGGAGGCTGATCGTCTCCTCGCCCGACCAGGAGATCTCCGCGCCGGTGCCGCGGAAGTCGAACCGCTGCGCGAGCTCCTTCTCCGCCTGGCGGAGGGCGTTGTCGACCTCCTGGCGGTCGACCTTGCTCACGATGTCGAACGACGGGTTCGCTGCCATGCTCATGCTCCTGCTGTCCGGCGGTCAAAGCTGTGCGGTCGCGGCCCGACCAGCGCCACGACCCCCTGACGGTACCCGCTTGCGGCAGGCCCGGGGGCAACCGCTATCCTTGCTTCCGCCGCCGCGTTGCGACGTGGTGGGGTGCCCTGGCGGGTTGCCCGAGCGGCCAATGGGAGCGGACTGTAAATCCGTCGCGAAAGCTACAGAGGTTCGAATCCTCTACCCGCCACCAGGGAGCGACAGGCCTCTGACCTGCGGAAACGTAGGATCAGGGGCCTTCGTCGTCTCCTGATCCCGTTGACCGCTATTGCCCCTGGTGACCCGGTCGATCGGGCGCGCAACGTGGGGGACCGCGAAGCGGCTTTGCCTTGGCAAGGGACGATCTCGCGCGCGACGCGGGTTTGCTGCGGGCTGCCACCCTCGGGGGCATGCCTCTGTGGTCGGCTAACGAGCCGATCATGGCGAAGCCGGCATCGAGCCTCGCCGCAACGGTGTCGGGCCTTGTCATGGGCGCCGCAGTGCTGCTATTCGGCCTCGTCAGCTACGGGCGGGCGATCTGCCTGGAGATCTACGGGACCCGATCTGGGGCGGAGGTGGTGGCGGAGCGGCACATCCGCCCCTCCTCCGTGACGGTGCGGCTCGCCGACACCGGACGTGAGGTGAAGCTGTAGGCGTGGCGGGGCTCTCCCTGGGTCGGCGATACGCTGACCGTCACCCGTTGAGGCGGCCTGGTCAAGGACACGCGGGCGTTCGTCCCGGGGCACCACCCGTGATCACGGGCAGAGGAGCCCTGATGACGGGTGTGCCAACTCATAGCGGTGTACCGAGTCCGCCGCCACGCCCAGAATCGCGAGTTGTACGGGTGAGGGCTGCGGTTCACCAACTACAGGTAAGACGATTCGGCGGTTGCTGGTCGCTACGAAGTGACCCTCCGCAACTTGGGCAGAGGCCGTCGGCACCTGTCGTCATTGGGCAGCGTTGTTCAGCGCCCGACGGCCCTGCGGCGGCCCAGCTCGCGGGCGCGGTTGCCCGACCCCTCCTGCGCCCTGCCCTTCAGAGTTGGCCTGACCAAAGTTTGGAGGTCTGGGGTAATAAGCGGCATGCGGGTTGCTATGCCTGTGGGGTGGCGGAGCGTGCGAACAACGAGCAGTCTGCCGTAGGCGGCAAGGAGCCTGCGGAGGATGGTGGGACGGCGTCCCAGACATCACTGGCGGGTCGCCCGACGGCGGGCCTGGGACTGCTGCTGGGCGCGTTGGGTGTCGTGTACGGCGACATCGGCACGAGCCCGCTGTACGCGCTGAAGACCGTCTTCACCCTCGACCGCAGCCTGACACCGGACGCCCCCGACGTGTTCGGCGTGATCTCGTGGGTCTTCTGGTCGATCATCCTGATCGTGTCGGTCAAATACGTCAGCTTCATTCTGCGGGCCGACAACGACGGCGAGGGCGGGGTGATGGCCCTGGCCGCCCTCGCCCGAAGGGCGCTGCTCAAGGCCAGCGAGAAGCGCGCCGCCACCGTTCTCACGCTCGGGGCGCTCGGCGCAGCCCTGTTCTACGGCGACAGCGTGATCACCCCGGCGATCTCGGTGTTGTCGGCGGTGGAAGGGCTGGAGGTCATCTCCCCACGGTGGGCGGTGGTGGTCCTGCCGGTGTCGGCGGTGATCCTCACCCTGCTGTTCGCCATCCAGCGATGGGGCACCGGACGGGTCGGGGCCGTGTTCGGGCCGATCATGGTGCTGTGGTTCGCCAGTCTCGCCGTGGCCGGCGCGGCCGAGGTGATACGTCACCCGAGCGTTCTGTTCGGCCTTTCACCGACGTATGCGGCTCTTTTCGTCGTGGACCACCCGGTCATCGCGTTCATCGCGATGGGTGCCGTCGTGCTGGCGATCACCGGCGCCGAAGCGCTCTACGCCGACATGGGGCACTTCGGCCGCGCCCCGATCCGCCGGGCCTGGTTCGCGATCGTGTTCCCCGCGCTGACCCTCAACTACCTCGGCCAGGGCGCGTTGATCCTCCGGACGCCGGACGGCCGGAATGATCCGTTCTTCCTGCTGCTACCGGGCTGGGCGCGGCTGCCGATGGTCATCCTGGCCACCGTGGCCACCGTGATCGCATCCCAGGCGGTGATATCCGGGGCGTTCTCGGTGTCCCGGGAGGCCATGCGGCTGGGCTTCCTGCCGCATCTGCGCATCCGGCAGACCTCCCGCCGCGAGTACGGGCAAGTCTATCTGCCCGGGGTGAATTGGAGCCTGTTCGCGGCAGTCCTGCTGGTGACGTTCGCATTCGGCTCCTCCACGAACCTTGCCGCCGCCTACGGGGTGGCAGTCACCGGCACATTCCTGATCACCACGACCCTGTTCCTCGTCGTCGCACGGATGCTGTGGCAGTGGACCACCTGGCAGCTGGCGCTGTTCGCGGTCGTCTTCGGCAGCATCGAGCTGACCTTCTTCACCGCGAACCTGGCCAAGGTCACCCACGGCGGGTGGCTGACCCTGCTCATCGCGATCACCGTGTTCACGATCCTGCTGACATGGCAGCGCGGAGCCGAGCTCGTCACCGCCCGACGGACCGAGCGAGAAGGACCGCTCCGCGACTTCATCGACACCCTGCACGCCACGAACGTCCCCCGGGTGCCGGGCACCGCGGTGTTCCCCCACCCCAACAAGGAGACCACCCCTCTGGCGCTGCGCGCCAACGTCGCGCACAACCACGTCCGGCACGACAAAATTGTGATCATTACCGGTCGCACCGCCAACGTCCCGCACATTCCCTGGAACCAGCGCCTCACAATCGACGATCTCGGCGACCCGAACGACGGCATCATCCACATCACCGCCGTCTTCGGCTTTCAGGACCCCACCGACTTCCCCGAGGTTGTGTGCCGCGCCGCCCCCCACCCCCTCGCCGAAGGCATCGCCCTCGACGAAGTCTCCTACTTCGTCTCGCGGATCACCCTGCGCTGCACCCGTAGCCCCGGTATGGCCATCTGGCGTAAACGCCTGTTCATCGCCCTCGCCCACAACGCCGCCAGCCAAACCGAGTTCCTTCACCTGCCCGAGGAATGCACCATCGTCCTCAGCGCCGAAGTCCCCGTCTGAACCCGCCCCGGGCTCTCAAGGTCGTCGTCCCCCGCTGCTGTGGGTGGCCCACCTCGCCGCCCACGTGCCACCATCAATCGATGGTCGCCCCCGAAGACCGGTCCCGCCTGCCTGAGATCCGGCCTGCCGCTCCGGGTGAGGGACTTCTCGCCGGCCCTCGTGCTGGTCCCTCACCACCGCGGATGGTGACCGGTATGAACGACTCGCCGGTGGAGAACGAGGCAGGTAACCCGCGTCGTGCCAGGGCCGAGTTCGTCCTCGCTGCAGCCCTCGCAGTGTTGGCGTGGCTGTTTGCCGGTCTTCCCGTCACCATGGCGGTGGCCGCCCACCGTGCTGACGTTTCGGACAACCTGACGGGCCTGGCTGTTGCGAGCCTGCTCCCGTTGGTGCTGGTGGCTGCTTTGGTCTTACCGCCGCTTCCGCCTGGTGCTACCGCGGGATCTGGGGTGGCCGGGCATCCTGGGTGATCGCGATAGCGACAGCGGTCGCGGCAGTTGCCGCGATCTGCGTCTGGTGTGGGGGCGCAGCTACCGGAATGGCCGAGCGTCCTGCCCCTCCGGGTCGGACCATCGACGCCTGAGGGTGCGGCCCGCGTTCGTGCAGCGCCTTCATTCCGCACGGCCTTCGGGTGACGCACCGTAGCTGGGTCGGTGACTCGCACGGCGTCCTGGCCGCCGCTCGCCCCGCTCGGCCACTCCTATGCGGTACCCGCGGCCGTTCCGCACGCGGACCCGCTGCCGGTCCGCAGTGGACGGGCTCGGACGGGCGACGGGTGTCCGACGAACGTCTGGCGTTCTTGTGGCCGGACGGGGCATGCTCGTGGCCGGGTGGCCGTCGTGGGGTGGTCGGTGCGCGGAGTGCCGGAGTGTCGGGGCGGAAGAGTATCGTCGGCTGTCGATAGTGGTGACGTGGAGGCGCCAGCCGGTGGCGGAAAGACGAATTCCGTTACGGGCGTTGTGCCACGTGAGGGGGCTTCTGCCGCAATGGCCCCTGCTCGCCAGTGAGGAGCAGGATCACGGCTAAAGGCCGAACCCGCAGCATGTGCCTACTGGTCTCAGCCTCAGGGTCCCCCGCCTGGTGACCTACCCCTGGCCGATCGGATCGACCCGTGCGGGCGACCCTCATCGGCCGTCCGTCCGCTTTGCGGGTCGGTCCGGCTGTGGCACGATCGTGGAACCTCTACCACCCGTGACACTTCCCGACAGGAGCGAACATGTCTGGTCGAAGGATGGGCCGGCTGCTTGGCTCGTTTCTCGTGCTCGCCGCGCTCGTCGGCGGCGTCCTCGTCGGCAACGGTTGGGACCTCGGGGGCGCCCAGACCATGGATGTCATCTGGAACATGCCCGCCCGCTGACGGCCGGTCGGGTCGGGCTGAGGCGGCAAGGTCTCTAGAGGGGGCGGCATGGCGGGTTCCGGCCGCACGGGCCCCCGTTCGACGGACCACGCCTGGCTGATCACCGGCCCACTGGTCCTGTTCGCGGTGGTCTGCTCCACCGTGACCGGCATGATCGCCGCGCGCCCCTTCGGGGAGTGGCCGCTGGCCACCGTGCTGCTGATCGCCATGGTGGCGGCCGGGCTGCCGGTGCTCAACTTCACCGTCCGGCGCCAGTCGCTCGGGGTCACCCTCACCGAGATCCCGCTGGTGCTGGCGTTCTACTTCGTCCGGCCGCTCACGGTCGTGGTCATCTACACGCTGGCGGGAATCCTCACCCAGCTGCAGCACCGGATGGGGCACACCAAGCTCTGGTTCAACGTGGCCCGTGCCGCCGCGGGCTCCTCCGTCGCCGTGCTGGCGCTGCAGGTCTTCCCGCCGGTGGAGGGGGTCGGCCCCCGGACGTGGCTGACCCTGTTCGTGGCGGCCAGCATGGTCAACCTGGTCAGCATCACCTCGGTCGCCGGGGTGCACACCCTGCTCCAGGGCTGGCAGGCCGGCCGGGAGGCGTTCCGCAAGTCCCCGTCGATGCTGCTGGCCGCGGCGATCAACATCGTCTGCGGCCTGATCATCCTGATCCTGATCGCCAACACCTGGTGGTCGCTGCTGCTGCTCGGCGCGTTGACCACGGCACTTGTCCTGGTCTACCGGGCGTACGCGCAGTTCTTCCGCCAGCACCGCACCCTCACCGACATGTACGAACTCAGCCGGGCGGTGAGCGAGAGCGGCCAGGACGGCACCCTCGCCGACGCCCTGCTCGGCCGGGTCCGGGCCCTGATGCAGGCGGAGTACGCCACCCTGTGGCTGCCCGCCCAGGGCCGGCACCCAGAGGTGCTGTTGACCTCGCGGATCGCCGACTCCGGCCTGTTGGACGTCGCGCCGACTCCGGCCGAGCTGCGGCAGCGGGCCCGGGACAAGGGCCGGACCGTCGTGCTGGGGCGGGGGATGACCAGCGACGGTGACCTGCGGGGGCCGGTGTCGGCGCAGGGGGTCAAGGACGTCATTGCCGTCCCGCTCCGCTCGGGGCAGGCCGTGATCGGCACCCTGGAAGTGGTGAACCGCCTCGGAGCGAGCAACTACTTCGTCCGTACCGACGTGCCGCTGCTGGAGACCGTCGGGGCGCACGCCGCGGTGGCCCTGGAGAACTCGCGTCTGGTGGACCGGCTGCGGCACGACGCGTACCACGACGCGTTGACGAAGCTGCCCAATCGCAGGCGGATCAGTGGCGCGCTGGACGAGGCGGTCAAGATCCGGGCGCCGGGCGAGGTGGTGGCGCTGCTGCTGTTCGACGTTGACCGGCTGCGCCAGGTCAACGAGTCGCTCGGCCACGCCGCGGGGGACAAGGTGCTGGCCGAGGTCGCGGCCCGGCTACGGGCCTGTGCGCCGTCGTCGGCCCTGGTCGGGCGGGCGGGGGGCGACGAGTTCCTGGTGACGCTCCGGCTGGAGAGCGCCGACGCGGCCATCGAGCTCGCCGGCCAGCTACGGGAGCAGATCCGAGACGAGATGGTCTTCGACGCGCTCACCCTGGACGTCGACACCGCCGTCGGGGTGGTGGTGCACCCGGACCACGGAAGTGACGCGGCGTCCCTGCTCCAGCGCGTGGATCTGGCGGCTACGGCGGCCAAGTCGGTGCCCGGCAGCGTGCAACTGTTCAATCCGGCGCTGGAGTCGCGCTCGCTGCGCCGGCTCGGCCTCGCCGGCGACCTGCGCCGAGCGCTCGAGGACGAGGCGCTGGAGGTCTATTTCCAGCCCAAGGTGACCCTGCGGGACCGCCGCCTGGTCGGGGTGGAGTGCCTGGCCCGCTGGGAGCACCCGGCGCACGGCACGGTGGCCCCGGAGGACTTCGTCGCGGTGGCCGAGCACACCGGCCAGCTGGGCCGGCTCACCGAGTTCGTGCTCCGCGAGGGGCTGCGGCGCAGCCGGGACTGGAGCCACGGCGACCGGCCGCTCGCGGTGGCGGTCAACCTCTCCGCCCGCAGCCTCACCGACCAGCACTTCCCGAACCGGGTCCGGGAGCTGCTGGAGGAGTACCGGGTGCCGCCGCAGCTGCTCACCCTGGAGATCAAGGAGGCCGGGGTGCTGGACGGCACCGAGCGGCCGATCCCCACCCTGCGCCGGCTGGGGGACCTCGGCGTACGGCTCTCCGTGGACGACTTCGGCACCGGGGACTCGTCCCTGGCCCACCTGCGTCGGCTGCCGGTGCACGAGGTGAAGGTGGACCGCTCCTTCGTGCAGGGCATGGCGACCGATCCGGGCGACCTGGCGATCGTCAACGCGGTGGTGACTCTCTCCCAGCAGTTCGGTCTGGCCGTGGTCGCCGAGGGTGTGGAGAGCGAGCTGACCCTCGAGCTGCTGCAGGACATCGGCTGCGAGATCGGGCAGGGATTCCTGTTCAGCCGCCCCCTGCCGTACGAGCGGCTGGAGGCTTGGTTCGGCGCCCAGGTGGACCCGGAGACGATCTCCGCGGGGGAGCTTCCGCGCCTCCGTGTCGTGCCCTGATCAGGGCGTACGCCCGACAAGGGGAGCCGATTTCACCGGTGGCGTGGGGCCGTGTAATGTATCTCCTGCGCGACGCCCTCCGGGGTGATCGGGTAGGCCCCCTTAGCTCAGTCGGCAGAGCGTCTCCATGGTAAGGAGAAGGTCTACGGTTCGATTCCGTAAGGGGGCTCAGAGGGTCCGGCTGGACCCGCCTGCGGCGGTGTAGCTCAGATGGCAGAGCAAGCGGCTCATAATCGCTGTGTCGCCGGTTCAAGTCCGGCCACCGCTACTCTCGTCCTCCGGGCCAGTTCCCGGCGGTCGGTGGGACGGGCGCCACAGGCGCCCACTTTGCATGTCCGCGCATTGCCCGCATAGGCTGATGCGTCGTAGTTGTTATCCGTAGCGAGGAAGGCACTCCGCCGTGGCGAAGGCGACCGATGTCCGGCCGAAGATCACTCTGGCGTGTGTGGAGTGCAAGGAGCGCAACTACATCACGCGCAAGAACCGTCGTAACGACCCGGACCGTATCGAGCTGAAGAAGTTCTGCCCCCGGGACGGCAAGCACACGATCCACCGCGAGACCCGCTGACCTGCGGTCGGCTCTGCCGGCCCGGTCCTACAGCGACACCCGAACGCCGATCCGCACGGATGGCGCGGCCTGAGCCGCCCGTCCCGTACGGGTCGGCGTTCGTACTTTCCGTGTAGGTTCGGCGGCATGTCCCTGGACCCGTCCTTCGTCGGCCGGACGTATCCGCCGACCGCCCCCTATCAGGTGGGCCGAGAAAAGATCCGCGAGTTCGCCACCGCGGTGGGCGCCACCGAGCCCGCCCACCACGACCCGGCGGCGGCCCGCGCCCTCGGGCACCCCGACGTGGTCGCGCCGCCGACCTTCCCGGTGGTGGTCACCATGGCCGCCAGCCGGCAGATCATCGAGGACCCGGCGCTGGGCGTCGACTACAGCCGGGTGGTCCACGGCGACCAGCGCTTCGCGTACACCCGGCCGGTGGTGGCCGGCGACGAGCTGGTCTGCGTGAACACCATCGAGGAGGTCACCACGCGGGGCGGGCACGGCTTCCTGACCACCCGTACCGACGTGAGCACCGTCGCCGGCGAGCCGGTGGTCGCCGTCTGGTCCAAGATCGTCGTACGCGGGGAGGCCTGAGATGGAGCTGCCGACGCAGACGTACCGGGTGACCCGGGCGGACCTGGTCCGCTATGCGGGCGCCTCGGGCGACTTCAACCCGATCCACTGGAGCGACCGGACCGCCACCAAGGTCGGCCTGCCCGGGGTGATCGCCCACGGGATGTTCACCATGGCACTGGTCGGCCGGGCGGTGACCACCTGGGCCGGGGCCGCCGACGCGGTGGTCGACTTCGGTGTCCGGTTCACCCGTCCGGTGGTCGTCCCGGACGACGACCAGGGCACCGAGATCGAGGTCGCCGCGGTGGTCAAGGAGGTCACCGAAGACGGTTTGACCAGGCTCGACATCACCGCGACCTGCCTGGGGGACAAGGTCCTGTCGCAGGCCCGGGCGACGGTCCGCACCTCCCGCTGACACGTGATGGGGAGGACCGGTTGGGAAAGTCGGGACGGTACCCGTACACTGGTCCGCCGTGGGGCAAGTGACCCCTGCGCGACCGTCATGGTCGGGCGGGGCGAGCGTCGCCGCACAGGGGTGTAGCTCAATTGGCAGAGCAGCGGTCTCCAAAACCGCAGGCTGCAGGTTCAAGTCCTGTCACCCCTGCGCCTCAGGCCTGACCGTTCCCGTGGGTCGCGCCGCCTAATGGCGGCGTCCGGCCCGTGGTGGTGGTATCGGCGGGGTGGTTCCGAGGCAATCGGGCCCCCTTCGTCCGGTCCGCCGGCCGCGGCCCGTCGCGGGACGGTTGGTCCGGCCGGCGTGACCAGCGCCGCGTACGCCTATCGGCGTGCGACCCGACATCCCGCGACGGAGGGCGAAGTGGCCGAGAGCAAGCGGCGCGGCGAGGACGCCGGCGACGACGATCTGCGCGACGAGATCGTCGACGAGGTGGCCGCCGACGACGACGCCACCGAAGCGGACGAGCCGGTTTCCCGGGGCGGCACCGCGACCCGTGCGCGGGCCCGTGCCGGTTCGGCCGACAGCAAGCCGAGGACCCGGACCGACAAGGACCGGGTGGGGCTGTTCGCCCGCATCGCGCGTTTCTTCCGCGAGGTGGTCGCCGAACTGCGTAAGGTCATCTGGCCGACCCGCAAGGAACTACTGACCTACACGGCCGTGGTGGTCACCTTCGTCGCGGTGATGCTGACGATCGTGGGCCTGCTGGACTTCGCGTTCGCGAAGGGCGTGCTGTGGGTCTTCGGCAACCCCAGCTGACCGGCCGACTGAGCCGATAGTGACGGAAGTGAGCGAGCGTGCCTGAGTACGACGAGACCGCCGAGACCACGGACGAGCAGTCCACGGTGGCGACGGCGGCCAGTGACGAGTCGGTCGAGGCCGCCAGCGAGCCGGAGTTCCCGACCACCGAGCCGGCCCCGGACGAGGAGTACGACCCGGTCGCCGAGCTGCGCCAGAAGCTGCGCTACGCGCCCGGCGACTGGTACGTGGTGCACTCGTACGCCGGCTATGAGAACAAGGTCAAGACCAACCTCGAGACCCGGATCACCTCCCTCGACATGGAGGACTTCATCTACCAGGTCGAGGTGCCGACCCGGGAAGAGGTCGAGGTCAAGAACGGCAAGCGGTCGCAGATCCAGGCGAAGGTCTTCCCGGGCTACATCCTGGTCCGGATGGAGCTGACCGCGGAGTCCTACTCCTGCGTCCGCAACACCCCGGGCGTCACCGGCTTCGTCGGTGCCACCGACCGGGCCGACCGGCCGGCGCCGCTGAGCCTCGACGAGGTGCTCAAGTGGCTCGCCCCGGCGGTGGAGACCGAGCAGAAGAAGGCCAAGCCCGAGGTCAGGGTCCTGGACTTCGAGGTCGGCGACTCGGTCACCGTCACCGACGGCGCGTTCGCCTCGCTGCCGGCGACGATCAGCGAGATCAACGCCGACCAGCAGAAGCTCAAGGTGCTGGTGTCGATCTTCGGCCGCGAGACCCCGGTCGAGCTGAACTTCAATCAGGTCGCCAAGATCTGACGCGTACGCTGGTCGCCGGCGGTGGGCTTCGGCCTGCCGCCGGCGTCGTCGTCCCGGCCTCCGCCGACCTCGGCGGAGGGGGCTGCGGGACGTTGCGCTACTCTTGAACGTCGCCGTTGTCGCACCGCGCTGACCGTGCGCGCCCGCGGCCGGCACATTTCCCAGTTTCAAGCCCCAGGAAGTGACATGCCTCCGAAGAAGAAGCTCGTCAAGACGTTCACGCTTCAGCTGAAGGCGGGCCAGGCCACGCCGGCGCCGCCGGTCGGCCCCGCGCTCGGCCAGCACGGCGTGAACATCATGGAGTTCTGCAAGTCCTACAACGCGCAGACCGAGGCTCAGCGGGGCGACATCGTCCCCGCCGAGATCAGCGTCTACGAGGACCGCAGCTTCAGCTTCGTGCTGAAGACCCCGCCCGCCGCCCGGCTGCTGATCAAGGCCGCCGGTGTGGAGAAGGGCTCGGGCGTCCCGCAGAGCCAGAAGGTCGGCTCGGTCACCCGCGCCCAGGTGCGCGAGATCGCCGAGAAGAAGATGGTCGACCTCAACGCCAACGACCTCGACCAGGCTGAGAAGATCATCGCCGGCACCGCCCGGTCGATGGGCATCGTCGTCAACGACTGACGTCGGCCTCGGCAGACCAGACCAGACCAAGATCGTGGGAGGGCGCGCGGACACCGCGGCCCGCCAAAGACCACAGGAGTAGTCAGAAATGCAGCGCAGCAAGACCTACCGCAAGGCCGCCGAGGTCATCGACCGGGCGAAGCTCTACACCCCCGCCGAGGCCGTCAAGCTGGCCAAGGACACCACCAGCACCAAGTTCGACGCCACGGTCGAGGTCGCGATGCGCCTCGGCGTCGACCCCCGCAAGGCGGACCAGATGGTCCGCGGCACGGTCAACCTGCCGCACGGCACCGGTAAGACCGCCCGCGTGATCGTCTTCGCCGCCGGCGCGAAGGCCGAGGAGGCCGCCGCCGCCGGTGCGGACGAGGTGGGCACGGACGAGCTCGTCGCCCGGATCCAGGGCGGCTGGCTGGACTTCGACGCGGCGATCGCCACCCCGGACCAGATGGCCAAGATCGGCCGGATCGCGCGGATCCTGGGCCCGCGCGGCCTGATGCCGAACCCGAAGACGGGCACGGTGACCATGGACGTCACCAAGGCCGTCTCGGACATCAAGGGCGGTAAGATCACCTTCCGGGTGGACAAGCACTCCAACCTGCACCTGATCATCGGCAAGGCCTCGTTCTCCGAGACCCAGCTGATCGACAACTACGCCGCCGTCCTCGACGAGGTGCTCCGTGCCAAGCCGTCCGCGGCCAAGGGCAAGTACCTCAGGAAGGTCGTCCTGACCACCACCATGGGCCCGGGTGTCCCGGTCGACCCGAACGTGGTGAAGAACCTCCGGGAGACCCCCGAGGGCTGAGCACGACGCCCGTGAAGGGGCCCCGCCACGAGTCGTGGCGGGGCCCCTTCCGTTACGGGGCCGGCAGGTGCGGTCGGCGCCCTGGTCCTCGGCCTGAGTGGCTCGGTGGCCCCATGGGCGGCCCCGCCGGTGCTGGCGGACCACCCGGGCGCTCACCGGCCCGCTGGCCGTCCCGTCGGCCGCGCTCCTGTCGGTCCGGGCGGTGGCGTGGGCAGCGTGGCCTGGCGGGTACGCCTGGCGGCGCCGGGCCCGGGCCTGAGCCGGCGGAGTGACGGGGCGCACTCCGGGGGCGATTTGGCTTCGGTGGGGCACGTCGCGTAACCTTTGCCGCGTAGTTCCACCCAGAGACCGCTGGTCACCGTGCTCCGGCACGGTCGAAGGTTCCGCGATGACGGGCGACCCGCGCAGGGCGGCAAGCGAAATATCGGTGTGTTCCGTGGTCCACCGACCACGATGATCCCGCCGGCCCTCGCCCCGCGCGCCCTGCGCCGGGGCTTTTCTCGTTGTCGCGCTTCCTCCGCCGCCGTCCGAGAGCATCCCGCTCGACGACGGCGACCAGCCACGAGCAACGAGAGAGGAGGGACATGGCGGACAAGCCGATCCGGGCCGACAAGGCCACGGCCGTCGCCGAGCTGACCGAGAGCTTCCGCAACGCGGGGGCTGCGGTGCTGACCGAGTACCGCGGTCTGACGGTTTCCCAGCTCACCCAGCTGCGACGCTCGCTCGGCAAGGAGACCACCTACACGGTCGCGAAGAACACGCTGGCGAAGCGTGCCGCGTCCGAGGCGGGCATCTCCGGCCTCGACGAGCTGTTCTCCGGTCCTACCGCGCTGACTTTCGTTTCGGGCGACGTCGTCGAGGCGGCGAAGGGGCTTCGCGACTTCGCGAAGGCCAACCCGAAGCTCGTCATCAAGGGCGGTGTCTTCGAGGGCAAGGCCATTTCCGCGGCCGAGGTCACGAAGCTCGCCGACCTGGAGTCCCGCGAGGTGCTGCTGGCCAAGCTGGCCGGCGCTATGAAGGGCAACCTGAGCAAGGCCGCGGCCCTGTTCCAGGCTCCGCTCTCCAAGACCGCCCGTCTGGCGGCCGCCCTGCAGGACAAGCGCGAGAAGGAGGGCGCCGAGGCGGCCTGAGGCCCCACGGCGCACCCACGTTCTTAGTCAACTTTTTCAGAAAGGACGCCAGATATGGCGAAGCTCAGCACCGACGAGCTGCTCGACGCGTTCAAGGAGATGACGCTGATCGAGCTCTCCGAGTTCGTGAAGCAGTTCGAGGAGACCTTCGAGGTCACCGCCGCCGCTCCGGTTGCGGTCGCCGCTGCCGGTGGCGGTGCCGCCCCGGCCGAGGCCGAGCCGGAGAAGGACGAGTTCGACGTCATCCTCGAGGCTGACGGCGGCAAGAAGATCCAGGTCATCAAGGTCGTGCGTGAGCTGACCGGCCTGGGCCTCAAGGAGGCCAAGGACGCGGTCGAGTCCGCGCCGAAGGCCATCCTGGAGAAGGTCAACAAGGAGACCGCCGAGAAGGCGAAGGCCAAGCTCGAGGGCGAGGGCGCCAAGGTCACCCTCAAGTAATTGAGGTACGACCGGGCGTGCGTCCGGCTCAGGTGAGCCGGGGCACAACCTTCGCGGTGGGCGGTGATCCGGGAACGGATCACCGCCCACCGTCGTTGGTGGCTCTCGGTGGCACCGGCGTGAGCAGGGAGTGTGCGACCGGCGTACGGCGCTGCGCGGGTGTCCGGCGGTAGCCCGTCGGTGGGAAACAGGGGGCCGAGCCTGGAGGAGCCCCTTGACGTGACACCGGCCTGCCAGGCACGCTGACACCAGCAAGACCTTCCGCGCTTGCGACGGCCATCTCTTGGGTAATGGCAGCGGCAGCACCACCGGCCGCGGCAACCCGAGCGGCCCGGCAGGAACGACGCGTTCCGAGCGGCCCGGTAGACCCGGTTTTCCGAGGTCCCGAGGCACGTTCCGCGACGACCTGCGGGGTGGGCTGGACAGCGGTTAGCCTCTCGGCTACACTGCTAGTTTGCGCTGCCTTCCGACTTGACCCCTGCTCGGAAATGTCCGTTTACGGATAATTCTGGTGGGGTCATTGGAGTGCACGCGTACCAGCCGTTCTGCAGCACCGGTCCTCGGAAGGACGCATCTTGGCAGCTTCCCGCCCTGCGAAGACCAGTCGTACGTCGAGCGCTTTCGCTCCCCGCCGAGTTTCTTTCGGCAGGATCACCGAACACCTCGAGGTCCCCAACCTCCTCGCCATTCAGAACGAGTCCTTCGACTGGCTCGTCGGCAACGAGGCTTGGCAGGGCCGGTCGGCGGACGACCCGCACGCACGCTCGGGTCTCGCGGAGATCCTCGAAGAGATCAGTCCCATTGAGGACTTCTCCGGCACCATGTCGCTCTCCTTCTCGGCGCCGCGCTTCGACGAGGTCAAGGCCTCGATCGAGGAGTGCAAGGAGAAGGACCTGACCTACTGCGCCCCGCTGTTCGTGACCGCGGAGTTCACCAACAACACCACTGGCGAGATCAAGAGCCAGACGGTGTTCATGGGTGACTTCCCGATGATGACGCCGAAGGGCACCTTCATCATCAACGGTACCGAGCGCGTCGTGGTCAGCCAGCTCGTCCGGTCCCCGGGTGTCTACTTCTCCAAGGAGCCGGACAAGACCTCAGACCGCGACCTCTCCAGCGTCAAGGTCATCCCGAGTCGGGGTGCCTGGCTGGAGTTCGACATCGACAAGCGCGACACGGTCGGCGTCCGTATCGACCGCAAGCGCCGGCAGGCCGTCACCGTCCTGCTCAAGGCCATCGGGTGGTCCGCGGAGCAGATCCGCGAGAAGTTCGGCTGGTCCGAGCTGCTGATGACCACGCTCGAGAAGGACCACATCGCGGGCCAGGACGAGGCGCTGCTCGACATCTACCGGAAGCTCCGCCCTGGCGAGCCGCCGACCCGTGAGAACGCCCAGACCCTGCTCGACAACCTCTTCTTCAACCCGAAGCGGTACGACGTCGCCAAGGTCGGGCGCTACAAGTTCAACAAGAAGCTCGAAGTCGACGTGCCGATCACCACCGGCACGCTGACCGAGGACGACATCGTCGCCACCGTGGAGTACCTCTGCCGGCTGCACGCCGGTGAGGACGGCTACGAGGCCGACGACATCGACCACTTCGGCAACCGGCGCCTGCGTACCGTGGGCGAGCTGATCCAGAACCAGGTCCGGGTCGGCCTGTCCCGGATGGAGCGGGTCGTCCGCGAGCGGATGACCACCCAGGACGTCGAGGCGATCACGCCGCAGACCCTGATCAACATCCGCCCGGTGGTGGCGGCGATCAAGGAGTTCTTCGGTACGTCGCAGCTGTCCCAGTTCATGGACCAGACCAACCCGCTGGCGGGCCTGACCCACCGGCGCCGGCTGAGCGCGCTCGGCCCGGGTGGTCTGTCCCGGGAGCGGGCCGGCTTCGAGGTCCGTGACGTGCACCCGTCCCACTACGGCCGGATGTGCCCGATCGAGACGCCGGAAGGCCCGAACATCGGCCTGATCGGCGCGCTCTCCACCTTCGCCCGGGTCAACCCGTTCGGCTTCATCGAGACGCCGTACCGGAAGGTCGTCGAGGGTCGGGTCACCGACCAGATCGACTACCTGACCGCGGACGAGGAGGACCGGTTCGTCAAGGCGCAGGCCAACGCTCCGCTCAAGGCCGACGGCACCTTCGCCGAGGACCGGGTCCTGTGCCGCCGTAAGGGTGGCGAGACCGAGGACGTGGTTCCCGGCGCCGTCGACTACATGGACGTCTCGCCGCGGCAGATGACCTCGGTCGCGACCGCGATGATCCCGTTCCTCGAGCACGACGACGCCAACCGGGCCCTGATGGGCGCGAACATGCAGCGCCAGGCGGTGCCGCTGGTCAAGGCCGAGTCGCCGCTGGTGGGTACGGGCATGGAGTACCGCGCGGCCGTGGACGCCGGGGACGTCGTCGTCGCCGAGGTCGGCGGTGTGATCGAGGACCTCTGCGCCGACTACATCACCATCCACCAGGACGACGGCCACCGCCGGACGTACCTGCTGCACAAGTTCCGCCGCTCCAACGCCGGCTCCTGCGTCAACCAGAAGCCGGTCGTCTTCGAGGGCGACCGCGTCGAGGCCGGTCAGGTCATCGCCGACGGTCCCTGCACCGACGAGGGCGAGATGGCGCTCGGGCGCAACCTGCTCGTGGCGTTCATGTGCTGGGAGGGCCACAACTACGAGGACGCGATCATCCTGTCGCAGCGCCTCGTGCAGCAGGACGTGCTCACCTCGATCCACATCGAGGAGCACGAGGTCGACGCCCGGGACACCAAGCTCGGCCCGGAGGAGATCACCCGCGACATCCCGAACGTCAGCGAGGAGATGCTCGCTGACCTCGACGAGCGCGGGATCATCCGGATCGGCGCCGAGGTCGTCCCCGGCGACATCCTGGTCGGCAAGGTCACGCCCAAGGGCGAGACCGAGCTGACCCCGGAGGAGCGGCTGCTCCGCGCGATCTTCGGTGAGAAGGCGCGCGAGGTCCGGGACACCTCGCTGAAGGTGCCGCACGGCGAGACCGGCACGGTCATCGGTGTGCGTACCTTCTCCCGCGAGGACGGCGACGAGCTGCCGCCGGGCGTCAACGAGCTGGTGCGGGTCTACGTCGCCCAGAAGCGGAAGATCCAGGACGGCGACAAGCTCGCCGGCCGGCACGGCAACAAGGGCGTCATCTCCAAGATCCTGCCGGTCGAGGACATGCCGTTCCTTGAGGACGGCACGCCCGTCGACATCGTGCTCAACCCGCTGGGTGTGCCTTCCCGGATGAACATCGGGCAGGTGCTGGAGACCCACCTCGGCTGGGTGGCCAAGACCGGCTGGAAGGTCGAGGGCGACGACGCCGACTGGAAGCGTCAGCTCCGCTCGATCGAGGCGCACGAGTCCGAGGGTGACACCAACGTGGCCACCCCGGTCTTCGACGGTGCCCGCGAGGAGGAGATCTCCGGTCTGCTCGCGTCGACCCTGCCCAACCGGGACGGCAAGCAGCTGATCGGTTCCTCCGGCAAGGCGCAGCTGTTCGACGGTCGTTCCGGTGAGCCGCTGCCGGACCCGATCGCGGTCGGCTACATCTACATCCTGAAGCTCAACCACCTGGTCGACGACAAGATCCACGCCCGGTCGACCGGCCCGTACTCGATGATCACGCAGCAGCCGCTGGGTGGTAAGGCGCAGTTCGGTGGCCAGCGCTTCGGTGAGATGGAGTGCTGGGCGATGCAGGCGTACGGCGCCGCCTACGCCCTGCAGGAGCTGCTGACCATCAAGTCCGACGACGTCCTGGGCCGGGTCAAGGTCTACGAGGCGATCGTCAAGGGCGAGAACATCCCCGAGCCGGGCATCCCGGAGTCGTTCAAGGTGCTGCTCAAGGAGCTGCAGTCGCTGTGCCTCAACGTCGAGGTGCTCTCCAGCGACGGTGTGGCCCTGGAGATGCGCGAGACCGACGACGAGGTGTTCCGGGCCGCGGAGGAGCTGGGCATCGACCTGTCCCGGCGCGAGCCGAGCTCGGTCGAAGAGGTCTGAGGTGATCGGTCGGGAGCCGGTCCGCCGGCTCCCGACCGCACCCACTAGCTAGCAGTACAGACGACGACATAGGGGACATAGTGCTCGACGTCAACTTCTTCGACGAGCTGCGCATTGGCCTCGCCACCGCCGACGACATCCGTCAGTGGTCCCACGGTGAGGTCAAGAAGCCTGAAACGATCAACTACCGCACCCTGAAGCCGGAAAAGGACGGGCTCTTCTGCGAGAAGATCTTCGGTCCGCAGCGGGACTGGGAGTGCTACTGCGGTAAGTACAAGCGGGTCCGCTTCAAGGGCATCATCTGTGAGCGCTGCGGCGTCGAGGTGACCCGTTCCAAGGTTCGTCGTGAGCGGATGGGGCACATCGAGCTCGCCGCTCCGGTGACCCACATCTGGTACTTCAAGGGCGTGCCGAGCCGGCTGGGCTACCTGCTGGACCTCGCCCCCAAGGACCTCGAAAAGATCATCTACTTCGCCTCGTACGTCGTGACGAGCGTGGACGCCGAGTCGCGTCACCGTGACCTCTCGACCATCGAGAACGAGATCCTCGCGGAGAAGCGGCAGTCCGAGAACAGCCGCGACTCGGAGATCGAGAAGCGGGCCGCCAAGCTCGAGGCCGACCTGGCCGAGCTGGAGGCCGAGGGTGCCAAGGCGGACGTCCGGCGCAAGGTCAAGGAGGGCGGAGAGCGCGAGATGCGCCAGATCCGCGACCGGGCCCAGCGCGAGATCGACCGCCTGGACGAGGTGCTCGACACCTTCCGCAAGCTGGAGCCGAAGCAGCTGGTCACCGACGAGCTGCTCTACCGCGAGCTGCGCGACCGCTTCGGTGAGTACTTCACCGGCGGGATGGGCGCCGAGGCCATCAAGGCGCTGGTCCAGAACATGGACCTCGACGCCGAGGCCGAGAGCCTGCGCGAGACCATCCGCTCCGGCAAGGGCCAGCGGAAGATCCGCGCGCTCAAGCGGCTGAAGGTCGTCGCGGCGTTCCTCAACACCCGCAACTCGCCGCTCGGCATGGTGCTGGACTGCGTCCCGGTCATCCCGCCGGACCTGCGCCCGATGGTGCAGCTCGACGGTGGCCGCTTCGCGACCTCCGACCTGAACGACCTGTACCGCCGCGTGATCAACCGGAACAACCGGCTCAAGCGGCTGATCGACCTCGGCGCGCCCGAGATCATCGTCAACAACGAGAAGCGGATGCTGCAGGAGGCCGTCGACGCGCTGTTCGACAACGGCCGCCGCGGCCGGCCGGTCACCGGTCCGGGTAACCGTCCGCTGAAGTCGCTCTCCGACATGCTCAAGGGCAAGCAGGGCCGGTTCCGCCAGAACCTGCTCGGCAAGCGCGTCGACTACTCCGGCCGTTCGGTCATCGTGGTCGGCCCGAAGCTGAAGCTGCACCAGTGCGGCCTGCCCAAGCAGATGGCGCTGGAGCTGTTCAAGCCGTTCGTGATGAAGCGGCTGGTCGACCTCAACCACGCGCAGAACATCAAGTCCGCCAAGCGGATGGTCGAGCGGCAGCGTCCGGTCGTGTGGGACGTGCTGGAAGAGGTCATCGGCGAGCACCCGGTGCTGCTGAACCGCGCGCCGACCCTGCACCGACTGGGCATCCAGGCCTTCGAGCCGCAGCTGGTCGAGGGCAAGGCCATCCAGATCCACCCGCTGGTCTGCACCGCGTTCAACGCCGACTTCGACGGTGACCAGATGGCGGTCCACGTGCCGCTGTCCGCCGAGGCCCAGGCCGAGGCGCGGATCCTGATGCTGTCCTCGAACAACATCCTCAAGCCGGCCGACGGCAAGCCGGTCACCATGCCCACCCAGGACATGGTCATCGGCCTGTACCACCTCACCCACCTCACCCCTGGTGGCAAGGGCGAGGGCCGGCCGTTCAGCTCGGACGCCGAGGCGCGGATGGCCTTCGACGCCGGCGAGCTGCAGCTGGGCACGCCGGTCAAGATCCGTCTGCGCGGCGTGGTCGGTGTCGACAACGGCGCCGGTGCCGAGCCGTGGGTCGCCCCCGAGGGCTGGGTCGAGGGCGACGCCCTGACCGTGGAGACCACGCTCGGCCGGGTCCTGTTCAACGAGACGCTGCCGCAGGGCTACCGCTTCGTGAACTACGAGATCCGCAAGGGTCAGCTCTCCGCGATCGTCAACGACCTCGCCGAGCGCTTCCCCAAGGTGGCCCTCGCGGCCACCCTGGACGGGCTCAAGGAGGCCGGCTTCCACTGGGCCACCTGGTCCGGCGTCACCATCGGCATGGAGGACGTCATCGCTCCGCCGCGCAAGCGGGAGATCCTGGAGAAGTACGAGAAGGAAGCCGACCGGATCGACAAGCAGTACCAGCGTGGTCTGATGACCGCCGAGGAGCGTCGCGGCGAACTCATCGAGATCTGGACCAAGGCGACCAACGAGGTCGCCAAGGAGATGGACACCGCGCTGCCGCAGGAGAACCCGCTGTGGAAGATGATCAACTCGGGTGCCCGCGGTAACCTGCTCCAGCTCCGGCAGATCGCGGCGATCCGTGGTCTGGTGGCCAACCCGAAGGGTGAGATCATCCCGCGGCCGATCAAGGCCTCGTACCGGGAGGGTCTGTCCGTGCTGGAGTACTTCATCTCCACGCACGGTGCCCGTAAGGGTCTCGCGGACACCGCCCTGCGTACCGCCGACTCGGGTTACCTGACCCGTCGTCTGGTGGACGTCTCGCAGGACGTCATCATCCGCGAGGAGGACTGCGGCACCGACCGGGCGATCCCGATGCAGATCGGCGAGCGGCTCGACGGCAAGCTGGTCGTGCACACGCACGCCGAGACCAGCGTGCACGCCCGTACCCTGGCCGACGACATCAAGGCGCCGGACGGCACCGTGGTCGCCGAGCGGGGTCAGGACATCAACTCCATCGGGGTCGACAAGATCGTCGCGGCCGGGGTGGAGACGGTGCGGGTGCGCAGCGTGCTCACCTGCGAGTCCAAGCTGGGCGTCTGCTCGGCCTGCTACGGCCGTTCGCTGCCGACCGGCAAGTCGGTCGACATCGGTGAGGCCGTCGGCATCATCGCCGCGCAGTCCATCGGTGAGCCGGGTACGCAGCTGACGATGCGTACCTTCCACACCGGTGGTGTCGCGGGTGAGGACATCACCCAGGGTCTGCCGCGTGTCCAGGAAATCTTCGAGGCCCGGATCCCGAAGGGTAAGGCGCCCATCGCCGACACCCCCGGTCGGATCCGGATCGAGGACGGCGAGCGTTCGCGGAAGATCATCGTGGTGCCGGACGACGGCAGCGACGAGATCGTCTACGACAAGATCTCGAAGCGGGTCAAGCTGCGGGCCCACGACGGCGACCACGTCGAGGTCGGCGAGAAGCTCACCGAGGGCACCATCGACCCGCACGAGCTGCTCCGCATCCTCGGCCCGCGCGCGGTCCAGGTCCACCTGACCCAGGAGGTCCAGGAGGTCTACCGCTCGCAGGGTGTGCTCATCCACGACAAGCACATCGAGATCATCATTCGCCAGATGCTCAAGCGGGTGACGGTCATCGACTCCGGCTCGACCGAGTTCCTGCCGGGTGTGCTGGTCGACCGGGCGCTGTTCGAGTCGGAGAACCGCCGGCTCGTCGGTGAGGGTGGCGAGCCCGCCGCCGGTCGCCCGGTGCTGATGGGTATCACCAAGGCCTCGCTGGCCACCGACTCCTGGCTCTCGGCGGCCTCCTTCCAGGAGACCACCCGGGTGCTGACCGACGCGGCGATCAACTCTCGCAGCGACTCGCTCGTCGGCCTCAAGGAGAACGTGATCATCGGTAAGCTCATCCCGGCTGGTACCGGCATCAGCAAGTACCGCAACGTCCGGGTGGAGCCGACCGAGGAGGCGAAGGCCAAGGTCTACTCGATGACCGGCTACCCGGAGAGCGACTACGGCTTCGGGCCGGCCAGCGGCCAGGCTGTTCCGCTGGACGACTTCGACTTCGGGTCGTACCGCTAAGCACCAGTTGACGACGAGGGCCCCCGGCAACCGCCGGGGGCCCTCGTCGTGTCTTGGGCGGAGCTCGCGGTGGCCGGGTCTGCTGGGCCGTCGGCGGGCATGATGGGGGGCATGACGACCGCTCCCGGGCAGCTGCCCGTGGCGCACCAGCCGCCACGTCATCCGCTCGACCCTGACCCGGCCCGCGCGACGAAGGCCCGCGCCGTCTTCGCCCTCGGCCTGATCGGGGCCCTGACCGGGCTCTTCGTCGGCGGGGTGGTGCCCGCGACGATCGCGCTCCAGCTCTCCCGGCAGGCCCGGCGCGAGGCGTACGCCTCGGGGGGTTACCTGACCGGAGCGGCCTGGCTGCGCCGGGGGGAGCGGCTGGCCTGGGTGGGCCTGGTGCTGGTCGCGGCGGCCGTGGTGACGCTGCTGGTGATCGGCGTGGTCCGGCTGGCCGACGCGCCGTTCGGGCAGGACTTCTCCTCTAACGTGGACTGAGCGGTCCGGTGATCGTCCGCCGTGCGTCCGCGGAGCGGTGCGGCGGTAGCCTGGCCGGTGTCCGTCGCGTCGCGGTGGATCAGACTTCTCGACAGGAGGACCCCGTGACGGAACCGGCTGGGCCGTCGGGCGACGACCCCGGCGGCCGCCCCCCGGCGCGGCCGGAGTCCGGGACTCCCGCGACGGAGAGCGCGGCCGGTTGGGGTACGCCCGACACGGGCTGGGGCCGGCCGGCGTCGCCGGGTCAGGGTTCGCCCTGGGCGCCGCCCGCGCCCGGCACCGACCGTGCCGTGGGCAGCGCTCCGGAGGCCGCGACGACGGGGTACGCCCCGCCGCTGTCGCCGTCCGGTCCGTACCCCGGCCACCCGTCGCCAGCCCAGCCGGGCGGGGGACACCCGGCGTATCAGGGCCAGCCGGGCGCTCCGTTCCCGTCGCCGTACCCCGGAGCCGGTCCCGGCGGGGCGTGGCCGCCGCCGTCCGGGTACGGCCGGGGCCCTCTGCCGGCGCCGCCCGCCGAGCCGCCTCGGCCGCCGCAGCGGGTCGAGCCGGTCCCCGGTACGCCGTTCGGGGTCGTCCACCTGGACGTGCCGGCGGTCACCTCCGGTCCCGCGGTGGGTTCGCTGGTCGCCGGGGTGGTGTCGATCCTGGTGTCGCTCCTGGTGCTCTGCTTCGGCGTCGGGGGAGCGCGGTACGGCGGAGCCTGGGCGGCCGGCGCGTTCACCGTGCCCGGCGTCCTGGCCGGGACGGCCGCGGTCGTCGCCGGTCTGTTCGCCCGGCGGCAGATCCGCCGGCCGGCGCCGCCGCCGGCGGTCCGGTTCACCGGGCGGGGCCTGGCCACGGCGGGCATCGCCTGCGGCGGGGTGGGGCTGCTGCTCAGCCTGATGGGGCTGGGGCTGGCGTTGTTGCTGCAGTTCGCGTGACACTGCTCGCCCGGGGGCGACGGGCCGCTTCCGGGCGGAGCCGGTACACTGGTGACCGTAGGTGCCGATCACGGGTGAGCGGGCAGGGCGCGGGGCAACCGGCGGGATCTGAGATCCGTCGGACCATTCCGTTTTGACCTGCGAGGCTGTGGTAGGTACTCTTTCCCCTTGTGCCCGGGCTCGCCCGGGCAACTCGTGCGTGCGTGGGATCCGGTCTTCCGGTGATCGAGCGGCCGCACGACACAGTCAAAGATCCGGTACGCGGTTGACCGCGTGTCGGTGACAGAAATCCGGTGCGCGCGCGAGCGACGGCACCGGGACCGTGATCTGGGCGACACGCCCGACCGCGGGTGCCGGGACCTCCACCAGGTGGCCCTGGCCGGAATGTAGGAGAGCTGTCCATCAGGGCGGCTAACGAGCAGACGGCGCGGCCGCGCGAGCGGCCGAAGGGAGCGGAGAAACCCGGTGCCCACGATTCAGCAGCTGGTCCGAAAGGGCCGCCAGGCCAAGACGACCAAGACCAAGACCCCGGCGCTGAAGGGTTCCCCTCAGCGGCGCGGTGTGTGCACCCGCGTGTACACGACCACCCCCAAGAAGCCGAACTCGGCGCTCCGCAAGGTCGCTCGTGTCAAGCTCAGCAGCCAGATCGAGGTGACCGCCTACATCCCGGGCGTCGGTCACAACCTGCAGGAGCACTCGATCGTGCTCGTCCGCGGCGGCCGGGTGAAGGACCTCCCCGGCGTGCGTTACAAGATCGTTCGCGGTTCGCTGGACACCCAGGGTGTCCGCAACCGCAAGCAGGCGCGCAGCCGTTACGGCGCGAAGAAGGAGAAGAGCTGACATGCCGCGTAAGGGACCCGCTCCGCGGAAGCCGCTGGTCGCTGACCCGGTGTACAACTCGCCGTTGGTCACCCAGCTGGTGAACAAGATCCTGATGCGCGGTAAGCGTCAGCTCGCCGAGCGCATCGTGTACGCCGCCCTGGAGGGCTGCCGCGAGAAGAGCGGCACCGACCCGGTCGTCACGCTCAAGCGCGCGATGGACAACGTCAAGCCGACCCTCGAGGTCCGCAGCCGCCGCGTCGGTGGCGCGACCTACCAGGTGCCGGTCGAGGTCCGTCCGGCCCGCGCGACCACCCTCGGTCTGCGCTGGCTGGTGACCTACTCCAAGGCCCGTCGTGAGAAGACCATGATCGAGCGGCTGATGAACGAGCTGCTGGACGCGAGCAACGGTCTGGGTGCCGCGGTGAAGCGGCGCGAGGACACGCACAAGATGGCCGAGTCGAACAAGGCCTTCGCGCACTACCGCTGGTAACACCCTGGTTCCGGCGCCGGACCGGCGCCGGAACCGCCACCAGTTGAGTCGAGACGACGATAAGTAGGGATTGAAGTGGCCGCCGCAGACGCGCTCGCCAACGTACGCAACATCGGCATCATGGCGCACATCGATGCCGGTAAGACCACGACCACCGAGCGGATCCTGTTCTACACCGGTATCACGTACAAGATCGGTGAGGTCCACGAGGGCGCTGCCGTCATGGACTGGATGGAGCAGGAGCAGGAGCGTGGTATCACCATCACCTCCGCTGCTACCAAGTGTGAGTGGAAGGGCCACACGATCCAGATCATCGACACGCCCGGTCACGTCGACTTCACGGTCGAGGTCGAGCGGTCGCTGCGGGTGCTGGATGGTGCGGTCGCGGTCTACGACGGTGTCGCCGGCGTGGAGCCCCAGACGGAGAACGTCTGGCGTCAGGCCGACAAGTACCACGTTCCCCGGATGTGCTTCGTCAACAAGCTCGACCGGACCGGTGCCGACTTCTTCCGCTGCGTGCAGATGATGATCGACCGGCTCAACGCCACCCCGCTGGTGCTCCAGATCCCGATCGGGCTCGAGGGCGACCACATCGGTGTCGTGGACCTGATCGAAATGAAGGCGCTCACCTGGCGCGGGGAGACCCAGAAGGGTGAGGACTACGCCATCGAGGAGATTCCGGCCGAGCTGGCCGACTCCGCGGCCGAGTGGCGCGAGAAGCTGGTGGAGACCCTCGCCGACGTCGACGACGCGGTGATGGAGAAGTACCTGGAGGGCGAGGAGAACTCCGTCGCGGAGATCAAGGCCGCCATCCGGCGCGCCACCATCGCCAGCAAGGCCAACCCGGTGCTCTGCGGCTCGGCGTTCAAGAACAAGGGCGTCCAGCCCATGCTCGACGCCGTCGTCGACTTCCTGCCGTCGCCGCTGGACGTCCCGGCGATCGAGGGTACGGCCACCGACGGCGAGACCCCGCTGCAGCGGAAGCCGTCGAAGAACGAGCCGTTCTCCGGCCTCGCCTTCAAGATCCAGACCGACAAGCACCTCGGCAAGCTCACCTACGTGCGGGTCTACTCCGGCACGCTCGACTCCGGATCTCAGGTGGTCAACTCCACCAAGGACCGGAAGGAGCGGATCGGCAAGATCTACCAGATGCACGCCAACAAGCGGGAAGAGCGCGGCTCGGCCCAGGCTGGCGACATCATTGCGGTGCAGGGTCTCAAGCAGACCACCACCGGTGACACGCTCTGCGACCCGGCTAACCCGGTGATCCTGGAGTCGATGACCTTCCCCGAGCCGGTCATCTCGGTGGCGATCGAGCCGAAGACCAAGGCTGACCAGGAGAAGCTGGGCACGGCCATCCAGCGGCTGGCCGAGGAGGACCCGACCTTCCGCGTCAAGCTGGACGAGGAGACCGGTCAGACGGTCATCTCCGGCATGGGCGAGCTGCACCTGGACATCCTGGTCGACCGGATGCGCCGCGAGTTCAACGTCGAGGCGAACATCGGTAAGCCGCAGGTGGCGTACCGCGAGACCATCCGCCGCAAGGTGGACAAGGTCGAGTACACCCACAAGAAGCAGACCGGTGGTTCCGGCCAGTACGCCCGCGTGATCGTGAGCATCGAGCCGCTGCCGCTGGACAACGACTCGCCGACCTACGAGTTCGCGAACGCCGTCAGCGGTGGCCGCATCCCCCGGGAGTTCATCCCGTCGGTGGACGCGGGCGCGCAGGACGCCATGCAGTACGGCATCCTCGCCGGCTTCCCGCTGGTGGGTGTCAAGCTGACGCTGCTGGACGGCCAGTACCACGAGGTCGACTCGTCGGAAATGGCATTCAAGATCGCCGGCTCGATGGTGATGAAGGACGCGGCCCGCAAGGCCGACCCGGCATTGCTCGAGCCGATGATGGCCGTTGAAGTCACCACTCCTGAGGAGAACATGGGTGACGTCATCGGCGACCTCAACTCCCGCCGCGGCATCATCCAGGCGATGGAGGAGCGCAGTGGCGCCCGCATCGTGAAGGCTCTGGTGCCGTTGTCGGAGATGTTCGGCTACGTCGGCGACCTGCGGTCGAAGACCCAGGGCCGGGCTAGCTACAGCATGCAGTTCGACTCCTACGCCGAGGTTCCGCAGAGCGTGGCGAAGGAGATCATCGCCAAGGCGACGGGTGAGTGACGCTCACCTGAGCTGATCCGATGATCCGAGGCTGGTCGCGGGAGGGCACTCCCCGCCCGCGGCCACCTCGATCGGATTGTGTGAGACCGGGCCTGTAGGCTTCATCGCCGCAGAACCCACCAAAGCTCTCCGGCCGTCAGGCCGGAAAGGCTGTCGACAGAGTCCTAAGCGCCGACCTGGCGCGCCGGGGCGAACGAACCAAGAAGTCCACAGGAGGACACCAGTGGCGAAGGCGAAGTTCGAGCGGACTAAGCCGCACGTCAACATCGGCACCATTGGTCACATCGACCACGGTAAGACGACGCTGACGGCGGCCATCACCAAGGTCCTGCACGACCAGTTCCCGGACCTCAACCCGTACACGCCGTTCGACGAGATCGACAAGGCGCCGGAGGAGAAGGCCCGCGGCATCACGATCTCGATCGCGCACGTCGAGTACCAGACCGAGGCGCGTCACTACGCGCACGTCGACTGCCCCGGTCACGCCGACTACATCAAGAACATGATCACCGGTGCCGCGCAGATGGACGGCGCGATCCTGGTGGTGGCGGCGACCGACGGCCCGATGCCGCAGACCCGCGAGCACGTGCTGCTGGCCCGTCAGGTCGGTGTGCCGTACATCGTCGTGGCGCTCAACAAGAGCGACATGGTCGACGACGAGGAGCTCCTGGAGCTCGTCGAGCTCGAGGTCCGCGAGCTGCTGTCGGCGCAGGAGTACCCGGGTGACGACCTGCCGGTCGTCCGGGTCTCGGCGCTGAAGGCCCTCGAGGGTGACCCCGAGTGGACCGGTCGCCTCATGGAGCTGATGAACGCGGTCGACACCGCGATCCCGCAGCCGGAGCGCGAGACCGAGAAGCCGTTCCTCATGCCGATCGAGGACGTCTTCACGATCACCGGTCGTGGCACGGTCGTCACCGGTCGCGCGGAGCGCGGCATCCTCAAGCCGAACGAGGAGGTGGAGATCGTCGGTATCCGTGAGAAGTCGATGAAGACCACCTGCACCGGCATCGAGATGTTCCGCAAGCTGCTCGACGAGGCCCGCGCGGGCGAGAACGTCGGTCTGCTGCTGCGCGGCATCAAGCGCGAGGACGTCGAGCGCGGCATGGTGGTCGTCAAGCCGGGCACCAGCACCCCGCACACGGAGTTCGAGGCGACGGTCTACATCCTCTCCAAGGAGGAGGGCGGCCGGCACACCCCGTTCTTCCAGAACTACCGTCCGCAGTTCTACTTCCGGACCACGGACGTCACCGGCGTCGTCACGCTGCCCGAGGGCACCGAGATGGTCATGCCGGGCGACAACACCACCATGACGGTGAAGCTGATCCAGCCCATCGCCATGGAGGAGAACCTCAAGTTCGCGATCCGCGAGGGTGGACGTACGGTCGGCGCTGGTCGCGTCACCAAGATCCTCAAGTGAGCTGGGTAACCCCGATTAGCGTCGCCGCCGGTCGTGCGGCATACTAGTCAGGTTGCGTAACGACGGTTAGTCACCTGCGTCCGGTGAATGCTGGACCTCCGGGAGACCAACAGTCGCGCGTAGGGTGGTTGATCGCCCCAGGCGGTCAACCACCCTCGCACGGCGTCCGGATCGCTGTGATGCGATCGGCGCCTTGACCCACCGCGTGGTTCAAGAACCGCTCCGGAGTCCCGGGGCGGAGCCTGGCCCCAGGGCGCGACACGCCCGACCGCGGGGGTCGGCGAAGTGGGCCTGTACCAGCCGGTACAGGCGCCCGCAACACAGCGGCATCGAGAGAAGGAACAGAAGCCACCATGGCGGGACAGAAGATCCGCATCCGGCTCAAGGCCTATGACCACGAGGTCGTCGACTCCTCGGCTCGGAAGATCGTCGAGACGGTGACGCGTACCGGGGCGCAGGTCGCGGGCCCGGTGCCGCTGCCCACGGAGATCAACCGTTTCTGCGTTATCCGCTCGCCGCACAAGTACAAGGACTCGCGCGAGCACTTCGAGATGCGCACGCACAAGCGGCTGATCGACATCATCGACCCGACCCCGAAGACGGTCGACTCGCTCATGCGCCTCGACCTGCCGGCTGGCGTCGACATCGAGATCAAGCTGTAGGGATCGGACAAATGGACAGGCAAGTCAAGGGGATCCTGGGCGCCAAGCTCGGCATGACCCAGGTCTGGGACAACAACCGCGTTGTGCCGGTGACCGTGGTTCAGGCCGGCCCGTGCGTCGTCAGCCAGGTTCGTAGCGCCGAGAAGGATGGCTACTCCGCAGTCCAGCTGGCGTACGGCACGATCGACCCGCGCAAGGTCAAGAAGCCGGTCAGCGGGCACTACGCGAAGGCGGACGTGGCGCCGCGCCGGCACATCGTCGAGCTGCGCACCGCGGACGCCGCGGACTACTCGCTGGGCCAGGAGGTCACGGTCGAGGAGTTCCCGGCCGGCGTCACCATCGACGTCACCGGCAAGACCAAGGGCAAGGGCTACGCCGGCCCGATGAAGCGGCACGGCTTCCACGGTCTGCGCGCCAGCCACGGTGTCCAGCGCAAGCACCGCTCGCCAGGCTCCATCGGCGCCTGCGCCACCCCGGGTCGTGTCTTCAAGGGCACCCGGATGGCCGGCCGGATGGGTGGCGTGCGCTACACCGTCCAGAACCTGACCGTCCAGGCGGTCGACACCGATAACAACCTCCTGCTCGTCCGTGGCGCCATCCCGGGCCCCAAGGGCGCGCTGGTCCTGGTCCGTACCGCGGCCAAGAGCAAGGTGAAGAAGGGCGGTGCGGCCAAGTGACCACCGTTGACGTCCTCAACGTCGAAGGCGCCAAGAGCGGCTCCGTCGAGCTGCCGGCCGACATCTTCGACGTCCAGGCGAACGTCGCGCTGATGCACCAGGTAGTGGTGGCTCAGCTCGCGGCGGCCCGCCAGGGCACGCACAAGGTTAAGACTCGCGCCGAGGTCGCCGGCGGCGGCAAGAAGCCGTACAAGCAGAAGGGCACCGGTCGCGCCCGGCAGGGCTCGATCCGCGCACCGCAGTTCGCCGGCGGTGGCGTGGTGCACGGCCCGGTCCCGCGTGACTACAGCCAGCGCACCCCCAAGAAGATGAAGGCCGCCGCCCTGCGTGGCGCCCTCTCCGACCGGGCGCGCGCCGGCCAGGTGCACGTCGTCGAGGCGTTCGTCTCGGGCGAGAAGCCGTCGACCAAGGCCGCTCTGGCCACGCTGGTCAAGCTGACCGAGGCCCGCCGGGTCCTGGTCGTGCTGAGCAGCACCGACGAGCTGAACTGGGTGTCGCTGCGCAACGAGCCGCGGGTGCACCTGATCGAGGCCGGCCAGCTCAACACGTACGACGTGCTGGTGGCCGACGACGTGGTCTTCACCAAGGACGCCCTGGACGAGTTCCTGGGTGTTCCCGCCGAGACCACCGAGGAGGGTGGCAAGTGAGCACGATCGCCGATCCGCGCGACATCATCGTCGCGCCGGTCGTCTCGGAGAAGAGCTACAGCGAGCTGAACCGGAACTGGTACACCTTCCTGGTGCACCCGGACGCGAACAAGACCGAGATCAAGATCGCTATCCAGCAGATCTTCAACGTCCGCGTCCTGACGGTCAACACGCTCAACCGCGAGGGCAAGCGCAAGCGCACCAAGACCGGGTTCGGTCAGCGCAAGTCGACCAAGCGGGCGATCGTGAAGCTGGCTGACGGTGACCGTATCGAGGCCTTCGGCGGCCCGGTCAGCTGAGGGGTGTAGACAATGGCTATCCGTAAATACAAGCCGACGACGCCGGGCCGGCGTGGCTCCAGCGTCGCCGACTTCGCCGAGATCACCCGGTCGACGCCTGAGAAGTCGCTGCTGGCTCCGCTGCCGAAGAAGGGCGGACGTAACGCCCACGGTCGGATCACCACCCGTCACCACGGTGGCGGCCACAAGCGGCAGTACCGTCTGATCGACTTCAAGCGGGTCGACAAGGACGGCGTGCCGGCGAAGGTCGCGCACATCGAGTACGACCCGAACCGCACCGCGCGCATCGCGCTGCTGCACTACGCCGACGGCGAGAAGCGGTACATCATCGCGCCGAAGGACATGAAGCAGGGCGACCGCGTCGAGTCCGGCCCGGGCGCCGACATCAAGCCGGGTAACAACCTCCCGCTGCGCAACATCCCGGTCGGTACCACGATTCACAACGTGGAGCTCCGTCCCGGCGGTGGCGCCAAGCTGGCCCGTTCGGCCGGCGTCGGCATCCAGCTGCTCGGCCGCGAGGGTGTGTACGCGACCCTCCGTATGCCGTCCGGTGAGATCCGGCGGGTCGACGTCCGCTGCCGCGCCAGCATCGGCGAGATCGGCAACGCCGACCAGTCGAACATCAACTGGGGCAAGGCCGGCCGGATGCGGTGGAAGGGCAAGCGCCCGACCGTCCGTGGTGTCGCGATGAACCCGGTCGACCACCCGCACGGTGGTGGTGAGGGTAAGACCTCCGGTGGTCGCCACCCGGTCAACCCGCAGGGTAAGCCCGAGGGCCGCACCCGTCGTAAGGGCCAGCCGAGCGACCGGCTGATCGTCCGCCGCCGCTACGCCACGCGTAAGCGCGGCTGAGGGAGATAAGACATGCCTCGCAGCCTTAAGAAGGGCCCGTTCATCGACGACCACCTGCTCAAGAAGGTGGAGACGCAGAACGACAAGGGCTCGAAGAACGTCATCAAGACCTGGTCGCGGCGCTCGACGATCATCCCCGAGATGCTGGGGCACACGATCGCCGTGCACGACGGACGCAAGCACGTCCCGGTGTTCGTGACCGAGGCCATGGTCGGGCACAAGCTCGGCGAGTTCGCGCTGACCCGCACGTTCAAGGGTCACGAGAAGGACGACCGGAAGAGCCGCCGGCGCTGACGCCGCGGGCATACGGATAGAGGAACAAGGGGTTACAGCGATGCCAGGAAAGGGCGACGCTCCGGTGCTTCCGGGCGCGCGGGCGGTTGCGCGGCACGTGCGCATCTCGCCGATGAAGGCGCGCCGGGTGGTCAACCTCGTCCGCGGCCTGCCCGCGAAGGAGGCGCTAACGGTGCTGCAGTTCGCGCCGCAGGCTGCGAGCGAGCAGGTGTACAAGGTGCTCGCTAGCGCGATTGCCAACGCGGAGAACAACGAGCGGCTGGACCCCGATGCGCTGCTCGTCAGCGAGGCGTTCGTCGACGAGGGCCCGACCATGAAGCGGTTCCGGCCGCGGGCGCAGGGCCGGGCCTACCGGATCCGCAAGCGCACCTGCCACATCACGGTGGCGGTGGAGGCGGTCGCGCCGGCCGCGCCGAAGAAGTCGGCGAAGAAGGCCGCTCCGGCCACCCGGGCCGAGGCCGCTGAGGGGCAGAGCACGACGGAGGGTGCCGAGTAATGGGTCAGAAGGTTCACCCCACTGGGTTCCGGCTCGGCATCTCGACCGACTGGAAGTCCCGCTGGTTCGCGGACAAGCTCTACAAGGACTACATCGGCGAGGATGTCAAGATCCGCCGGATGATGTCCAAGGGCCTCGAGCGCGCCGGCATTTCCAAGGTCGACATCGAGCGCACCCGGGACCGGGTCCGCGTCGACATCCACACCGCCCGGCCGGGCATCGTCATCGGCCGGAAGGGTGCGGAGGCCGACCGGATCCGCGGCGAGCTCGAGAAGCTCACCGGCAAGCAGGTGCAGCTCAACATCATCGAGGTGAAGAACCCCGAGTCGGACGCGCAGCTCGTCGCCCAGGGCGTCGCCGAGCAGCTCTCCAGCCGGGTCAGCTTCCGTCGGGCGATGCGTAAGTCCATGCAGTCGGCCATGAAGAACCCGATCTGCAAGGGCATCCGCGTCCAGGTCTCGGGTCGCCTCGGCGGCGCCGAGATGAGCCGGACGGAGTTCTACCGCGAGGGTCGGGTTCCGCTGCACACGCTGCGGGCCAACATCGAGTACGGCTTCTTCGAGGCCCGTACGACCTTCGGCCGGATCGGCGTGAAGGTCTGGATCTACAAGGGTGACGCCGTCCCGGGCCGGGAGGCTCCGGCCGAGGCCGGTCCGTCCCGCCCGCGTCGTGGTGAGCGTGGCGACCGTCCCGAGCGGCCGCGCCGTGGTCGGTCCGGTTCGTCCGGCACGACGGCCGGTGGCACCGAGGCCGGCCGGGCTGCTGCGACCACCATCGCGCAGCAGGCCGAGACGCCGAGTGGCGAGCCGGTGGACCCGTCCGCCGTCGCCGCCGCGGCAGAAACGCAGCAGGAGGGCTGACAGATGCTGATGCCGCGCAAGCCCCCGAAGGGCTTCCGCAAGCCGCACCACCCGGACCGCCACGGCGCGTCCAAGGGTGGTAACCGGGTGGTGTTCGGCGAGTTCGGGATCCAGGCTCTCGAGCCGGCGTACGTGACCAACCGCCAGATCGAGTCGGCGCGTATCGCGATGACCCGTCACATCAAGCGTGGCGGCAAGGTCTGGATCACGATCTTCCCGGACCAGGCCCTGACCAAGAAGCCGGCCGAAACCCGGATGGGTTCCGGTAAGGGCTCGCCCGAGTGGTGGGTCGCCAACGTCAAGCCGGGGCGGGTTCTCTTCGAGATGTCCTTCCCCAATGAGCAGATTGCGCGAGAGGCGATGCGTCGCGCGATCCACAAGCTCCCGATGAAGTGCC
This sequence comes from Micromonospora lacuserhaii, assembly GCF_036902735.1. Lineage (NCBI taxonomy): Bacteria > Bacillati > Actinomycetota > Actinomycetes > Micromonosporales > Micromonosporaceae > Micromonospora > Micromonospora lacuserhaii. The sequence continues at coordinate 59,465 of NZ_JBAKHO010000014.1, read as the reverse complement.
GCATTGTGACGCGCGAAGTGGGTGAATCCTGATGGCAGCGGGCGTTAAGGCGACCGAGCTGCGTGAGCTCTCCGAGGAGGAGCTGGTCACGAAGCTGCGGGAGGCCAAGGCGGAGCTGTTCAATCTCCGCGTGCAGGCCGCGACCGGGCAGCTGGACAACAACCGGCGGCTGCAGGTCATCCGTCGGGAGATCGCCCGGATCTACACGATCATGCGTGAGCGCGAGCTGGGGCTCTCGGCCGCGCCGACTGAGGTGACTGCATCATGAGCGAGAACACCACCGCTACCACGCGGGCCAGCCGTAAGGTGCGTGAGGGCCTCGTGGTCAGCGACAAGATGGAAAAGACCGTCGTGGTCGAGGTCGAGGACCGGGTCAAGCACGCGCTGTACGGCAAGATCATGCGCCGTACGCGCAAGCTGAAGGTGCACGACGAGCAGAACTCGGCCGGTATCGGCGACCGGGTCCTGATCATGGAGACCCGGCCGCTCTCCGCCACCAAGCGGTGGCGGCTCGTGGAGATCCTCGAGAAGGCCAAGTAGCGAAGGCTCGAGCTCGGCCGGTTTCGGTCGGGCGCAGGTTCCGCCAGGCTCCGGCCGTCCGCGAGGGCGGCCGGAGAACCGGCAGACATAGGAGATAGACGTGATTCAGCAGGAGTCGCGACTGCGCGTCGCCGACAACACGGGTGCCCGGGAGATCCTGTGCATCCGGGTTCTCGGTGGCTCCGGTCGGCGCTACGCGAGCATCGGCGACGTCATCGTGGCCACCGTCAAGGACGCGATCCCGGGTGCCGGTGTGAAGAAGGGCGACGTCGTCAAGGCGGTCGTCGTCCGCACCGCCAAGGAGAAGCGGCGGCCGGACGGTTCGTACATCCGCTTCGACGAGAACGCCGCCGTCATCATCAAGGACGGCGGGGACCCGCGCGGTACCCGTATCTTCGGCCCGGTGGGTCGGGAACTGCGGGACAAGCGGTTCATGAAGATCATCTCTCTCGCGCCGGAGGTGTTGTGACCGTGAAGGTCAAGAAGGGCGACACGGTCGTCGTCATCGCCGGCAAGGACAAGGGTGCCAAGGGCAAGGTCATTGCGGCCTACCCGCGGCAGGACAAGGTCCTGGTCGAGGGCGTGAACCGGGTCAAGAAGCACACCCGCATCAGCACCACCCAGCGTGGCGCCAAGACCGGTGGCATCGTCACCCAGGAGGCCCCGATCCACGTCTCGAACGTGCAGGTCCTGGACTCCGAAGGGAAGCCGACCCGGGTCGGTTACCGGATCGACGACAACGGCCAGAAGGTCCGCATCGCGCGTAGCACCGGTAAGGACCTGTGATGACCACGGCTACCGAAACCAAGACCATGCCGCGCCTCAAGGAGCGGTACCGCAACGAGGTCGTGGCGAAGCTGCAGGAGCAGCACAACTACGGCAACCCCATGCAGGTGCCCGGGCTCGTCAAGATCGTCGTCAACATGGGCGTCGGCGAGGCCGCTCGGGACGCCAAGCTGATCGACGGCGCGGTCCGTGACCTGGCCACCATCACCGGTCAGAAGCCGCTGGTGCGGCGGGCGACCAAGTCCATCGCGCAGTTCAAGCTCCGCGAGGGCATGCCGATCGGCGCGAAGGTGACCCTGCGCGGCGACCGGATGTGGGAGTTCCTGGACCGGCTGCTGTCGATCGCGCTGCCGCGTATCCGCGACTTCCGCGGTCTGGACGGGCGCAAGCTCGACGGGCACGGCAACTACACGTTCGGTCTGACCGAGCAGTCGGTGTTCCACGAGATCGACCAGGACAAGATCGATCGCCAGCGGGGCATGGACATCACGGTGGTCACGACCGCCACGACCGACGACGAGGGCCGGGCGCTGCTCAAGCTCCTGGGCTTCCCGTTCAAGGAGAACTGAGATGGCCAAGAAGGCGCTGATCATCAAGGCGGCCGCGAAGCCGAAGTTCTCGGTTCGCGCCTACACCCGCTGCCAGCGGTGCGGGCGTCCGAAGGCGGTCTACCGCAAGTTCGGTCTCTGCCGGGTGTGCATCCGGGAGATGGCCCACCGCGGTGAGCTGCCCGGCGTGTCCAAGGCTTCCTGGTAATAGCCCGGCGCGCTTCGCGCGTCAGCTGAACTGTCTCTTCGCCGTAGGCCCCGGGCCCAGCCCGGGGAACCCCGGCGAGAAAGGTTGACGAATTTCATGACGATGACCGACCCGATCGCAGACATGCTCACGCGTCTGCGTAACGCCAACCAGGCGTACCACGACCGGGTGACGATGCCCTACTCGAAGATCAAGGCGAACATCGCCGAGGTCCTCAAGGCCGAGGGTTACATCGCCACCTGGTTGGTCGAGGAGCCCGAGGAGGGCGCCGTCGGCAAGCGACTGGTCGTCGAGCTGAAGTACGGCCAGAACCGCGAGCGGAGCCTGGCCGGCATCAAGCGCGTGTCCAAGCCCGGTCTCCGGGTGTACGCCAAGTCGGACGGGCTCCCGCGGGTGCTCGGCGGGCTGGGCGTGGCGATCATTTCGACGTCCCAGGGGCTGCTCACCGACCGGCAGGCCCGCAAGCGGAGCGTTGGCGGGGAAGTCCTCGCCTTCGTCTGGTAACGGGAGACAGGTAGAAATGTCGCGTATTGGACGTAAGTCGATCCCGGTGCCTTCCGGCGTCGACATCACGATCGAGGGCCAGACCGTCAAGGTCAAGGGCCCCAAGGGCGAGCTGTCGCACACGCTCGCCGAGCCGATCAAGGCGGAGCGGGGCGAGGACGGCCAGCTGCACGTCAACCGGCCGAACGACGAGCGCAAGGCCAAGGAACTGCACGGCCTGAGCCGTACCCTGGTCGCCAACATGATCGTCGGCGTCACCGAGGGCTACCGCAAGAGCCTGGAGATCGCCGGCACCGGTTACCGTGTGACCGCCAAGGGCAAGGACTTGGAGTTCGCGCTCGGGTTCTCGCACCCGGTGGTCGTCCCGGCCCCGGACGGCATCACCTTCACGGTGGAGCGGCCGACCCTGTTCCACGTGGCCGGCATCGACAAGCAGCAGGTCGGTGAGGTCGCCGCCAACATCCGGAAGATCCGCCCGCCGGAGCCCTACAAGGGCAAGGGCGTCAAGTACCAGGGCGAGGTCATCCGCCGCAAGGCTGGAAAGGCAGGTAAGAAGTGAGCGCCACGCTGCTCAAGCGCCGCCGCGGCGTCGCCGCCAAGCGCGCCGTCGGGCGTGCGCGCCGACACTTCCGGGTCCGCAAGAACGTCAGCGGCACCGCCGAGCGTCCCCGCCTGGTCGTCACCCGCTCCCTGCGGCACATCGTCGCCCAGATCGTCGACGACACCAAGGGTCACACCCTGGCGTCGGCCTCGACCCTGGACGGCTCGCTGCGCGGTACGGAGGGCGACAAGAGCGCCCTGGCCGGCAAGGTCGGCGCACTGCTCGCCGAGCGCGCCAAGGCCGCCGGCGTCTCGAAGGTCGTCTTCGACCGCGGTGGCAACCGGTACGCGGGGCGGGTCGCCGCGCTTGCCGATGCCGCCCGCGAAGCCGGGCTCGAGTTCTAGAAACCCCGTCACGAGAGATAAGGAAGGCTGCTGATGCCAGGTCAACAGCGCCGTGGCGGCGGGTCCGGTGGCAACGAGGGTGGTCGCCGCGACAACCGCCGTGAGGGCGGCCGCGGAAACGCGCCCGTCGAGAAGACCCCGCACCTCGAGCGGGTCGTCGCGATCAACCGCGTCGCCAAGGTCGTGAAGGGTGGTCGTCGCTTCAGCTTCACCGCCCTGGTGATCGTGGGCGACGGCGACGGCAACGTCGGCGTGGGCTACGGAAAGGCCAAGGAGGTGCCCGCGGCGATCGCCAAGGGTGTCGAGGAGGCCAAGAAGCACTTCTTCAAGGTGCCGCGGATCGGTCAGTCGATCCCGCACCCGGTGCAGGGTGAGGCCGCCGCCGGTGTGGTGCTGCTCAAGCCGGCCTCGGCCGGTACGGGTGTCATCGCCGGTGGGCCGGTGCGTGCCGTGCTGGAGTGCGCGGGCATCCACGACGTGCTCTCCAAGAGCCTCGGCTCGTCCAACCCGATCAACATCGTGCACGCCACGGTGGCGGCTCTGAAGGGCCTCGAGTCCCCGGAGCAGGTCGCGGCCCGTCGTGGTCTGCCGGTCGAGGACGTCGCGCCGGCCGCCATGCTGGCGTCGCGGGCGGGGGTGGCGTCCTGATGGCTCGCCTGAAGGTCACCCAGCTCCGGTCCGAGATCGGCGCCAAGCACAACCAGCGTGAGTCGCTGCGTTCGCTCGGCCTGAAGCGGATCAACGACGTGGTGGTCAAGGAGGACCGTCCCGAAATCCGGGGCATGATCTTCGCGGTCAACCACCTCGTGAAGGTCGAGGAGGTCGAGTAATGACGATCAAGGTTCACCACCTGCGCCCGGCCCCGGGTGCCAAGACCGCGAAGACCCGTGTGGGTCGCGGTGAGGGCTCCAAGGGCAAGACCGCCGGTCGCGGTACCAAGGGCTCCAAGGCCCGCAAGAACATCTCGGCGGCGTTCGAGGGTGGGCAGATGCCCATCCACATGCGCCTGCCGAAGATGAAGGGCTTCAAGAACAAGTTCAAGGTCGTCTTCCAGGTGGTCAACCTGGACCGGCTCGCCGAGCTCTTCCCGAACGGCGGCCAGGTCGGCCCGCTGGAGCTGGTCGAGGCCGGCGCGGTCCGCAAGGGCCAGCCGGTCAAGGTCCTCGGCACCGGCGACCTCGGCGGGGTGGCCCTCCAGGTGTCGGCGCACGCGTTCAGCGCGTCGGCCAAGGAGAAGATCACCGCTGCCGGTGGCTCCGTCACCGAGCTGTAAGGCTGGTACCCATGGCGCCCGCTCAGTTGTCCGCAACTGGGCGGGCGCCCTGGTCTGCCCGGGGTATGTGCGCCGGGTAACATCGGATTCGGTTTATGTAGCCGGGCACGTCTGCCCGGAGCGGGAGCGGGCTGTTAGAGTCCCATCCCAGCTATGGATATCGGGCACTCGCCCGGCACCCACCCCGACCCGCCAGGGATCACCGGCGGCCCGCCTCGCGCAGGAGGAAGAAGTTGCTGTCCGCCTTTCTCAGTGCGTTCCGTACGCCTGACCTGCGCAAGAAGCTGCTGTTCACAGTAGGCATCATCGCGGTCTACCGGCTCGGCGCCACTCTGCCCAGCCCCGGCGTCTCGTACGGCAACGTGCAGAAGTGCCTCGACTCGCTGCAGGGTCAGAACACCGGTGTGCTCAACCTGCTGGACCTGTTCTCCGGCGGCGCGCTGCTGCAGCTCTCGGTCTTCGCGCTGGGCATCATGCCCTACATCACCGCGTCGATCATCCTGCAGCTGCTCACGGTGGTCATCCCGCGGCTGGAGCAGCTCCGCAAGGAGGGCCAGGCCGGCCAGGCGAAGATCACCCAGTACACCCGCTACCTGACCCTCGGCCTGGGCATTCTCCAGTCGTCGGCCTTCGTGGCGCTGGCCCGCTCCGGGCAGCTCTTCCAGAACCGCTGCGACCAGTTCCCGATCATCCCCGAGGGGACCGGGATCCCGAACTGGCTGACGCTGAGCATCCTGGTCATGACGATGACCGCCGGTACCGGCATGGTGATGTGGCTCGGTGAGCTGATCACCGACCGCGGCGTCGGCAACGGCATGTCCGTCCTCATCTTCACCTCGATCGCCGCGCGCCTCCCCAGCGAGGGCTGGAAGATCAAGACCAACGAGGGCTGGGCCAAGTTCTTCCTGGTGCTCGTCCTGGTCCTGCTGGTCATCACGGCGGTCTGCTTCATCGAGCAGGCGCAGCGCCGGATCCCGGTGCAGTACGCCAAGCGGATGATCGGCCGGCGGATGTACGGCGGCACCTCGACCTACATCCCGCTCAAGGTGAACCAGGCCGGCGTCATCCCGGTCATCTTCGCCTCGTCGCTGCTCTACCTGCCGCAGCTGGCGCTGCAGTTCTTCGACCAGACCAACCCGGGCAAGACCCAGGCCTGGATCACGAACCACATCGTGAAGGCCAGCGCGCCCGAGCACATCGCCATCTACTTCCTGCTGATCATCTTCTTCACGTACTTCTACGTGTCGATCACGTTCAACCCGACCGAGGTCGCGGACAACATGAAGAAGTACGGCGGCTTCGTGCCGGGCATCCGCCCCGGCAAGCCGACCGCCGAGTACCTCGACTTCATCCTCAGCCGGATCACCCTGCCGGGCGCGCTCTACCTGGGCATCGTCGCGATCCTGCCGAACTTCTTCTTCATCTGGCTGAACAGTCAGCAGTTCCAGAACTTCCCGTTCGGCGGCACCGCTGTGCTCATCATGGTCGGCGTCGGTCTGGAGACCGTGAAGCAGATCGAGAGCCAACTCATGCAGCGGAACTACGAAGGGTTCCTGCGGTAGATGCGACTCGTTCTGGTTGGCCCGCCGGGCGCGGGCAAGGGCACACAGGCGGAGTTCATCGCCGCCCACCTCTCGGTGCCGAAGATCTCGACCGGGGACATCTTCCGGGCCAACGTCTCCCAGGGCACGCCCCTGGGGGTCGAGGCCAAGCGGTACATGGACGCCGGCAAGCTGGTCCCGGACGAGGTCACCATCAACATGGTCCGGGATCGGCTCGCCGAGCCGGACGCCAGCGAGGGCTTCCTCCTCGACGGCTTCCCCCGGACGACGCCGCAGGCGGCCGCGCTCGACAAGCTCCTCGCGGACCTGGGCACGGCGCTGGACCTGGTCCTGGAACTGGTGGTCGACGACGACGAGGTGATCCGGCGGCTCTCCGGCCGGCGTACCTGCCGGGGCTGCGGCAAGATCTGGCACGTCGAGTTCGACGCGACGACCCGTGAGGGCATCTGCGACCGCTGCGGCGCGGAGCTGTTCCAGCGGGACGACGACAAGCCGGAGACCATCGCCGCTCGCCTGCGGGAGTACGCCGAGAAGACCGCTCCGCTGGTCGACTACTACGGCGCCCAGGGCAAGCTGGTCGGGATCGACGCCACCGGGCCGGTGGAGGACGTCACGGTCCGCGCCATAGACGCACTCCGGTCGTACGGCGGGTGACTGACCGCCGGGTATCCGGCGGATAGAGTGCGAACAGCGGGGTACGCGAGACGTGCCCCGCTGTTCGCTGTTCGGCAACGAAAGGTACCGCTCCATGCGCCGTCCCCAGCTGGACATCCAGCTGAAGACCCCCGACCAGATCGAGAAGATGCGGGCCGCCGGCCTGGTGGTCGCCGAGGCCCTGCGTCGGATGCGCGAGGCGGTGGCGCCCGGGGTGAGCACCGCCGACCTCGACGCGATCGCCGAGTCGACGATCCGGGAGGCCGGGGCCGTCCCCTCGTTCAAGGGCTACCACGGGTTCCCCGCCTCGATCTGCTCCTCGGTCAACGAGCAGGTGGTGCACGCGATCCCGTCGTCGGGGCAGGTGCTCCGCGACGGCGACCTGGTCTCGATCGACTGCGGCGCGATCCTCGACGGCTGGCACGGCGACGCCGCCATCACCGTCGGAGTGGGCGAGGTCGACCCTTCGCTGCTGAAGATGGCCGCGGTCGCCGAGGACGCGATGTGGGCCGGCATCGCCGCCGCCGCGCGCGGCGCCGCCAGCGGCAAGGGGCGCCTCACCGACATCTCGCACGCGGTGGAGACCGCGGTCCGCAAGGGCGGCCGGTACGGCATCGTCGACGGCTACGGCGGGCACGGCATCGGCACCGAGATGCACCAGGACCCGCACGTGCTCAACCACGGCCGCCCGGGCAAGGGGCCGCGGCTGGTGCCCGGCCTGGCGCTGGCGATCGAGCCGATGATCACCATGGGCTCGCCCCGGACGGTCGAGCTCTCCGACGGCTGGACCGTGGTCACCCGCGACCGGTCGATGGCGGTGCACGTCGAGCACTCGATGGCCCTGCTGAAGGACGGCGTCTGGGTGCTGACCGCGTTCGACGGCGGCCGGGCCCGCCTGGGTGACCTGGTCACCTCCCGCCAGCCGGCCGACTCCCCGGCGGCCTGAGCCCGCCCCGTCCGGTTCGTCGGACAGCCCGGCCGTGACCCGGCCCGGCCGTGACCCAACCCGGCCGTGACCCAACCCGGTCAGGCGGATCCTGCCTGGTGGTCCGGATCGTAGGGCGGTGGGCACTGGCGGCCCGGTGGCATGCTTGCCGTCATGGAGGCGCGGGACCGGATGCGGGCGGGAGACGCCGACCGCCAGGCGGTGGCGGAACAGCTCCGGGTCGCCGTCGACGAGGGCCGGCTCGATCTGCACGAGTACGACGAGCGCCTGCGGCTGGCGTACGAGGCGAAGACCTACGGGGAACTGGACGCGGTGGTGGGCGACCTGCCCGCGCCCGCGTCGGCGGAGCGCTCCGCCCTCGCCCCGCGCCAGACCGGCCCCGGCGGACTGGACACCAGCGGCCCGGACACCGGGGGACCGGTGCCGGCAGCGCCGCTGGAGGCGGCGGCCGCGAGCGGGACGGCCGGCGCGGACCGGCCGGTGGCCGGGGATCCGCGTGGCTGGCTCACCGAGGTGTGGGCGCCCTGGCTGCGGGTGGCGGCCATCCTCGCCGCGATCTGGCTGATCGGCGCGGTCGGCAGGCGGGAGATCGGCTTCTTCTGGCCGGTCTGGGTGCTCGGGCCGTGGGGGGCGTTGCTGCTCCTGCGCACCGCCGGCGGGCTCGCCTCCGGGGATTCGCGGCGCGACGCCGGAGGGCGGGCGCGCGGAGCGGTCGCGCGGCGGCGGACCGTCGGGCGGGACGCACGGCGCCGGGCCCGGCGGAAGCGGCGTACCGGCGGGTGGTGAGGGCGTTCCCGGTGGGGCGGCTGTCCGGTTTTTCCGGCGCGGGTGACGCGCGGGGTGGCCGGTTTGGCGACGGACCGCAGGCGGGCGTACACTTTCAGATCGGCGCACAGCGTCCACTCCGGCATGCCCATCCTGCGCTTCGGTGGGAGTCGGAGCCGCGGCTGGCGCGGGTTCTCTGATCTTGGTCAGATTGCCCGTGTAAGACGTTGTGAGCCGTCCGGAGTAACCGACGTCAGGACAGCGGAGGACATGCCGAAAAAAGACGGAGCCATCGAGATCGAGGGTCGGGTCATCGAGCCCCTGCCGAACGCCATGTTCCGGGTGGAGCTCGCGAACGGTCACAAGGTGCTGGCTCACATCAGCGGCAAGATGCGGCAGCACTACATCCGCATCCTGCCGGAAGACCGGGTCGTCGTCGAACTATCGCCGTACGACCTGACCCGCGGGCGCATCGTCTACCGCTACAAGTAAGCCTGACGGCGGCCGGGACGTCCCCGTGTCCGTCTTCGACGTCCGGTGTCGCGAGTCGTCGCGTCTCCGGGCCAGATGGGAAGTAAGGCAACCGTGAAGGTCAAGCCGAGCGTCAAGAGGATCTGCCAAAAGTGCCGGGTGATCCGCCGGCACGGACGGGTCATGGTCATCTGCACCGACCCGCGCCACAAGCAGCGCCAGGGCTGACACAGTCCCGCCGACCGCGACGAGCGGCCGGCGGAACAGGTCCCGGCAGCAGATCTCGACACATCTCACCAGCTCGTCCCAGCCGCGAGCGGTACGCAGCGCGTACTCAATCGTGGTTGACCCCCGGTCGGAGGCCGGGGCCCGCTCGGGCAGCGATCGACCCCGGTCGCCGGCGCACACAGCGCCGGAAGGACGGGACGATCGGTAGCGGGATGGGACGGGTCCACACCTCCGCCACACATCACGAGGAGTACGCCCGCACATGGCACGTCTAGTCGGCGTGGATCTCCCCCGCGAGAAGCGGATGGAGATCGCGCTCACCTACATCTTCGGGGTCGGTCGTACCCGCGCCCTGGAGACCCTGGCCGCCACCGGCATCTCGCCGGACAAGCGCGCCCGTGACCTCACGGATGAGGAGCTGGTCCAGCTCCGCAACCACATCGAGGGCAACTACAAGGTTGAAGGCGACCTGCGCCGCGAGGTCGCCGCTGACATCCGCCGCAAGGTCGAGATCGGCTGCTACGCCGGCATCCGGCACCGCCGGGGCCTGCCCGTGCGTGGCCAGCGGACCAAGACCAATGCGCGGACCCGGAAGGGCCCGAAGCGGACCGTCGCCGGCAAGAAGAAGCCCGGCAAGAAGTAACTAGGAGCGCACAGACTTATGCCACCGAAGGCTCGTGCCGGAGCCGCTGTCAAGAAGGTCCGGCGCAAGGAACGCAAGAACGTCGCCCACGGGCAGGCGCACATCAAGAGCACCTTCAACAACACCATCGTGTCCATCACGGACCCGACCGGTGCGGTCATCTCCTGGGCCTCCGCCGGCCAGGTTGGCTTCAAGGGCTCCCGCAAGTCGACTCCGTTCGCCGCGCAGCTGGCCGCCGAGGCCGCCGCGCGGCGGGCCATGGAGCACGGCATGCGCAAGGTCGACGTGTTCGTCAAGGGCCCCGGCTCCGGCCGGGAAACCGCCATCCGCTCGCTGCAGGCCGTGGGCCTCGAGGTCGGCCAGATCGCCGACGTCACCCCGCAGCCGCACAACGGGTGCCGTCCGCCGAAGCGTCGTCGGGTCTGAGAGGTTAGAGAGAAATGGCTCGTTATACCGGTGCTGACTGCCGCCGTTGCCGGCGGGAGAAGATGAAGCTGTTCCTCAAGGGCAGCAAGTGCGATGGTCCGAAGTGCCCGTTCGAGTCCCGGCCGTTCCCGCCCGGGCAGCACGGCCGCGGCCGCACGAAGGAGACGGAGTACCTGCTCCAGCTCCGTGAGAAGCAGAAGGCCCGTCGTGTCTACGGCGTGCTGGAGAAGCAGTTCCGCGGGTACTACGAAGAGGCCGTGGGCAAGCAGGCGAAGACCGGTGAGGTCCTCCTGCAGATCCTCGAGTCGCGGCTGGACAACGTGGTCTACCGGGCCGGCTACGCCAGCTCCCGGGACCAGGCCCGCCAGCTGGTCAAGCACGGTCACTTCACGGTGAACGGCAAGAAGGTCGACATCCCGTCGTACCGCGTCAAGGAGCACGACATCATCGAGGTCCGGGGCAAGAGCAAGGAGCTCACCCCGTTCGTGGTGGCGCAGGCTCAGGCCGGTTCGCGATCGGTTCCGGCGTGGCTCGAGGCCATCCCGAGCCAGATGAAGATCCTCGTGCACTCGCTCCCGGCCCGGCAGGTCATCGACACGCAGGTCCAGGAGCAGCTGATCGTCGAGCTCTACTCCAAGTAAGGGCTCGTTGCGGTGGCCCGCCCTCCGGGGCGGGCCACCGGAACAGTTTGTGTCGTGGACGTCAAATAGCGGGCGTCCCGGAAGAGAAGAGAAGAAATGCTCATCAGCCAGCGACCGTCTCTCTCCGAAGAGTCGATCAACGAGACCCGTTCCCGGTTCACCATCGAGCCGCTGGAGCCCGGCTTCGGCTACACCCTGGGCAACTCGCTGCGGCGCACGCTGCTGTCGTCCATCCCGGGTGCCGCGGTCACCTCGATCAAGATCGACGGTGTGCTGCACGAGTTCACCACGATCCCCGGGGTCAAGGAGGACGTGGTCGAGCTCGTCATGAACATCAAGGAGCTCTGCGTCAGCTCCGAGCACGACGAGCCGGTCAGCATGTACCTGCGCAAGCAGGGCCCGGGCGACGTGACCGCGGGTGACATCCAGCCCCCGGCCGGCGTCTCGGTGCACAACCCGGACCTGAAGCTCGCGACCCTCAACGGCAAGGGCCGGCTCGACATGGAGCTGACCGTCGAGCGGGGCCGCGGCTACGTCACGGCGGCGCAGAACAAGCAGGCCGGCGCCGAGATCGGCCGGATCCCGGTCGACTCGATCTACTCGCCGGTGCTCAAGGTGACGTACCGCGTCGAGGCGACCCGGGTCGAGCAGCGGACCGACTTCGACCGGCTGATCATCGACGTCGAGACCAAGCCGTCGATGGGCCCGCGTACCGCGCTGGCCTCCGCCGGCTCGACGCTGGTGGAGCTCTTCGGCCTGGCCCGGGAGCTGGACGAGACCGCCGAGGGCATCGACATCGGGCCGTCCCCGCAGGACGCCCAGCTGGCGGCGGACCTGGCCCTGCCGATCGAGGAGCTGGACCTCACCGTCCGCTCCTACAACTGCCTCAAGCGCGAGGGCATCAACTCCGTTGGTGAGCTGATCGGGCGCACCGAGGCCGACCTCCTCGACATCCGGAATTTCGGTCAGAAGTCGATCGACGAGGTCAAGATGAAGCTCGCCGGAATGGGTCTGGGGCTGAAGGACTCGGCTCCCAACTTCGACCCGGCGAACGTCGTGGACGCCTTCGGCGAGGCCGACTACGACACCGACGACTACCGCGAGACCGAGCAGCTCTAGTCCGCGCTGCCGCCACACCTGAGGAGCACCAAGCATGCCCACGCCCACCAAGGGCCCCCGCCTCGGCGGCAGCCCCGCGCACGAGCGGCTGATGCTGGCCAACCTGGCCACTGCGCTGTTCCAGCACGGCAAGATCAAGACCACCGAGACGAAGGCCCGGCGGCTGCGTCCGCTCGCCGAGCAGCTCATCACCAAGGCCAAGCGGGGCGACCTCGCCGCGCGGCGTCGGGTGCTGGGCGTCGTGAAGGACAAGGACGTGGTCTACGCCCTGTTCGACCAGATCGCGCCCCGGTACGCCAACCGCAACGGTGGCTACACCCGGATCGTGAAGACCGGTCCGCGCAAGGGTGACGCCGCTCCGATGGCCATCATCGAGCTGGTCGAGGAACTGCAGGTCGCCGAGCCGAAGGCGAACAAGAAGACGGCCGCCCGCAAGACCGCCCAGCAGGACAAGGTCGAGGCGCTGGCCCCGGCCGAGGAGACCCCGGAGTCGGCCCCGGCCGACCAGGACTCCGAGGCCCCGGTCTCGGCCTCCGGTGACACCGACGCCGCCCGCGAGGACAGCGACGAGGCCACCGAGAACACCGAGAACAAGGCCTGAGCACAGGCACCGTCGTCGGGCCCGGCATCCCCCGTGGGGTGCCGGGCCCGCCGCCGTTGAACGGGAGGTACGAGGTGGACGAGCGGATCCGGCTACGGCTGGACGTCTCGTACGACGGCACCGGCTTCTCCGGCTGGGCCGCCCAGCCGACCCGGCGCACCGTCGCCGGGGTCCTGGTGGAGACGCTCGACCTGGTGCTCGGGGCGGGCACCGTGACCGGACTGACGGTGGCCGGCCGCACCGACGCCGGGGTGCACGCCACCGGGCAGGTCTGCCACCTCGACCTGCCCGACCCGGTGTGGCGCGAGTACGACGGGCGGCTGCTGCGCCGGCTGGCCCGGCTGCTCCCCACCGACGTGCGGGTCCGGGCGATGACCGAGGTGCCCCCCGACTTCGACGCCCGCTTCTCGGCGACGTTCCGCCGCTACGAGTACCGGGTGACCGACGCGCCGTGGGGCACCGAGCCGCTGCGCCGGCACGACACCCTCGCCTGGCCGAAGCCGCTGGACCTGGCCGCGTTGAACGCCGCCGCGGCCGGCCTCGTGGGGGAGCACGACTTCGCCGCGTACTGCCGGCGCAAGGAGAACGCCACCACGCTGCGCGCGGTGAGCCGGCTGGACTGGCGGCGCGACCCGGACGGCATCCTCGTCGCCACCGTGCAGGCCGACGCGTTCTGCCAGGCGATGGTGCGCAGCCTGGTCGGGGCGATGCTGGTGGCCGGGGACGGCCGCAAGCCGGTCGAGTGGCCGGCGACCCTGCTCACCCGCCGGGAACGCTCCAGCGAGGTGACCGTGGCGCCGGCGCACGGGCTCACCCTGGTCGCCGTGGGCTATCCGGACGACCCGGCGGAGTACGCCCGCCGCGCCGACCTCACCCGCCGGCTGCGGGTGCCCACCGAGTCCTGAACACGACCAGGCCCGCCGGTCAGTTGCCGGGCAGCTCGTTGGTGTTCGTGTCGTCCGGGCTGTCGCTGCCGGTGGTGCGGCGCTGGCTGGGGCTGGTGCTCGCCGCGGACGGCTGGGCGCCGGGCTGTACGACGCTGCCGACATCGGCCCGCCGGTCGAGCACGCCCCGGTTCAGGTGCCGCTCGATCAGGTCGTAGATGATCCCGCGGACCGCGCTGTCGCCGGCTGCCACCGCGCCGCTGTCGGCGCGGGTGACCAGGCAGTAGGCGATGTAGTGGCCGCGTACCTGCCAGCCGACCCGGGCGGCGGCGGTGGCGATCGAGCCGGTGTCGTCGTCGGCGGGCATGCCGCGGAAGCGGCCCTGCCGCGCGTCGAGCAGTTGCCGGATCCGGTCCCGGGCCCGCTGGGCGCTGGCCACGTCGGTGAGGTTGAACAGGCCGGCGGTGATCAGGTACTGCCCGTCAGGGGAGCGGAGCGTGGCCCGGACCACCTGGCTGCACCCGAGCCGGACCAGCAGGTCGGAGATCTCCCCGGTGGCGGCGACCGCGCAGGCCCCGCCGGACTGGGTCTTCAGCACCTCGTAGGCGGGCTGGCCGTCGGCGACCACCAGCTTGCGGCCGGGGAACACCTCCGCGGCGGTCAGCGGCTGCTGGTCGGTGTCCCGGGAGTCGAGATCCTGCTGCGCCGGGCCGGCCGAGGGGTCCGCGGCGCTGGGCTGCTCGGCGGGCGCGGCCTGCTGGGTGTCCTCCACGGCCGGGTCGTTCGACGAGCGGTCGACCAGCAGGGCGGCGGCGCCGATGCCGCAGAGCCCGAGGAGCGCCAGCACCGCCGCGCCGCCGACGAGCACCTGCCAGAGCCGGCCGCCCCGCGACTCGGGGGCGGTGCGGCGGGGGCGGGGCAGGTCGAGTGGCTCGGTCGGGGCGTACTCGTGGGTGGGGGGCGGCGGTGGGGCCTGGACGGACGAGTGGACCGGGATGGGATCGGCGGCCGGGAGGGGCGGCGGCGGCACGCTGCGCGGCAGCGACGGGGTGGGGAAGCGGGACGGGGAGGGCCCGGCCGGCCGGGGCGGACCGACGGGCAGCTCCGACAGCTCCGAGCCGGGCGGAGGGTACTCCGCGAATACGTCCTCATCGGACTCGTACCGATACACCATGTCGCCCAGAGTAGGGCCCATTGTCCCTTTAGAGGGTAATAATGGGAAATTGCGGCGCGCGGCGCGTCGCGCCCTCCGGCCGAGGCGGCAGCGAGTCACTCACCCGCTGGTGGGAGAATGCCGGACGTGACCGGCGACCACTACTTCACCGCTGAACCGACCGTCGCGGCCCGCCCGCGCGAGGTCGAGTTCTCCGTCGCGGGGCGCGACTACACCCTCGCCTCTTCCAGTGGCGTCTTCTCCGCCGCCCGGCTCGACCCGGGCACCGCGGTCCTGCTGCGCAAGGCAGAGTTGCCCGCCGGCGCCACCGGCAACCTGCTCGACATCGGCTCCGGCTTCGGCCCGATCAGCTGCGTGCTGGCCGACGTCGCGCCCGCCGCGACGGTGTGGGCGGTGGACGTCAACGAACGGGCCCGCGCCCTGACCGCCGCGAACGCCGGGCGGGTGGGCGCCGCCGACCGGGTCCGCGCCGTCGCCCCCGACGACGTGCCCGCCGACGTCTCCTTCGCCGAGATCTGGTCCAACCCGCCGATCCATATCGGCAAGGCGGAACTGCACGAGCTGCTGCGCCGCTGGCTGCCCCGGCTCGCCCCGGACGGCGCCGCCTGGCTGGTGGTGGCCCGGCACCTGGGCGGCGACTCGCTGCACCGTTGGCTGACCGAAGAGGGCTGGCAGGTCGAGCGGCGCGCCAGCCAGAAGGGCTACCGGGTGCTGCGGGTCACCCGGTAAACGAGTGTCGCCCGGCCGGCCCGCTCCGGCAGGATGCCCGGGTGGGATACGTGGACGTGGCAGGGGTCGGGCACATCCTGCCCGACGGTCGGGAACTCTTCGCCGACGTGTCGTTCCGGGTCGGTGAGGGCGCCAAGGTGGCCCTGGTCGGCCCGAACGGCGCCGGGAAGACGACCCTGTTGCGGATGGTCGCCGGCGACCTGCCGGTGAAGACCGGCGTGGTCGCCCGCGCCGGCGGGCTGGGCGTGATGCGGCAGTTCATCGGCATGATCGGCGACGAGTCCACCCTCGCCGACCTGGCCCTCTCGCTCGCCCCGCCGGCGCTGCGCGACGCCGGCCGCCGGCTCGCCGACACCGAGGCGGCCATGCGGGCGACCGAGCTGCGCGGCAAGTTCAGCACCGCCGCAGGCAAGGCCCAGCTGGCGTACGCGGACGCGCTGGCCGCCTGGGGCGAGGCCGGCGGGTACGACGTCGAGGTGCTCTTCGACACCGTCACCACCATCGTGCTCGACCTGCCGTGGGACGCCGCCCGGGACCGTCCCGTCCGGACCCTCTCCGGCGGCCAGCAGAAGCGCTTCGCCCTGGAGCTGCTGCTTCGCGGCGGCGATGAGGTGCTGCTCCTCGACGAGCCGGACAACTTCCTGGATGTGCCCGGCAAGCGCTGGCTGGAGAACCGGCTCCGCGAGTCCGGCAAGTCGGTGCTCTACGTCTCCCACGACCGGGAGCTGCTGGCCCGTACCGCCGACCGGGTGGTCGCGGTCGAGGGTGGCAGTGCCTGGGTGCACCCGGGCGGCTTCGCCAGCTGGCACGAGGCCCGGGTGGCCCGCCACGCCCGCCTCGACGAGCTGCGCAAGCGGTGGGACGAGGAGCACCAGAAGCTGCGCGAGTTGATGCTGATGTACAAGCAGAAGGCGGCGTACAACGACGGGATGGCGTCGCGGTACCAGGCGGCGCAGACCCGGCTGCGCAAGTTCGAGGAGGCCGGGCCGCCGCCCGTACCCCCGAAGGACCAGGACATCCGGATGCGCCTGTCCGGCGGGCGGACCGGCAAGCGCGCGGTCATCTGCCAGCAGGTGGAGCTCGACGGCCTGACCTACCCCTTCGACCTGGAACTCTGGTACGGCGACCGGGTCGCCGTGCTGGGCGCGAACGGAACGGGGAAGTCGCACTTCCTGCGGCTGCTGGCCCGGGGTGGCACCGACCCGGACCCGGCCAACGGCCCCGTCGACGGCGCCGCGGCGCTCCCCCCGGTGAGTCACGACGGGGTGGCCCGGCTCGGCGCGCGGGTCCGCCCCGGGCACTTCTCGCAGACCCACGACCGCCCCGAGCTGATGGCGAAGACCCTGGTCGACATCCTCTGGCGGGGCGACGAGCACCGGGACGGGATGGACCGGCACGCGGCGATGGCGGCGCTCAGCCGGTACGAGCTGGCCGGCCAGGGCGACCAGCGCTTCGGCACCCTCTCCGGCGGCCAGCAGGCCCGCTTCCTGGTGCTGCTGCTGGAGCTCTCCGGGGCGACGCTGCTGCTGCTCGACGAGCCGACCGACAACCTTGACCTGGCCTCCGCCGAGGCGCTGGAGGCGGGGCTGGCCGCGTTCGAGGGCACGGTGGTCGCGGTCACCCACGACCGGTGGTTCACCCGATCGTTCGACCGGTTCGTGCTCTTCCGCGGCGACGGCGAGGTGGTGGAGACGAACGAGCCGGTGTGGGACGTGAAGTGATCGGTCCCGCGCTGGTCGACCGCCTCTGCGCGGTCGACGGGGTGGTCGCGGTGGCGCTCGGCGGCAGCCGGATCTACCGCGACCTGGACCGGGTACGCCAGGTGTGGGCCGACTGCCGCGCCGGCCGGTACTCCGTCGGCGTGCAGGCTGGGCATCCGCTCGGCTTCTACTCGCACGCCTACGCCGGGGAGGTGGAGCTCTGCCGGTGCTGGGTGGTGACCAAACCGGTGAGCTGACCTGGTCAACGAGAAGGGCATGGTCGCCGCGGCCGGTCGGCTGCCCGGCGCGCCGGCCGACTTCGCGCGGCGGGCGCAGGCGCTGCTCGGTGGGGTGGGGCGTACCCCGGAGGAGTTGGCCGTCGCGATCGGCGCCGCTCGTGAGCTGGTCGCCGACGTGCTCGGCTGAGTGCCCACGGTTCCGGCTCGGGGCGGGGCCGGGGGTTGGCGCGGACGCTACGAACTTGATGACGTGAACGAATCGCTGGCGTCGGGGAGCCCGGATACGGGCCTGCGTCGGGCGGCGCTTGCCGGGCGGCGGCCGGCTGCGCCCGTGGCGGACGTCGGGCCGGCATAGGGTGGATCTCGTGACTGAGATGAACTACCGCCGGCTGGGCGACTCCGGGCTCGTGGTGTCCGTGGTCGGCATCGGCTGCAACAACTTCGGCCGCAAGCTGGACCTCGACGCCACCCGGGCGGTGGTCGACGCCGCGCTCGACGCCGGGATCACCTTCTTCGACACCGCCGACATCTACGGCGAGCCCCAGGGCGGCTCCGAGGAACTGCTCGGCCAGGCGCTCAAGGGTCGCCGCGACGACGTGGTGCTGGCCACCAAGTTCGGCATGGACATGAACGGCCTCAACGGGCCGGACTTCGGTGCCCGGGGCGCCCGGCGCTACATCGCCCGGGCCGTCGAGGCGTCGCTGCGCCGGCTCGGCACCGACCACATCGACCTGTACCAGCTGCACGAGCCCGACCCGGGCACACCGATCGACGAGACGCTGGCCGCCCTGGACGACCTGGTCCGCGCGGGCAAGGTCCGCTACCTGGGCAACTCCAACTTCGCCGGCTGGCAGATCGCCGACGCCGACTGGGTCGCCTCGTCCAACGGCCGGGCCCGGTTCATCAGCGCGCAGAACCACTACTCGCTGCTGGAGCGCTCGGTCGAGACCGAGGTCATCCCGGCCTGCGAGCGGTTCGGCCTCGGCATGCTGCCGTTCTTCCCGCTCGCCAACGGCCTGCTCACCGGCAAGTACCGGCGCAACGAGGCCCCGCCCGCCGGCAGCCGGCTCTCCGGCGGCGGCCGGTACGCCGCCCGCCTCGCCGCCGCGGACTGGGACACCATTGAGGCGATCGAGGCGTACGCCGCCGAGCGCGGGGTCACCATGCTCCAGGTGGCCATCGGCGGGCTGGCCGCCCGACCCGCGGTGACGTCGGTGATCGCCGGCGCCACCACGCCCGAGCAGGTACGCGCCAACGCCGAGGCGGGCACCTGGCAGCCCACCGACGAGGATCTCGCCGCCCTCGACGCCATTCTCTGACCCGCCGCACCCCTCGCTGCCGCCGCGGCGAGTGGAACACCAGGTACGTCATCCGGCCCGTTCGACGGCCCTGGTGTTCCACTCGCCGGGCCATGCCCGCGCAGCCCGCCGCCGTGTCAACGTCCGCCGGGCGCCCGAAACGGCAGGAACGCCAGACCGCGGGGAACGCGGGCGGCCGAGGGCATCCGGACAGCATGGCGTGAGTGGACGGTGACGCGCTGCCCATGACGTCGACATGAGACGGTCAGTGGGAAAAGCGCACCCCCGCCCTTGGCGAATCCGCCGCATCCGTCGTACGGTATGCCGCAAGTGACCCACGGGAGCCCGGTGCACCGGGCTGAGAGGGGGGCTGAAGCCCCCGACCGTTGAACCTGATCCGGGTAATGCCGGCGCAGGGAGGAGTGTTGCCGTGCCGTCCCTCGGACGACTGCATCTGATCACCGACACCCGGCCGGGGCGTGACCCGCTCGCCGTGCTGCGCGCCGCGCTGCCGGTGGCCCGCGCCGAGCTGGTCGTCCAGGTCCGGGTCGAGGACGCCGCCACCGACCGGGAGGCGTACGACCTGGCCCGGCGGGTGGTGGCGCTCTGCGCGCCGTACGGGGCGACCTGTCTGGTCAACGACCGGCTGCATGTGGCGCTCGCGGTCGGCGCCGACGGCGGCCACGTCGGCGCCGACGACCTGCCGGTCGGGGCGGCCCGCCGGGTGCTCGGCACCGGAGCGGTGCTCGGCGCGACCGCCCGGGAACCGGTGGCCGCCGCCGCTGCGGTCGCCGCCGGAGCCAGCTACCTGGGCGTCGGGCCGTGCCACCCGACCAGCACCAAGACCGGCCTGCCCGATCCGATCGGCCCGGCTGGGGTACGCGCCGTCGCCGAGGCCGTGCCCGTGCCGGTCATCGCGATCGGCGGGGTGACCGCCGGGTCGGTGTCGGCGCTGCGGGCCGCCGGGGCGTACGGGGTGGCGGTGGTCGGGGCGCTGTCGGGAGCGGCGGACCCGGGAAGAGCCACCGCCGTCCTGCTCGGGGCGCTGACGTGCTGACCCGACCGGACGTCGCCATCGTGGGGGCGGGACCGGTCGGGCTGGCGATCGCGTGGCGCTGCGCGGCGCGCGGGCTACGGGTCGTCGTGCACGATCCCGCCCCGGGTTCCGGCGCCTCCCACGTGGCCGCCGGGATGCTGTCGCCGGTCGCCGAGGCGTACTTCGGGGAGCCCGAGCTGACCGGACTGCTC
Source organism: Micromonospora lacuserhaii (assembly GCF_036902735.1). NCBI lineage: Bacteria > Bacillati > Actinomycetota > Actinomycetes > Micromonosporales > Micromonosporaceae > Micromonospora > Micromonospora lacuserhaii. Next base: position 39,333 of record NZ_JBAKHO010000014.1, on the reverse strand, counting down.
GCCGACTCCGCCGCCCGCTGGCCGGGGTTCGCCGCCGAGCTGGCCGAGGCCGCCGGCACGGACTTCGGGTACCGCACCGAGGGCACCATGGTGGTCGGGCTGACCGCCGACGACCTGGCCGAGGCGCGGCGGCTCTGGTCGTACCAGCAGGGGTTGGGGCTGCCGATCACGCCGCTGCGCCCCTCGCAGCTGCGGGAGCGCGAGCCGGCGCTGGCGCCGCGGCTGCGCGGCGGCGCGGTCGCCCCCGGCGACCACCAGGTCGACCCTCGGCGGCTGGTCGCCGCGCTGCGGACCGCCGCCGAGCGGGCCGGCGTCACGCTGCTGCCCGGCGCGGTCGCCCGACTCTCCGACGTGGACGCGGCCGTCACCGTGCTCGCGGCGGGCTGCGGGAGCGCCGCGCTGGCCGGACTGCCGGTCCGGCCGGTGAAGGGGCAGGTGCTCCGGCTCCGCGCGCCCGGCCGCGGCGCGCCGGGCTTCCGGCACGTGATCCGGGGGTACGCCGACGGCGAGTCGGTCTACCTGGTGCCCCGGGACACCGGCGAGGTGGTGGTCGGGGCGACCGTCGAGGAGCGCGCCGACACCGAGGTGACCGCCGGGGCGGTGCTGCGGCTGCTCCGCGCCGCCGTCGACCTGGTCCCCGAGCTGGCCGAGTACGACCTGGTCGAGGCGTCCGCCGGGCTGCGCCCCGGCACCCCGGACAACGCGCCGATGCTCGGGCCGCTGCCCGGGCGGCCCGGCGTGCTCGCCGCCACCGGCCACCACCGGCACGGCATCGTGCTCACCCCGGTCACCGCCGACCTGATCACCGGGCTGGTCGTCGGCGGCGAACCGGACCCGCTGCTCGCCCCCTTCCGCGCCGACCGGTTCGCGGCCGCCGCCCGCCCGACCCCGCCCACATCCGTCACCGAGGAGGAGACGTGGAACTGACCGTCAACGGCGCCGGGCGCGACCTGCCGGGCGGCTCGACAGTGGCGGACCTGGTCCGCGCGGTCACCGACCAGCGGCGCGGCCTGGCGGTCGCGGTCAACGGCGAGGTGGTGCCGCGCGGCGGCTGGCCGGCGACCGTGCTGCGCGACGGCGACCGGGTCGAGGTGCTCAGCGCCGCCCAGGGCGGGTGAGCGCGGTGACCCTCACCATCGCCGGCGAGACGTTCGGGTCCCGGCTGATCCTCGGCACCGGCGGCGCGGCCAACCTGCACGTGCTGGAACAGGCGATCCGCGCCGCCGGCACCGAGCTGGTCACCCTCGCGCTGCGCCGCGTCGACACCGCCCCCGGCACCGCCGGCGGGCTGCTCGACCTGCTCGACCGGTGCGGGGTGAGGCTGCTGCCGAACACCGCCGGCTGCTACACGGCCGGCGAGGCGGTGAAGGTCGCCCAGCTGGCCCGGGAGGCGTTCGACACCGAGTGGGTGAAGCTGGAGGTGATCGGCGACGAGCGCACCCTCCTGCCCGACGGGGTGGAGCTGCTGCGCGCCGCCGAGGAGCTGGTCGCCGACGGGTTCACCGTGCTGCCGTACACCTCGGACGACCCGATCCTCGCCCGCCGGCTGGCCGACGTCGGCTGCGCCGCGGTGATGCCGGCCGGCGCGCCGATCGGCTCCGGGCTGGGCGTCAGCAACCCGCACCACATCCGGCTGATCCGGCAGGGCGTGGACGTGCCGGTGATCCTCGACGCCGGGATCGGCACCGCGTCCGACGCGGCGCTCGCCATGGAGCTGGGCTGCGACGCGGTGCTGCTGGCCAGCGCCGTCACCCGGGCCGCCGACCCGGTCGCGATGGCCACCGCGATGCGGTACGCCGTCGAGGCCGGCCGGCTCGCGTACGGGGCCGGGCGGATCGCCCGTCGCTTCCACGCCCTCGCCTCCACCCCGGACCAGGGCAGGCCCGAGCTGTGACCGCGATCGAGCAGCTCACGGTCGCGCGGCGAGCCGGCACGGGGTGGCCCGTCGGGCGGGCGGCGCCCTCGGGACTGGTGGTGCTCACCGACCGGTGGCAGGCACGGCAGCCGCTGCCGGAGGTGGTCGCGGCGGCGGTCGCCGGGGGAGCACGGGTGGTGGTGCTGCGGGAGAAGGACCTGCCGCGCGCCGAACGCGCCGCCCTCGCCGCCGCGCTGCGGCCGATCCTGGCCGAGGTGGGCGGCACCCTGGTCGTCGCCGGCCCCGACCCGCTCGGCGGCGACGCCGTCCACCTGCCGGCCGCCGGCCCGTACCCGCCGCCGCGACTCGGCCTGGTCGGCCGCTCCTGCCACGACGAGACGGAGCTGAGCCGGCTCACCACCGAGGACTACGTCACCCTCTCGCCGGTCTTCCCCACCCGCACCAAACCCGGCTACGGCCCACCCCTGCACCCCGACGGGCTCGCCCGGCTGGTCCGGCTCAGCCTGGTCCCGGTCCTCGCGCTCGGGGGAGTGGAGACACCGGAGCACGTGACGGCCTGCGTCGAAGCCGGAGCCGTCGGGGTGGCGGTGCTCGGCGCGATCATGCGAGCCGCCGACGCCACCGAGGCCGCCGCCACGCTGGGCAGCGCCTTCGCGGAGGCGGCCACCCCGGTGTCGCCCACCCCGCAACCCCCCACCGCAACCAGAGGACACCAGTGACGCCGAGAACGCTCCTCACCATCGCCGGATCCGACTCCGGCGGGGGAGCGGGCATCCAGGCCGACCTCAAGGTCTTCGCCGCCCTCGGCGCGTACGGCACCAGCGTGCTCACCGCCGTCACCGCGCAGAACACCAGGGGCGTGGACGCCGTCCTGCCGCTGCCCCCGCGCACCGTCACCGAGCAGCTCGACAGCGTCCTCGCCGACTTCCGGGTGCGGGCGGTGAAGACCGGCATGCTCGGCACCCCGGCAGTCGCCGACGCGGTGGCTGGGGCGGCCGGGGCGGGACGCCTGCCGCACCTCGTCGTCGACCCGGTGCTGGTCGCCACCAGTGGACACCGGCTCGGCGTGGTGGCGGCGGTGGAGCGGCTGCTGCCGTACGCGGAGGTGGCGACGCCGAACTGCGCGGAGGCCGCGGCCCTCACCGGACGCCCGGTGACCACGGTCGAGGAGATGGTCGCGGCGGCCGAGGCCCTCGCGGCCGGCGGCCCGGCGCACGTGGTGGTGACCGGCGGCGACGTGGACGCCGGCGGCGAGTCCGTCGACGTGCTGGTCGGTGCGGGCCGGACCACCCTGCTCCGGGCGCCCCGGGTGGCGACCCGGCACAGCCACGGCACCGGCTGTTCGTTCTCGGCGGCGATCGCCGTCCGGCTGGCGGCCGGTGATCCGGTACCGGTCGCGGTCGCCGCCGCCAAGGAGTACGTCACCCGCGCGCTGACCGGCGCGCGGGACTGGGAGCTGGGCGCGGGACGCGGCCCACTGGACCACTTCGGCTGGTCCCGTTGACCATCAGGGAGGCTGTCATGCAGGCACGTCGCAAGGTCTACGTCGAGGGGCCCCGGCCGGACGTCCGGGTGCCGTTCGCCGAGGTGGAGCTGACCGGGGACAACCCGCCGGTACGCCTCTACGACACCTCCGGACCGGGCTCCGACCCGGAGGTGGGGCTGCCGCCGCTGCGCGGGCCGTGGATCGCCTCCCGGGGGGATGTCGCTCCCGTGCGCGGCGCGGGGACGCCGCTGGCCGGGACGGAGGGGAAGCGGCCGACCCAGCTCGCCTACGCCCGGGCGGGCGTGGTGACCCCGGAGATGGAGTTCGTGGCGCTCCGCGAGGGCGTCCCGCCGGAGCTGGTCCGGGACGAGATCGCCGCCGGGCGGGCGGTGCTGCCGCTCAACGTCAACCACCCCGAGTGCGAGCCGGCGATCATCGGCAAGGCCTTCCTGGTCAAGGTCAACGCCAACATCGGCACCTCGGCGGTCACCTCCTCGGTCGCCGAGGAGGTGGAGAAGCTGACCTGGGCCACCCGGTGGGGCGCCGACACGGTGATGGACCTGTCGACCGGCAAGCGGATCCACGAGACCCGCGAGGCGATCGTGCGGAACTCCCCGGTGCCGATCGGCACCGTGCCGATCTACCAGGCGCTGGAGAAGGTCGGCGGCGACCCGGTGAAGCTGAGCTGGGAGGTGTTCCGGGAGACGGTGATCGAGCAGGCCGAGCAGGGCGTCGACTACATGACCGTGCACGCCGGGGTGCTGCTGCCGTACGTGCCGCTCGCCGTCGACCGGGTCACCGGGATCGTCTCCCGGGGTGGCTCGATCATGGCGGCCTGGTGCCTGGCGCACCACGAGGAGAACTTCCTCTACACCAACTTCCGCGAGCTGTGCTCGCTGCTGGCGAAGTACGACGTCACCTTCTCGCTCGGCGACGGGCTGCGGCCCGGCTCGATCGCGGACGCCAACGACGAGGCGCAGTTCGCCGAGCTGCGTACCCTCGGCGAGCTGACGAAGATCGCCTGGGAGTACGACGTCCAGGTGATGATCGAGGGCCCGGGTCACGTGCCGATGCACAAGATCAAGGAGAACGTGGACCTCCAGCAGGAGTGGTGCCACGAGGCCCCGTTCTACACGCTCGGCCCGCTGACCACCGACATCGCGCCCGCGTACGACCACATCACCTCGGCCATCGGCGCCGCGATGATCGGCATGTTCGGCACCGCGATGCTCTGCTACGTCACCCCGAAGGAGCACCTGGGCCTGCCGGACCGGGACGACGTGAAGGCGGGCGTCATCGCGTACAAGATCGCGGCCCACGCGGCGGACCTGGCCAAGGGCCACCCCGGCGCGCAGGCGTGGGACGACGCGCTCTCCAAGGCCCGGTTCGAGTTCCGCTGGGAGGACCAGTTCAACCTGGCGCTGGACCCGGAGACCGCGCGGGCGTACCACGACGCGACGCTCCCCGCCGAACCGGCGAAGACCGCCCACTTCTGCTCGATGTGCGGGCCGAAGTTCTGCTCCATGAAGATCACCCAGGAGCTGAAGGAGTACGCGGCGCGCGGCATGAAGGACAAGTCGGAGGAGTTCCTCTCCGGCGGCGGCCGGGTGTACCTGCCGCTGGCCTGACCCGACCCGTCGACGGCACGGGCCGCCGGTGGCGACACCGGCGGCCCGTTCGCGCGTCCGACCTGGTCAGTCCCGGTGGTGCCGGCCGGTGGAGCGCAGCGAGCGGCGGGCGGTCTCCGTCTCCGGCTCGTTGTCCGCCACCGGCTGGCTCAACCCGGTGACCCAGTCCACGTACTCCTCGTCCTGGGTCGCCAGCGGCTCGGCCGGGACGCTCGCGGGCTCCTGCTCGGCGACGCGGGCCCGATTGCGGCGGAACAGCCCGCGCTTGCCCCGGGGCTTCCCGGCCGGCGGCTCCCCGCCGTCGGGTGCCGACGGGCGGGACGGCTCGGCGTTCCGGTCCGGGGCGGGGGCGTCGGTGTCCCAGCGCAGGCTGACCGGTTCGGGCGTCGACTCCGGATCCGTGCCGGGATCCGGGAAAGGCAGCGCCGCCGGCGGCGGGGTGGTCCGGGATCCCGCGAAGGCGTCCCAGTTGCCGGCGCTGCTCAGGTCGGGCAGCCGGTGGCGCGGGCGGGGCGTCGACTCGGTGGGGACCGGCGGGGTGTGCCGGAGGACGCCGGACGTCCGGTCGGCGATGCCGTTGGCCGGCCCGGTCGCCGTCGGGGCGGCGTCCCCGGCGGCTGCCGGCTCCGTGTCCCGGGTGGCTGCGGGAGCGGTGTCCCGGGTGGCTGCCGGCGCGGTGTCCCCGGTGACCCGCGGGGTGGTCCGGTTCGGCGGCGGTGCGGTGCTCCGCTTCGGGGGCGGTGCGGTGCTTCCGTTAGACGGCGGTGCGCTGTCGCCGGACCGGTCCTCCTGCGCGGCGGCTGCGGGTGCCGCCGGCCCGACCACGGAGGGGGCGGCCACGGAGGGGGCGGCGACGGTGGGCCCGGCCGGTGCCGGCTCGACCTCGGACGGTGGAGTGCCGGTGGCGGCGGCGGTCGCCCGGGGCTTGCGGACCCGCTTCGCCCGGGGCTTCGGCGCGGTCTCCGCCCGGGGAGTCTCGGGCTGCTCGGCCGGCTGAGCCGGCTCGGCGTGGTCGGCCTGCTGAGCCGGCGGGGCGTCGTCTGCAACGGGAGCGGAGGCGACCGCCGGAACGCGGGCCGGCGCGGGCTGCTCCGCCGGAGCCGGAGCCTGGGCCGGAGAAGGAGCCGAAGCCGGGACCGGAGCCGGGACCGGGACCGGGACCGGGACCGGAGCCGGGGCCGCAGCCGCAGCCGCAGCCGGGGCCGGGGCCGGGGCCGAAGCTGGGGCCGGGACCCAAGCTGGGGCCGGGACCGGAGCAGGGGTCGAGGCCGGGGTCACAGGTTGCCCCCGTGTCGGGGTCGGGGGCGCTGCGTCCGCGCGGCCCGCAGCGGGGGTCGGTGCCCCAGCGGCGGCCGGGGCGGCCTCCGGCACCCGACCCTGGACGGCCGAAGCCTGGTCCTGCACCGTCTCCCGAGTCGCTACAGCGGCCCCGTCCGGAGCGTCAGCCGGCGACGGGGTCGGAGTCGGGAACGGCTCCGGCGTCCACGTCCGGTCGGGCCGCTGCCCGCTGGCGGCGGTGAGCGGACCCATCGGCGTGGGGCCAGCGGCCACCACGTCGCCGCGCTTCCACGTGGCGGGGGCGGGCACCGCGGCCGGCGGCGCACCGGGCGCGGGGGTCGCCGTGTGGGTGGACGGGGCGGGCCAGTCCCAGTGGGCCGGGGTGTGGCCGGTGGCCCCGACGGCACCGGAGAGGTCGACGGTGCTGGGGCTGTCCGCCGTACCGGCGGCCGACCGCGCGCCCGCACCTGCCGGCGACACCGGCGAGGGCACGGCCGGCAGGGGGGCCAGGATGTCGCTGGGCTCGATGGCGTCCTGGGCGGTGTCCCGGGCCGGCAGGAGCGGCCAGCGCAGCAGGGCGGTGGCGGCCGAGCCGAGCGCGCCGGCCGCCACCGCGATCAGCGCGCCGTAGTACGGGGCGAGCTGGTAGCGGTCGGCCGGGTCGCCGGGGCCGGCGGTGAGGTACGCGAAGGCGAGCAGGACCGGGCCGGCCGCTCCCGCGGCGGCGGCGATCAGCGGGACGTGCCCGCGCCGGCGGGCCAGCCCACCGGTCACCGCGCCGGCCACCAGGGCCACCAGGGGCAGCACGACGATCGTCAGCCGTTGCGCGGCGTCGGCGTCCAGCCAGGAGGGTTCCAGCACCCCGAGACGTACGGTGTGCAGCGGCCCGCCGGACAGCAGCGCCGGCGTCGCGGAGACCAGGGCGATCAGCCAGACCGCGCCGGTGATGATGGCGACGTTCCAGCCCAGCGGCGGGCGGAGCAGCACGGCCGACGCGGCGCCCGCGCCGACCACCGCGCCGACCACAGCGCAGATCCCGACCGCCCAGACCGGGTCGATGGTGCTCAGCTCGGCGGCCCGGGCGGGCTGCATGCAGAGCGGGGCGACGACGACGGCGCCGAGCGCGGCGGCGCCGGAGACGGCCAGCTGGACGCCGGTGCCGTCCGGCAGGCCCTCCCGCCGGGCGAGGCGTCCGGTCAGCACGGCGCCGACCACGGCCGCGGTCACCGCGAACCAGCCGACCCAGGCGAGCTGGGCCGGCCACCGGTTGACGTCGGTGAAGGCGCCGGTGAGCCGGACGATGCCGAAGCCGTACGCGATGCCGAGCTGACCGGCCCCGGCCAGTACGCTCACCCCGAGTGCCGTGAGCAGCAGTCTGCCCCACGTCCGAAAGGCCATGTCGGGCACGTTACGGCCCGGTGCGCCCGATCGCCACTGTGGCGCGGCGAGGCGGCAGCCTGGGGTTACTTCAGTTCGACCAGCCGGGCCAGGTACGTCGTGTCCCCGACATTGGTGAGCATGTGGACGGCGCCCGGATCCCGGTAGACCACCCCGCCGGTCGGTTCGTCGGCGTCGATCCGGGTGCCGTCGATTGTCTGCACCACGTTCTTCGCGCCCTCGATCGCCACCACCAGGTACGGGTGGTCGTGCCGGTGCAGCGGCTGCCGCTCGCCCGGCGCCAGCCGGATGTGCCACACCCGTACCCGGTCGTTCTCGAAGACGATCTCCTGGCCGACCGGGCCGAGTTCCAGGTCCTGGGTCACGTCGCTCATCGGGATCCGTCCAGTTGGGGGAGCACCTCGGCGGCGATGAGCTCCAGGTGGTCCAGGTCGTCGAGTTCGATCAGGCGCAGGTGCACCCGGGTGGTGCCGATCGCGGCGAACTCGCCCAGCCGGTCGACCAGTTGCGCGGGCGAGCCGACCACCGGGTCCTCCGGCGGCAGTGCGCTCTTGACGTGCAGCGGCTCCGCCCGGCGGCGGGCCTCGGCGTCGGTGCGTCCGATCGCCACCACCACGCCGGCGGAGAGCACGAGCGGGTCACGTCCGGAGGCGGTACGGCCGGTCCGGTCGGACGCCTCGCGGACCCGCTCGTACGCCTCGGCGGTCTCGGCCACCGACTTGAACGGCATGTTGAACTCGTCGGCGTACCGGGCGGCCAGCTCGGGGGTGCGCTTCGGGCCGCGCCCGCCGACGATCACCGGTGGGCCGGGTCGCTGCACCGGCTTGGGCAGCGCGGGGGCGTCGACCAGCCGGTAGTGGTCGCCGGTGAAGCTGTAGCTCTCGCCGACCGGGGTGCGCCAGAGGCCGGTGACGATCTCCAGCTGCTCGGCGAGCCGGTCGAAGCGCTCGCCGACGGCGGGGAACGGGATGCCGTACGAGGTGTGCTCGCGCGCGTACCAGCCGGCGCCGATGCCCAGCTCGACCCGGCCGCCGCTCATCCGGTCGACCTGGGCCACCATCACGGCCAGCGGCCCGGGCAACCGGAAGGTGGCCGAGGTGACCAGGGTGCCGAGCCGGATCCGGCTGGTCTCCCGGGCCAGGGCGGCCAGGGTCAGCCAGGCGTCGGTCGGGCCGGGCAGCCCCGGCTCGTCGCCCATCGCCTGGTAGTGGTCGGCCCGGAAGAAGCCGTCGAACCCGCCCGCCTCGACCGCCCGGGCGAAGCGGAGCTGGTCGTCGTAGTCGGCGCCCCGGTGCGGCTCGGTGAAGACCGCCACCCGCATGCTCATCGTCCCTCCGCCGCTCCGGCAGCCGCCGGCGCCTCGCGTTCCATCAGCAGTTCGTGCAGTTCGGCGCTGATCCGGGCGACGTCGGCCAGGTGGGCGTGCCGACCGAGGGTCCGCGGTCGGGGGACGGCCACCTCGACGATCTCGCGGATCCGGCCCGGGCGGGGGCTGAGCACGACCACCCGGTCGGCCAGCAGCACCGCCTCGTCGATCGAGTGGGTGACGAAGACGACGGTGGCGCCGGTCTCCATGTGCACCCGCTGGAGTTCGCCGGAGAGCTCTTCCCGGGTGAGCGCGTCCAGGGCGGAGAACGGCTCGTCCATCAGCATCACCCGGGGCTCGCCGAGCAGTGACCGGCAGAGCGACACCCGCTGCTGCATGCCGCCGGAGAGTTCGTGCGGCAGCCGCTTCTCGAAGCCGGCGAGGCCGGCCATGTCGAGCAGTTGGCGGGCCCGTTCGCGGTGCTTCGCCCGGCTCCAGCCGAAGATCTCGGCGGGCAGCAGGACGTTGTCGAGCACCGAGCGCCAGGGGAGCAGGGCGGGGCGTTGGAAGAGCATCGCGATGTCCGGGCGGGGCCGGGTGACCGGGGTGCCGGCGACGGTGATCTCGCCCGAGCTGACCGGCAGCAGCCCGGCGATCATGCGGAGCAGGGTGGACTTGCCGCAGCCGGAGCGGCCGAGCACGGCCACGAACTCGCCGTCGGCGACCTCCAGGTCGATGCCGCGCAGCGCCTCGACCCGACCGGAGCGGCCGTCGAAGATCCGTGACACTTCGGACAGTCGGATCATCTCGGCCGTGCCTCCCCTGAGTTGCGGGTCAGGAATCCGACAAAGGCTATCGGGCGAGTGTCCCTTGCGCACCGTCCGGGGTGGAGTCCAGATGTTTCCGTTCCGCAACCCGATGCGCCTGGTGTCGTGACGGTGGGTGTCTCGTACGCTGTGCCGTCAGAAGTCCCTTCACGACGGTGGCGTCCGCTTCCCCCTCACGTCGACGCCGCCGACCGACGACCCCTTCCGGGTACCCCACGCCCGGTCGGAAAGGACATGGTGCACTGATGAGAAGGCTGACCCGTACGGTCGCCGCGGCCGCCCTGGCCACCGCCCTCGCCCTGGTCTCCGCCTGCAGCAGCGGCGCGGACTCCTCGGACGACGCGAAGGGCGGCGACGGCAAGACCCTGGAGAAGGTGACCTACCTCACCTCTTTCGGCAACTTCGGTCGTGACTCGTACGCCTGGGTGGCGAAGGACAAGGGCTTCTTCAAGGAGGCCGGGTTCGACGTCGAGATCAAGCCGGGCCAGGGCACCGGCTCGGTGATCCAGACCGTGGTCGGCGGCCAGGCCGACTTCGGCCCGATCGACCTGACCGGCGGCCTGCTCCAGCTCGGCAACGGCGTGGCCAAGGACTTCGTCGCGGTCGCGGCCATCCAGCAGCGCACCATGGCGGCCGTGGTCACCGTCGAGGGCAAGGGCATCGCCTCGCCGAAGGACCTGGAGGGCAAGAAGCTCGCCGACACCCCCACCTCCGTGGTCCGTCAGCTCTTCCCGACGTACGCCCGGCTCGCCGGCGTCGACGCCAGCAAGGTCACCTGGGTCAACGGCGAGGCGCAGACCCTGATGGGCACGCTCGCCTCCGGCACCGTCGACGGCATCGGCCAGTTCGTGGTCGGCCAGCCCACCGTCGAGGCGGTGACCAAGAAGAAGCCGGTCGTGCTTCCGTACAGCAACGTGATGCAGGACCTCTACGGCAACGCCCTGATCACGTCCAGCAAGACCGCGAAGGAGAAGCCGGAGATGGTGAAGAAGTTCACCGCCGCGCTGCTCAAGGGCCTGGAGTACGCCCTGGCCAACCCGCAGGAGGCGGCCGACATCCTGAAGAAGAACGTCGCCGCCACCAACCCGGCCGCGGCCGCCGCCGAGCTCCAGCTGATGGCCGGGTACGTCCGGTCCAGCAACTCCGGCACCGCGATCGGCACGCTGGACAGCGACCGGGTCGCCAAGAGCATCGCGATCCTCCAGGGCGCGGGCGCGCTCAAGCAGAACATCACCCCGGACCAGATCATCGACTTCAGCCTGGTGCCGAAGGCCTGATCGACGCCGACCGTGCGAACGGGGGTGCGACCGACCGGCACGACGGTCGGCCGCACCCCCGTCGCGTGCCGGCACCGGGCCGGCAGGACAGGAGGAGACGATGACGGAGTTGACCCGTACCCCGGTCGACGTGGTGAGTGACGATCAGCGCCGGTCCGACGTGGCGACGGCGCCGCCGGCCGCGACCGCGTCCCGCCGGTTCCGGGTACGCCCCGGCGCCGTCGGCCTGCCGCTGCTCGGCCTGGTGATCGCGCTGGCCGTCTGGTGGCTGGTCACGTCCGGGCTGAAGCTGGTGCACCCGGCGTCGCTGCCGCCTCCGCAGGACGTCTGGCGGGCGCTGACGGCCGCGACGGACGTGCTGCTGCCGGCGCTCGGCATCACCACCGGCATGACGCTGCTGGGCTTTCTGCTCTCGTCGGTTGCCGGGGTGCTGATCGGGATGGCGCTGGCGGCCTCCCGCCGGGTGGAGCGGATGTTCGCGCCGCTGCTGGTGGCGGTCAACGCGGTGCCGAAGATCGCGCTCGGCCCGCTGCTGGTGGTCTCGGTCGGCTGGGGCCAGAAGCCCATCCTGACCATGGTCTTCCTGCTCTGCTTCTTCCCGATCGTGCTCTCCACCGCGACGGGGCTGACCACCACGCCGGCGGACCTGGCCGAGCTGGCCCGGTCGTTGAACGCGTCGTGGTGGCAGGCGTTCCGCAAGGTGCGCCTCCCGGCCGCGCTGCCGCAGATCTTCGTCGGGCTCAAGGTGGCCATGCCGCTGGCCGCGATCGGCGCGGTGATCGGGGAGTTCTACTCGGACAAGCCCGGGCTGGGCTACCAGATCCTGCAGTACAACGGGATCGGCGACACCCCGACGGCGTGGGCCGCGATCGTGCTGATCGCGATCATGAGCATCGTGCTCTACGCGGCGTTGTCCCTGGTCGAGCGGATCGCCCTGCCCTGGGTCCGGGCCACCACCTCGGCCCGCTGACCGGTCCCGGTGTGGCCCGCCGCAGGCGACGGGCCACACCGGCGGCTCAGCTGGCGAGGCGCCAGCGCCCGCCGCGGGCGACGAGCGTGGTCAGCGCCTGGGGCATCAGGCCGGAGTGGTTGTCCGGGGTCATCCGGATCGGCCCGGAGAGGCCGTCCAGCTGGGACGTCTCGAGCACGTCCCGGATGCCGTCCCGGTTGACCCGGTCGCCCCCGCCGGCCCGCAGCGAGGCGTCGGCGACGAGTTGGACGGCGTCCGCGGCGAACGAGGAGAAGCCGTGGTAGCCGCCGAAGCGGGCGGTGTAGTCCTGGAACCACTGCCGGCGGGCGGCCTTGGCCGGGGTGGTGGCGATGACGTCGTCGATCACCATGGTCTGGGTGAAGACCAGGGTGGCCCGCTCGGTGGCCCGGCCGCCGGGAAGGAACAGGTCTCCCGCGGCCGCCGCGTCCAGGAAGAGCGACCCGGTGAACTTGGCCTGGGTGGCGCTGACGGCGGCGAGCGTCGCCTGCTCCGGCGGGGTCCAGATGACCAGGGCGTCGGGGTCGTTGCGGGTCAGCTTGCGGACCTGCTGGCTGACATCGGTGTCGGTGCCCTTGACGTTTTCCTGGTCCAGCAGTTTGATGCCGGCCTTGCGGAATTCGCCGCCCAGGGCGTCGAGTCCCTCGCGGCCGTAGTCGTCGTCGCTGTACAGGACGGCGACCTTGCGAATGGCGCGACGGCGCAGTTCGGTGGTGAGCGCGTCCGCGCTGTCGGCCGCGTTCGGGGCCAGCTTGAACACGTACCGCCGGTCCGCGACCGGGTCGGCGACGGCGCCGGAAGCGGCGAGCGCGATGGTCGGGATCTTCTTCTCGTTGATGGTGCGCACGGCGCCGACCGCGCATTCGTTGCAGCCACCCATGATGATCGCGCTGACCTTGGAATCGTTGCTGAAGTCACCGATGTTGCGCAGTGACTCGCTGGCGTCGGAACGGTTGTCCTTCACCTGAAGCTTGATCTTCCGTTCGCCCAGGGCGCCGGAGGAGTTCAGCTGCTCGACCTTCAGTTCCAGGGCGCGCTGGTACGCCTTGCCGATCGGTGCGGAGGCGCCGGAAAGTTCCAGGTCGGCGGCGATGACGATGGGGCTCGCGTCCTCCTGCCCCGCCCCGAACGAGCAGCCGGTGAGCGTGGTGGCCAGCACGGCCGATGCGAGCGCCACGATGGTCGCGGAGCGGATGGGGCTCAACTCAGTCCTCCAGGTGCGGCGCGGGACGCTGCCCGGTCACCGCCGCTAGTCCGTCCTCAGTGGAAGAACGGGATTGGGTGCCGTACGGTGTGCGTGAAAGCCTGCAAAACCTTGCCAATGCGGGACGGCTGCGGTCAAGCGCAGATGTCGGCGGCGGTTTCGGGACGCGAATCCCACATGGTGGGGTCATCAGATATTTACAGATGCTCACTCCGGAGAGGCTGTGCGGCCACTCAGGAGTGACATCGCCTGTTCAGAGCGTGCGCGGCAATGAGGCTAAATCGCAACGGGCTCGCTGGTTGACCGTTTCGTGCCTCACTGCGGCTTCCCAAACAGGACCAACTCTGATGAAATCGCGGCCGTGCCGCGCGTGGCGCTGTCCGTTGCACCGGGCGCGGGTCGGTGGGTCAGGCGTGGAAGAAACGACGGAGGCGATGTCGTGAGCACCGGACCGACGACCCTACCCGAGATCGGCGACTCCGCCGGACGTGACCGGGGGCGGCGGCTGCCTCGCCTGCGGGATGCGCGGATCCGCTCGAAGCTCGCCCTGATCCTGGTCGTCCCGGTCGCCGCCGTCATTGCACTGGCAACAATCCGACTCGTCTCCACCGGCGAGGGTGCGGTCGACGCCACCCGGATCCGGTCGCTGACCGCGCTCTCCGTCGACGTTAGCGCCCTCGCCCAGGACCTGCACAAGGAGCGGATGGCCGCGGCCGGCTACCTGGCCAACCCGCAGCAGCGCCCCGACGACTACAACCTGCGGGTCCGGGCCACCGGGGCGCGGATCGACGCGTACCGGGCCGAGCGGGGCACGATCGGCGACGTCCCGGCGGCGGTGCGGGACCGGCTCAAGGTCATCGACGACCACCTGGAGACGCTCGACGCCACCCGGCAGGAGGTGCTCGACCGCCGGCAGATGCCGGTCGCCGAGGCCACCCTCCGGTACGGCGTCATCCTCACCGACCTGGTCTCCTACGGCGACACCCTGGCCCAGCTCCCCGGCCAGGAGAGCCTGGCCGACGCCCGCCGGGCGGTGGCCGCGTTCTCCCGGGCCAAGGCGGCGGTCGCCGAGGAGGAGGCGGTCGCCTTCACCGCGCTGAGCGGCGGCCGACTCGACCAGGAACAGCTCTCCTCCTTCCTGGCCACCCTCACCGGCCAGCAGGAGGCGCTGCTCTCCTTCTCGCTCGCCGCGGACCCGGATCAGCGGGCCCTGGTCGACGGGGCGGTCTCCGGCGACGCGGTCGGCCTCGCCGACCGGGTGGGCACCGATATCACCCGCTCGGTCGGGCTGCGCTCGCCGGTCAGCGCGGCGGACGCCAGCGCCTCGATCGGCGCGGTCAACGACCTGATGCGGTGGGCCGAGCTCCAGCTCCAGGACCGGCTCCTCTCCCGGGCCGAGCAGGCCCGCAGTGACGTGATCCGGCAGGCCGTCGTGGAGTCGGTGCTGGTGCTGCTCACCCTGCTCATCGCGATCAGCCTCGCCGTGGTGCTGGCCCGCTCGCTCAACCACTCGCTGCGCCGGCTGCGGGAGGGTGCCCTCTCGGTGGCCAACCACGACCTGCCGGACGCGGTGCAGCGACTGCAGAACATGGGCAGCGTCGGTGACGGCGGCGTGGAGGAGATCGTCCGCCAGGTACGCGACCCGATCCGGCTGGAGAACCGGGACGAGGTCGGCCAGGTGGCGCTGGCCTTCAACGTGGTCCACCGGGAGGCGGTCCGGGTCGCCGCCGAGCAGGCGGCGCTGCGTACCAGCGTCTCGGCGATGTTCCTCAACCTGGCCCGGCGCAGTCAGACCCTGGTCGACCGGATGATCGGCGAGCTGGACGCGATCGAGCGCGGCGAGGAGGACCCGAAGCGCCTCGCCCAGCTCTTCGAGCTGGACCACCTGGCCACCCGGATGCGCCGCAACGACGAGAACCTGCTGGTCCTGGCCGGCGCCGACTCGGCCGTGCCGCGCCGCGACGACGCGCTCCTGGTGGACGTGCTGCGGGCCGCCCAGTCCGAGGTCGAGCTCTACAACCGGATCGAGTTCGGCACCGTCGACACCGACATCTCGGTTTCCGCCCACGCGGTCAACGACGTGGTCCGGCTGGTCGCCGAGCTGCTCGACAACGCGACCCGCTTCTCGCCGCCGACCACCACCGTGGTCGCCGACGGCCGGCGGATCCGGGACTACGTGCTGATCCAGGTGGAGGACCGGGGGCTCGGCCTCGCCGACGAGCAGCTCGACTCGCTCAACCGGCGGCTCGCCGCGCCGCCGACCGTGGACGTGGCCGCGTTCCGGCTGATGGGTCTGGCCGTGGTGAGCCGGCTCGCCTCCCGCTACGGCATCCGCGTGGAGCTGCGCCGCAACGTCGAGGGCGGCACGGTCGCCCAGGTGACGCTGCCGAACGCCACCGTGGTCCTCCCCGCCCACCGGGGCCGGGACCAGCCGATCATGCGACCGCGTCAGCCGATGGCGGTCGAGCAGACGCCGCTCACCCCGGTCGGGCTCGGCGACCAGCTGCCCGGTGGCCGGACGGCGACGCTGACCGACCAGTGGCGTACCGCGCCGCCGGCTCCGGCGCCCTGGCAGCCTCCGGTCGACGCGCGGGACACCGCGTCGGCGGTGCGACTCGGCGGCCCGGTGTCGTCCCCGCCGGCCGTGCCGACGTCCGCGGTGCCGACGTCCGCGGTGCCGACCTCCGCGGTGCCGACGTCCGCGGTGCCGACGTCCGCGGTGCCGACCTCCGCGGTGCCGGCGGAGCCCGCCTCCTTCGGCGGGTTCTCGGCGGGCAGCTCCACGGTGGCGAACCCGACCATCGACCCGTTGGCGAGGCGGTCCCTGGCCGGTGAGGGCGTCCCCGGGCTACCGGCCGGACCGGTGGCCGGCGCCCCGGGCGCCCCGACCGCCGAGTCGTACGCCCCGTTCGGCGCCGCGCCGGCCGCCCCGTCGTCCTACGCCCCGGCCGCCCCGGCGTCCTACGCCCCGGCGCCGTTCGCCGCGCCGGTGACCCCGGCCCCGACGCCGGTCGCCCCGGCGGTGCCGTACACCCCGCCGGCCGCGGCGCCCAGCGCCCCGGTGGTCGCCCGGCCCACCCCGCCGGCAGACTCCCCGATCTTCCGGGAGATGGAGGCGGTCTGGTTCCGGTCCCACGGGGACGACGCCACCGCGATCTTCACCCGGCCGCGCTTCGACGACAAGCCGTCCGCCGCCGCCCCGGCCACGGGGCGGCCCAGCGCTGCGTCGCCGGCCCGGCCACCGCTGCCGACCCGGGTGCCGGCCGCGCCGGCGGCCAGCGGCACCCCCACCTTCGCCCCGGCGGCCGGCACCCCCGAACCGCCGGCCGCCGCCACCCCGCCCCCGTCGTACGTCCCGCCGCCGGTGCCGTCCGCGCCGCCGGCCTCCCCGGCGGCGCCGGAGCCGGCCACCGCGCCGGAGCCGGCTTCGGAGGCCTGGCGCACGGCCGCCGACGAGGGCTGGACCCGGGCCACCAAGGCGGCCGAACCGGCCGCCGCCGGCACCACCCGCTCCGGTCTGCCGAAGCGGGTGCCGCAGGCCCAGCTCGTGCCGGGCGGCATCGAACCGAAGGGCGGCCGGGACCGCAGCCGGCGCACCCCGGACGAAGTACGTGGCCTGCTCTCGGCCTACCACCGCGGCGTACAGCGCGGGCGGACGGCCGGGGCGGACCTGAACAGCACCTCGACCAAGGAGACGAGCCGATGAACAGGCCAGCTGCCATGCAGGACATGGGTTGGCTGCTCACCAATTTCGCCGACAGCGTGGCGGGCATCGCCCACGTCGTGGCGGTGTCCGCGGACGGGCTGCTGCTCGCGTCCTCGCGGGACCTCCCCACGGACCGGGCCGACCAGCTCGCCGCGATCACCTCCGGCGTGGTGAGCCTGACCGAGGGCGCCGCCCGGATGTTCAGCGCCGGCGGGGTGTTGCAGACCGTGATCGAAATGGACAGCGGCTACCTCTTCCTGATGTCGATCAGCGACGGCTCCTCGATGGCCGTGCTCGCGGCGCGCAGCTGCGACGTGGGGCAGGTCGGGTACGAGATGGCGCTGCTCGTCGAGCGGGTGGGTGCCGCTCTGGTCCCGCTGCCGCGGGACGCCGTGCGTTCCTGACACGGCGGCTGTACGGCCGGGCGCGACCGCGCCCGGCCGGGGAATGAGGGGTCCGGGGCCGGTGGCTCCGGGCGGAAGGAGGTGATCGCGGATGGAACCACGGCGGGACCCGCGCGGTGCGTTGGTGCGCCCGTACGCGGTCACCCGGGGTCGTACCGAGCCCAGCCGGGACATCGCCCTGGAGGCGGTGCTGTCGTCCACCCCCACCCAGGTCGCCGAGTCACGGTTCGCGGGGCACGACAAGTACCGCATCGCCACGGTCTGCGAGGGCCGGGCACAGTCGCTGGCGGAGATCGCCGCGTATACCCGGATGCCGCTCGGCGTCACCCGGGTGCTGGTCGCCGACCTGGTGGCCGAGGGCCTGCTGACGCTACACACTGCCGCTCCCGCCGAAGGATTCGAGGAGCGGATGAACCTGCTGGGAAGGGTGCTAAGTGGACTTCGCGAACTATGACCCCGCCGGGGCGCGCCGTAGCCGGGAGATCATCTCCGCGAAGATCGTGGTCGCGGGTGGCTTCGGCGTGGGCAAGACGACAATGGTCGGGGCGATCTCCGAGATCACGCCGTTGACCACCGAGGCGTTGATGACCGCCGCCGGCGTGGGCATCGACGATCCGTCGAAGGTGCCCGGCAAGGAGACCACCACGGTCGCCATGGACTTCGGCCGGATCACCATGGCGCAGGACCTCATCCTGTACCTGTTCGGCACGCCGGGCCAGACCCGCTTCTGGTTCATGTGGGACGAGATCATCCGGGGTGCGGTGGGTGCCGCCGTGCTGGTGGACACCCGGCGGATCACCGACGCCTTCGCGCCGCTGGACTACTTCGAGAACCGCAACCTGCCGTACGTGGTGGCGCTGAACCGGTTCGACGACGCCCCGCAGTACGAGCCGGAGGAGGTCCGGGAGGCGCTGGCCATCTCGCCGGACGTGCCGCTGGTGATGTGCGACGCCCGGCAGCGGGAGTCGGTCAAGCAGGTGCTGGTGACGGTGGTCGAGCACGCCATGCTCCGGCTCCAGGCCGATCAGGGCCGGGGCCACCAGCCCGCGCCGGTCGGCTGAGCCGTACCGGCTGCGGGTGGGCGGTTCATTCCACCCGCAGCCGGTAGCCGCGCTTGACGACGGTCTGCACCACCCGGGGGGCCCGCAACCCCACCCGGAGCCGGGCTACCGCCATCTCCACCGCGTGCTCGTCCGCGCCCCGGGGTAGGGTCCGCAGCAGCTCGGTACGGGAGAGCACCCGGCCCGGCGCGGCGGCGAGCGCCCGCAGCACCGCCATCGGGGCGGGGGCGAGCGGTTGCAGTTCCCCGTCGACCAGGGCGGCGTGCCCGCGCAGGGTCAGCACGTGCCCGGCGGCCTTGACGCTGACCGTCCGGCGGGGCAGCTCGTCAACGATCGTCCGGACCAGCGCGCCCAACCGGGCCCGGCTCGGCGCGCTCACCGGCACCCCGCGTCGGACCAGCGGCTCCGCGGTGACCGCACCGACGCAGCTGGCCAGCACGTCCCCACGCAGCGCCTCCAGCACCGTCTCGGTCCGGTCCCCGGCCGCCCGCAGCAGCGCCTCGGCGGCCGGTGCGGAGGTGAAGGTGACGGCGTCCACCAGCCGCCCGGCGACCAGGTCGATCAGCCGGTGCAGCGGCGCCGGGTCGGTCGGTGGCGCCCACCGGTAGACCGGCACCTCGATCACGGTGGCCCCGGCCTCCTCCAGCGCCTCGGTGCACTCCGGCTGCCGGTCGCCGTGCAGCTGCATGGCGATGACCTGGCCGGCCACCCCGCGTCGGCGCAGGTGGTCGACGACCTCCTCGCAGCTCTCCGAGTCGGGGGACCACTGGTCGTGCAGTCCGGCGGCCCGGATCGCGCCGCGCGCCTTGGGCCCCCGGGCCACCACGTACGACCGGGAGAGCACCCCGCGCAGCGGCTCGGCCAGCCCCCAGCCCTCGGCCGCCTCCAGCCAGCCGCGCATCCCGATGCCGGTGTTGGCCATCAGGATGTCCGGCGGGCGGTCGAGGCAGGCCCGGGTGGCCTCGCGCAGGTCGGTGTCGTCGGCCAGCGGCACGATCCGCAGGGCCGGGGCGAGCACCACCCGGGCGCCGCGCCGCTGCAGCAGCGCGGCCAGTTCGTCGCGTCGCCGGTCGGCGGTCACTCCGATGGTGAAGCCGGCCAGTTCGTCGGCCATCACTCCTCCAGTCGCAGCCGCACCTCGACCAGACCGTCCCGGCAACGCGCCGGGTGCCGCCGCAGCCGCACTCCGGGCAGGTCGAGGCAGTCGCCGGTGCGCAGGTCGTAGACCTGCTTGTGCAGGGGGGAGGCGAGCGTCGGTACGCCGCCGCGGCTGCCGACGATGCCCCGCGACATCACGTACGCGCCGCCGACCGGGTCGAGGTTGTCGACGGCGTACAGCTCGCCGCCGGTGTGGAAGAGCGCCACCTGCACGCCGTCGACCAGGGCGGCGACGCCGCGGTCCGGGTCGAGTCGGTGGAGCGGGCAGACCGCGGTCCAGTCCAGGGTCGTGGTGTTCATCGCCGTACCTCCGGCAGGCCGAGTGCGACGGGCTGGCGGCGGTCCGCGCCGGCCCCGGGCGGTGCCCCGCGCGCGGGTACCGGCTGACCGCGTTCGACCGCGAAGGTGATCGACGGGTCGGGCACGTCGGGGGCGTTGACGAAGGACGTGAACCGGCGCAGCCGTTCCGGGTCGTCGAGCACGTCGCGCCACTCGTCGGAGTACGACGCGACGTGCCGGGCCATGGCCGCGTCGAGTTCGGCGCAGAGCCCGAGTGAGTCGTCCACGATGACGGCGCGCAGGTGGTCGAGGCCACCCTCCATCGCCTCGATCCAGGCGGCGGTGCGTTGCAGCCGGTCGGCGGTGCGGATGTAGTACATCAGGAATCTGTCGATCAGCGAGATCAGCGCTTCCGTGGACAGATCGGTGGCGAAGAGGTCGGCGTGCCGGGGTCGGAAGCCGCCGTTGCCGCCGAGGTAGAGGTTCCAGCCGGTCTCGGTGGCGATGATCCCGAAGTCCTTGCTGCGCGCCTCGGCGCACTCGCGGGCGCAGCCGGAGACCGCCGACTTGATCTTGTGAGGGGCACGCAGCCCCCGGTAGCGCAGCTCCAGCGCGACGGCCAGCCCGACCGAGTCCTGCACCCCGTACCGGCACCAGGTCTCGCCGACGCAGGACTTCACCGTGCGCAGCGCCTTGCCGTACGCGTGGCCGGACTCGAAGCCCGCGTCGACCAGCCGCCGCCAGATCTGCGGCAGCTGCTCGACCCGGGCCCCGAACAGGTCGATCCGCTGCCCACCGGTGATCTTGGTGTAGAGCCGGAAGTCGCGGGCCACCTCGCCGATCACGATCAGCTTCTCCGGGGTGATCTCGCCACCCGGGATCCGGGGCACCACCGAGTAGCTGCCGTCGCGTTGCAGGTTGGCCAGGAAGTGGTCGTTGGTGTCCTGCAACGACGCCCGCTCGCCGTCGAGCACGTGCCCGCTGCCCAGCGAGGCGAGGATGGAGGCGACCACCGGCTTGCAGATGTCACAGCCGCGCCCCCGCCCGTGCTCGGCGATGAGCTGCGAGAAGCTGCGCACGCCGCGCACCCGGACGATGTCGAAGAGCTCCTGCCGGCTGGCGTCGAAGTGCTCACAGAGCGCGGTCGACTGCGCCACCCCGGCCGCGTCGAGCAGCTGCTTCAGCATCGGCACGCAGGAGCCGCAACTGGTGCCGGCCCGGGTGCACGCCTTCAGCGCCGGCACGTCGGCCGCGCCGCCCGCGATCGCCACGTCGATGTCGTCCCGGGTCACCGCGTTGCAGGAGCAGACCTGCGCCGCGCCGGGCAGCGCGGTCACCCCGCCGCCCGCCTCGCCCGCCGGGGCGAGCAGCGCGAGCGGGGGAGCGGGCAGCGGCCCGCCGACACTGGCCCGCAACGTCGGGTAGGCCGTGGCGTCCCCGACCAGCACGCCGCCGAGCAGCGTCCGCGCGTCGTCGGAGAGGACCAGCTTCGCGTACGACCGGGTGGCCGGGTCGGTGAACGTGACGTCCAGGCAGCCCGGGGTGGTCCCGTGCGCGTCCCCGAACGAGGCCACGTCCACCCCGAGCAGCTTCAGTTTGGTGGCGGTGTCCGCGCCGGGGAAGGTCGCCGAGCCGCCGAGCAGCCGGTCGGCGACCACCTCCGCCGTGGCGTACCCGGGGGCGACCAGGCCGTGGCAGGTGCCGTCGACCGCCGCGCACTCGCCGACCGCCCAGATCCGCTCGTCGGCGGTCCGGCAGGTCGGGTCGACCAGCACGCCGCCGCGCGGGCCGAGGGCCAGCCCGGCCGCCCGGGCCAGCTCGTCGCGGGGGCGGATGCCGGCGGCGACCACGACGAGGTCGGCGTCGACCGTGCTCCCGTCGGAGAGCTCGAGGGCGCCGACCGCGCCGGCCGGGCCGGGCCGCAGCGCAGTGGTGGCCACCCCGAGGTGGGTGCTCACCCCCAGCTCGTCGACGTAGCGCCGGAGCATCGCCCCGCCGGCGGGGTCCACCTGCACCGGCATCAGCCGCGGCGCGAACTCCACCACATGGGTCGCGAGCCCCAGCAGCCGCAGCGCGTTGGCCGCCTCCAGCCCGAGCAGGCCGCCGCCGATCACCGCGCCGGTCCGCCGGCCCCGGGCGTGCTCCCGGATCGCCGCCAGGTCGTCCAGGGTGCGGTAGACGAAGACCCCGGGCAGGTCCGTGCCGTCCACCGGCGGCACGAAGGCGTACGACCCGGTGGCCAGCACGAGCGCGTCGTACGGGTGCTCGCCGGTCGCGGTGGTCACCACCCTCCGCTCCCGGTCGATGCCGGTGACCGGCTCGCCGAGGCGTAGCTCCACCCCGTCGTCGGGGGTGTGCAGGTTCAGCTCCTCGGCGCTCACCCCGTCGAAGTACGCCGAGAGCCGCACCCGGTCGTACGCCGGCCGGCCCTCCTCGGCGAGCACCGTCACCCGCCAACGGCCGTCGTGGTCCCGGGCGCGCAGCGCCTCGACGAACCGCTGCCCGACCATGCCGTTGCCGACGACCACCAGTCTTCCGCCGGTCATCGCGTCACCTCCTCTGGGTCCGGTGTTCATCGCGTCGCGTCCACGGAGTCCACCTCGGACAGCCAGCCGACGATCCCGGCGACCGCGTCGCGGCAGCCGCCGCAGCCGGTGCCGGCCCGGGTCGTGGCGACCACCTCGTCCACCGTCCGGGCGCCGGCCCGCCAGCAGCGGACCAGGGCCCCCTTGCTGACGTCGTTGCACTGGCAGACGGTCGCCGCGTCCGGCATCAGCGCCGGGGACTCCACGGGCGCCGCCGGGCCGCTGCCGAGCGCCCGGCCGAGCAGCAGCGCCCGCCGGTCCGCCGGCACCGGGCCACCCCGGTCGAAGAGCTGCACCACCGTGCCCACCGCCGGGTTGTCGCCGAGCAGGATCGCGCCGGTCAGCCGCTCGTCGTGGATGCGCAGCCGGGCGTACGTGCCCCGGGCCGGGTCGGCGAAGGTCAGCTCCTCGCCCGGACCGTCGGTCGGGTCGCCCATCGCCGCGAGGTCGATGCCGGCCGCCTTGAGCCGGGTCACCACCGGACGGGGCCGGTACCGGGCCGCCGGGTCCTCCCCGGTGAGCAGCTGCGCCACCACCCGGGCCTGCGCCCAGGCCGGCGCGACCAGCCCGGTCAGCGTTCCGGCGTGCTGGGCGCAGTCACCGATCGCGGAGATCGCCTCGTCGTCGGTGCGCAGCCGGTCGTCCACCGTCACGCCGTGCTCCACGGCCAGCCCGGCCGACGCGGCGAGGGTGGTGTCCGGGCGTACCCCGCAGGAGAGCACCAGCAGGTCGGCGGCGAGGGTACGGCCGTCGGTCAGCCGGAGCCGGACCTCGTCGTCGGCGACGTCCACCCCGGATGCCCCGACCGACAGCTCGGTGCGGATGCCGAGCCCGGCGAGGGTGCCGGCGAGCACCGCCCCGGCGGCCGGGTCGAGCTGCCGTTCCATCAGGTGCCCCATGGGGTGCACCACGGTCACGTCGAGGCCCCGGGCGGCCAGTCCGCGGGCGGCCTCCAGCCCGAGCAGTCCGCCGCCGAGCACCAGGACGGTGCGCGCGTCCCGGGCCGCGGCGAGGATCCGCCGGCAGTCCTCCAGGGTGCGGAAGGCGGCCACCCGGGCCGGCAGGTCGCCCGGGTCCAGGCCCGGCAGCGGCGGCACCACCGCCCGGCTACCGGTGGCGAGCACCAGGTGGTCGTAGCCGATCCGGTCGCCGTCGTCGGTCCGCACCTCCCGGGCGGCCCGGTCGATCGCGACGGCGGCCACTCCGGTCCGCACGTCGACGCCCTGCCCGGCCACCTCGGCCAGCTCCACGTCCGGCTCGCCGATCTTCCCGGCGAGCAGGGTGGAGAGCATGATCCGGTTGTACGCCCGGTGCGGCTCCGCCCCGAGCACGGTGACCTTCCGGTCGCCGTCCCTGGCGTGCAGCTCGGCGGCGACCCGCGAGCCGGCCATTCCGTATCCGACGATGACGATGTTCATGCCTTCTCCACCCGGACGGCGCAGATCTTGAACTCGGGCATTCCGGAGACCGGGTCGACCGCGTCGTTGGTGACCGAGTTGGCCCGGGCCGCGCCGGGCCAGTGGAACGGCGCGAAGACGGTGTCCGGCCGGATCGCCGGGCTGAGCCGGGCCGGCGCGCGCAGCTCGCCCCGGCGGGAGGTGACCCGCAGCTCGTCCCCGTCGGTCACGTCGAGCCGCGCGGCCAGCTCGGGGTGCAGCTCGACGAAGCCACCGGGCGCGGCCCGGCGCAGCGCGGCGACCCGTCGGGTCTGGGTGCCGGACTGGTACTGGGCCAGCACCCGCCCGGTGGTGAAGTGCAGCGGGTAGTCCGGGCAGACCTCCTCGGCGGCCGGCCGGTGGGTCACCGGGTGGAACCGGGCCCGGCCGTCGGGGGTGGGGAACGACTCGGCGAAGAGTCGGGGCGTGTCCGGTCCGTCCGGCTCGGGGCAGGGCCAGAAGACGCCGTCGGCCTGGTCGATCCGCTCCCAGCTCACCCCGGCGTAGTCGGCCGGCCCGCCGGCCGAGGCGCGGCCCAGCTCGGCGAGGACGGCCCGCGGGTCGGTGGGGAACCGCTCGGCGGCCCGGTCGTCGTCCGCCAGGCGTTCGGCCAGGCCGGCGAGGATGTCGAGGTCGCTGCGGACGCCCGGCGGGGGTGGGCGCAGCGCGCGGCGGCGCAGCACCCGGCCCTCCAGGTTGGTCATCGTGCCGTCCTCCTCGGCCCACTGGGTCACCGGCAGTACCACGTCGGCGAGTTCGGCCGTCTCGGAGCGCAGGAAGTCGGCGACCACCAGCAGGTCCAGCCCGCGCAGCCGCTCGGTGACCCGGGCGGCCCGGGGCGCGGAGACCACCGGGTTGGAGCCGAAGACCAGCAGCGCGCGGGCCCCACCCGGCTGGCCGAGCGAGTCCAGCAGTTGGTACGCCGGCACGCCCGCCCCGGGCAGCTCGTCCGGGTCCACGCCCCAGACCCCGGCCACGTGCGCCCGGGCGGCCGGGTCGTCGATCCGCCGGTACCCGGGCAGCTGGTCGGCCTTCTGCCCGTGCTCCCGCCCGCCCTGGCCGTTGCCCTGGCCGGTGAGGCAGCCGTACCCGGAGCCGGGGCGGCCGGGCAGGCCGAGGGCGAGCGCCAGGTTGACCAGGGCACTGACCGTGTCGACGCCCTTGGCGTGCTGCTCCGCCCCGCGGG
The DNA here is from genome assembly GCF_036902735.1 of Micromonospora lacuserhaii. Lineage (NCBI taxonomy): Bacteria > Bacillati > Actinomycetota > Actinomycetes > Micromonosporales > Micromonosporaceae > Micromonospora > Micromonospora lacuserhaii. Next base: position 14,250 of record NZ_JBAKHO010000014.1, on the reverse strand, counting down.
CGGTCAGGATGATCGCGCTGCGGGCGGTGCCGAGCGCCCGGGCGGTCGCCTCCAGGTCGGCCACCGGCACCCCGGAGAGCCGTTCCACCTCCGCCGGCCAGTACCTGGCCACGGTCCGCCGGACCTCGTCGAAGCCGGTGGTGCGGGCGTCGACGTACGCCTTGTCGACCAGGCCCTCGGTGAGCGCGATGTGCAGCAGCGCGTTGGCCACCGCCAGGTCGGTGCCGGGCAGCGGTTGCAGATGCAGGTCGGCCTGTCGGGCGGTGGCGGTCTCCCGGGGGTCGACCACGATCAGTCGGCCGCCGGCCCGCCGCTGGTCGGCCAGGTGGCGCATCAGCGGCGGCATGGTCTCGGCCGGGTTGGCGCCGACCAGCAGCAGGGTCTCGGCCCGGGCGAGGTCGGTGACCGGGAAGGGCAGCCCCCGGTCGACGCCGAAGGCACGCAGCCCGGCCGCCGCGGCCGAGGACATGCACCACCGGCCGTTGTAGTCGATGTGCCGGGTGCGCAGCGCCACCCGGGCGAACTTCCCCAGCGCGTACGCCTTCTCGTTGGTGAGGCCGCCGCCGCCGAAGACGGCGACCGCGTCGGGCCCGTGTCCCGCCTGGACGGTGCGGATGCCGGTGGCGATCCGGTCCAGCGCCTCGTCCCAGCTCGCCGGCCGCAGCTCGCCGTCGGGCCGGTCGCGCAGCAGCGGCGTGGTCAGCCGGTCGGGGTGGTCGAGCAGGTCGGCGGCGGTCCAGCCCTTCTGGCAGAGGCCGCCCCGGTTGGTGGGGAACTGCCGGGGGAGCACCTCGACCCGGTCGCCGGTGTCGCGCAGCAGCATCCCGCACTGGAGGGCGCAGTACGGGCAGTGCGTCTCCGCCTGCCGAGGGTCGGCCCCCGGTGCGGTCGCGAAGTGCACACCGTCTGTCATGTCGGCAAAGCGTGCCGGGGAGCGGTTTCCGGTCCGGGTCCCTTCTGTTTCGGTCCTGTCAAGAGCGGCTCACTACGCACGGGACCACCGGGACGGTCCGCGAGGTTTAGAATATGAGACGACTTTCTCAACAAGTGGGAGGCTGGGATGGACGTGGCGGCGGCCTTCGACGCGGTGGCGGGCAGCTACGACGAGGCGAGACGCCGCCTGGTGCCCTGCTTCGACAGCTTCTACGGCACAGCGGTCGAGGTGGCCGCGCCGCCGCTGCGGGCGGCGCTGGCGGCGGGGCGTACCCCCGAGGTGCTGGACCTGGGCGCGGGCACCGGGCTGCTCTCACTGCTGCTGGCCGCGGCCGTGCCGGGGATCCGGCCGACCCTGGTCGACGGCGCGCCGAGGATGCTCGCGGTGGCCGCCGAGCGGCTCGCCGCCCGCGGCGTGCCGCACCGGACGGTGGTGGCCGACCTGGCCGACCCGCTCCCCGCCGGCCGCTACGACGCGGTGGTCTCCGCCCTGGCCGTCCACCACCTCGACGACGACGGCAAGCGGGCGCTCTACCGGCGGGCCGCACGCGCGCTCGCCCCCGGCGGGGTGTTCGTCAACGCCGAGCAGGTGGCCGGCCCCACCCCGGCCCTCGACCGCCGGTACGACGACGTCTGGGTCGCGCAGATCACCGCGCTCGGCTCCGATGCCGAGGAGATCGCCGCCGCCCGGGAGCGGATGCGGCACGATCGTCCGGCCTCCGTTTCCGACCAGTGCCGCTGGCTCGACGAGGCCGGCCTGGTCGACGTCGACTGCTTCTTCAAGGCCTGGCGGTTCGCCGTCTTCGGTGGGCGGGCCCGCTGAGCACGCCCGGTTTGACCGGTTCGACGGCGGGCGCGAGCGGGGATGACTGGTGGTCATACCAATGGGTAGTCTCAGCGGCATGACTGCCAAGGTGACACTCTCCTTCTCCGACGAGACGATCGAGGAGGCGCGCCGGTTCGCCAAGCGCGAGGGGCTCTCGCTCTCGGCGTGGATGGACCAGGCGGCCCGGGAGAAGGCCCTGCGTGAGGTCTTCACCGCACACGCCGCGGCGGTCGCGCGGGCCGGGATCGACCTCGAATCCGCCGCCCTCGCCGACGCGGCGGAGGTCGGCATGGTCGACGACGTGCTCTTCGGCGGGCGTGGGCGTGCTGCGTAGGGGAGAGGTCTGGCGGATCGAGGGCGCCCGCGAGCGGCTGGGACTGGTGATCAGCTCCGACGTCTACAACTCCACCGACGTGCCGATCGTGATCGTGGTGGAGGTGGTCGACGAGTCGCTGCTGCGCGACTCCCCGCTCGCCGTGGTGATGGGCCGGTGGGTGGTGATGCCCGACCGGCTCTCCTCGCCGATGAAGAAGTGGTTCACCGAGTGCGTGGACGTCGCCGACACCGAGACCATGCAGCGGGTCGGCCGAGCGCTGCGCATCCTCCAGGAAATCTGAGTCTCACCATCGCCGGCCGGCGGACGTGCGATCTCCGTTTCCGGAACGACCCCTGACGGGCACGGTCGGGTAACCCGCCGTTCCTAGCGTTCCCCCTGGTCACATCGACGAGGAGGAGCCGCCGTGAGCACGCTCGCCAGCACCACCGCAGTCACCGCCGACCCGCCGGCCGTCGCCGGCCGGCACCGGATCGACGACTGGCGGCCCGAGGACCCCACCTTCTGGGGTACGACGGGCGCCCGGATCGCCCGACGCAACCTCTGGGTCTCGATCTTCGCCGAGCACGTCGGGTTCTCGGTGTGGAGCCTCTGGTCGGTCACCGTGCTCTTCCTCGGCCCGGCGTACGGCATCGACCCGGCCGGGAAGTTCCTGCTCACCGCCGTGCCCGCCGCCCTGGGCGCGGTGCTGCGGCTGCCGTACACCCTGGCGGTGGCCCGCTTCGGCGGGCGGAACTGGACCATCGTGAGCGCCCTGCTGCTGCTGGTGCCGGCGGTGCCGATGACGCTGCTGCTGGAACCGGGGGTGTCGTACACCACGTTGATGGTGCTCGCCTGCCTGACCGGGGTGGGCGGCGGCAACTTCGCCTCCTCGATGGCGAACATCAACCTCTTCTTCCCGGACCGGCTCAAGGGCCGGGCGCTCGGGCTCAACGCCGGTGGCGGCAACCTGGGCGTACCGGCGGTGCAGCTGGTCGGGCTGGCGGTGCTGGCCACCGCCGGGGCGGCGTATCCCCGGCTGGTGCCGGCGGTCTACCTGCCGCTGATCGTGCTGGCCGCGCTCGCCGCGGCCCGCTGGCTGGACAATCTCCCCGGCGCCCGCAACGAGCCGGGCGCGCTGCGCGAGGCCGCCCGCGACCCGCACACCTGGGTGATGTCCCTGCTCTACGTGGGCACCTTCGGCTCGTTCATCGGCTTCGGCTTCGCCTTCGGTCAGGTCCTCCAGCTCCAGTTCCACGACCGGTTCCCCACCCCGGTCGACGCGGCCTGGCTGACCTTCCTCGGGCCGCTGGTCGGCTCGCTGATCCGGCCGGTCGGCGGGCAGCTCGCCGACCGGCTCGGCGGGGCCCGGGTGACCTTCTGGAACTTCGTCGCGATGGCCGTCGGCGCCGGGCTGGTGCTCTACGCGGCCCGGGAGAGGTCCTTCCCGCTCTACCTGGCCGGGTTCCTGTCGCTCTTCGTCTTCTCCGGGATCGGCAACGGGTCGACGTACAAGATGATCCCGGCGATCTTCCGGGCCCGGGCGGCGGCCGACGCCGAGCTGACCGGCGACCCCGAGGCGGCCCAGCGCCGCGCCCGGCGGCTCTCCGGGGCGCTGATCGGCATCGCCGGCGCGGTCGGGGCGTCCGGCGGGGTGCTGGTCAACGTGGCGTTCCGCCAGTCGTTCCTGGCCTCGGGCAACGCCGACGCGGCCTACCTGGCCTTCATCGGCTGGTACGCGCTCTGCTTCCTGGTCACCTGGGCCGTCTACCTGAGGAGGGGCCCCCACCGGCTGACCGGCGTGTGACCTGTGACATCGTGGAGCCGCAAGCCACGCTGGGTGAACCCCCCGTTTTGACCTGCGGACCGGGCGGCGGGTATCGTTGCCTGCTGTTGTACGACATCCAGAGGCGTGCCGCATCAGGTACGCTTGGTCGTTCGTGCGCGCCTGATCAATTCGGCGCGCGACCCCAGACCGACGACGAGACAAGGTAGACCTGTGCGTACGTACAGCCCGAAGCCGGGTGAGATCGAGCGTCAGTGGCACGTTATCGACGCCTCTGATGTCGTGCTGGGCCGCCTGGCCACCCACGCCGCCACGCTGCTGCGCGGCAAGCACAAGCCGACTTTCGCGCCGCACGTCGACACGGGCGACTTCGTCGTCATCGTGAACGCGGGCAAGGTCGCGCTGACCGGCAACAAGCGACACACCAAGGTCGCCTACCGCCACTCCGGTTACCCGGGTGGTCTGAAGCAGGTCGGCTACGACGAGCTGCTGACCAAGCGTCCCGACCGGGCCATCGAGCTGGCCGTCAAGGGCATGCTCCCGCACAACAAGCTCGGCCGTCAGCTCATCAAGAAGCTGAAGGTCTACGCCGGTGCCGAGCACCCGCACGGCGCGCAGCAGCCGGTGCCGTTCGAGATCAAGCAGATCGCGCAGTGAGCGCGGGCGAAGGAAACAGCATGACCGACATCACCGAGACCGAGGTCGCCCCCGAGGCCACCGAGGCGCCCGCGCCCGTCGCCCGCGCGCCGCGTGGTGACCGCCCGATCCAGACCGTGGGTCGGCGCAAGGAGGCCATCGTCCGGGTGCGCATCGTCCCCGGCAGTGGCAAGATCACCTGCAACGGCCGCGACCTCGAGGCCTACTTCCCGAGCAAGGTGCACCAGCAGCTCATCAAGGACCCGCTGGTGACCGCCGAGAAGCCCGAGGCGTTCGACGTCATCGCCAACCTGCGCGGCGGCGGCACCACCGGCCAGGCCGGTGCGCTGCGGCTGGCCATCGCCCGGGCGCTGATCGTCAACGAGCCCGACGACCGTCCGGCCCTCAAGAAGGCCGGCTTCCTGACCCGGGACGCCCGCGTCAAGGAGAGCAAGAAGTACGGCCTCAAGAAGGCCCGTAAGGCTCCTCAGTACTCGAAGCGCTGATCTTCAGCCGCGCCTTGTACTTCTGACGGACGGCCGGGTCCGCCTCCCTTCACAGGAGGTGGCCCGGCCGTTCGCTTTTTCCCCTGGGACCCTTTCATCGGAGGTTGGCGGGTATGGGCCGGTTGTTCGGCACGGACGGCGTACGCGGGCGGGCGAACGCGGATCTCACCCCGGAGTTGGCGCTCGCGGTGGCGGTGGCCGCCGCGCACACCCTCGCGGAGTCGGACAGGAGCCATCCCCCGTTGGCCGTGGTCGGCCGGGACACCCGGGCCAGCGGCGAGATGCTGGAGGCCGCGGTGGTCGCCGGGCTGACCAGCGCCGGAGCCAACGTGCTGCGGGTCGGGGTGCTGCCTACCCCCGCTGTCGCCTTCCTCACCGCCGAGACCAAGGCCGACCTGGGCGTGATGCTCTCCGCGTCGCACAACCCGATGCCGGACAACGGCATCAAGCTCTTCGCCGCCGGCGGGCACAAACTGCCGGACGAGATCGAGTTGCGGATCGAGGCGGCCGTCGAGGCGAACGCGACCACCGCCTGGGACCGCCCGATCGGGGCCGGCGTCGGCCGGGTGCACGATCTGCTCGACGGCGCCGACCACTACGTGCAGCACCTGGTCAACACCGTGCCGCACCGCCTCGACGGGATCAAGGTGGTGGTCGACTGCGCCAACGGCGCGGCCGCCGAGGTCGCCCCGGTGGCCTACCGCGAGGCGGGCGCCGAGGTGATCGCGATCCACGCCGAGCCCGACGGGCTCAACATCAACGACGACTGCGGCTCGAACCACATCGACGCCCTGCGCGCCGCCGTGGTCGAGCACGGCGCCCACCTCGGCATCGCGCACGACGGTGACGCCGACCGCTGCGTCGCGGTGACCGCCGACGGCGAGGAGGTCGACGGCGACGAGCTGATGGCGATCCTCGCCCTGGCCATGCGGGAGGCCGGCACCCTCACCGAGGACACCCTGGTCGCGACCGTGATGAGCAACCTCGGCCTGCGCCTGGCGATGTCCGCCGAGGGCATCCGGCTGGTCGAGACCAAGGTCGGCGACCGGTACGTCCTGGAGGAGCTGCGGGCCAACGGCCTCGCCCTCGGCGGCGAGCAGAGCGGCCACATCGTCATGCCGGCGTACGCGACCACCGGCGACGGGGTGCTCACCGGGCTGCATTTGATGGCCCGGCTGGCGGCGACCGGCAAGTCGCTCGCGGAGCTGGCCGGAGCGATCACCAAGCTGCCCCAGGTGCTGATCAACGTGCCGGTCGGCGACCGCACCGTCGGCGCCGCGGCTCCGGCCGTCCGGGCCGAGGTGGAGCGGGCCGAGGCCGAGCTGGGGGAGACCGGCCGGGTGCTGCTGCGCCCGTCCGGCACCGAGCCGCTGGTGCGGGTGATGGTCGAGGCGGCCACCGAGGCGACCGCCCGCTCCGTCGCCGAGCGGATCGCCGAGCACGTCCGCACCGCCAGCCCCGCTTCCTGACTTCCTGTCGTCGCCGGGCACCCGCGTCGGTGCCCGGCGGCATGGCATGGCGGGCACGGGTCGGTGTCTGGCGGCCATGGCATGGCGGGCGCGCGTGGGTGCGCGGGCGCGGCCGGTCTGCCGACCCTCAAGGCCCTCGCCGACACCGGCGTGCCCGCGCTCTGCTCACCGGACGGTCGTGGCGGACGCTACGAACTTGATGACGTGAACGAATCGGCGGTGGGGTCACGGCCGAGCAGGTCCGTCCGTCCGCCGGCCGTGCCGTGCCGTGCCTCATGATTCGTTGCCGTCATCAAGTTCGTAGCGAGCGGCAGCAAGGTCGTAACGAGCGGCAACGGTCCGGCCGGGAGGCGGGACGGATGACGTCGACCGCGCGGGACCTGCGCCGGAGCGGCCCTGGCCGGCTTCCGGCCCGGCCGGTCCGGGGACGCCCGAATGGTCGGGAGCCCTGGGCGCGGGCCGGCCGTGGGGCTACAGCCGCAGGCGGGTGGCGCGGTCGAAGGTGTCGGCCGGGTCCTCGCCGTCGGTGAGATCGAGGTCCTCCACGATCCGCCCGTCGCCGAGCCGGACCAGCCGGTCGCAGCGAGCGGCGATGGCCCGCTCGTGGGTGGCCAGCAGGATCGTCATGCCGTGCCGGTCGCGCAGGTCCAGCAGCAGGTCGAGGATCTGCCCGCCGGTGGTGGAGTCCAGGTTGCCGGTGGGCTCGTCGGCGAGCAGCAACCGGGGTGCCCCCATCAGCGCGCGGGCGATCGCCACCCGCTGCTGCTGGCCGCCGGAGAGCTGCGCCGGCAGCGCCCGCTCCCGCCCGGCCAGGCCGACCGCGTCGAGCAGTTCCCGGGCCCGGGCGGCGTGGTCGCCGTGCCCACGGCGGGGCAGCACCGGGGCGATCACGTTGTCCAGCACGGTCAACGCCGGGAGCAGGTGGTAGCGCTGGAAGACGAAGCCGACCCGCTGCCGGTAGCGGGCCAGGGCCGCCCGGCGCAGCGCGGTCACCTCGACGTCGTCCACCGTCACGGTGCCCCGGTCGGCCTGCTCGATCGCCCCGATCATGTGCAGCAGCGTCGACTTGCCCGAACCGCTCGGGCCGGTCAGCGCCACCACCGATCCGGCGGCGACGTCCAGCGAGACCTCGTCGATAGCGGTGAGCCGCTCGGCGCCGGTGCGGAACTGCCGGACCAGCCCGGCCGTCCGGACCGTACTGCCCGTGGTCGCGTCCATGGTCACTCCTCTGCGAGCAGTCGTGCGGTGGGGAGGCGGTGCAGCAGCGCAGCCGGGACGAGCGCGGCCAGCGAGGTGACCAGCACCCCGGCCAGCGCCACCGCGGCGGCGACCAGCACCAGCGGCCGGGGCAGGTCACCGACCAGCCAGGCCGCGCCGCCGAGGCCGAGTGCCGCGCCGGTGAGGGCGCCGAGCAGACCGAGGGCGATTCCCTCGTACCCGATCAGGCGGCCCAGCGCGGCGTCGGTCCAGCCGACCGCGCGCAGGGTGGCCAGCTCGGACGCCCGGTCCCTGATGTTCAGGTAGAGCACGTCGGCGACGGCGGCGGCGCCGAGCAGCACGGTGGCGACCGCGGCCATGGTGTCCGCGCCGCGCACGCTCAGCGAGACGGTGTCGCCGAGCAGGCTGCCGACGATCGCGCCGCGGAAGGCGTACGCGGCGGCGGTGACCAGGGTCAGCGCGGCCACCCCGATGGCCAGCGCGCCCGCGCCGAGCAGGGTGCGCCCGGGGGTGCGGACCAGGTTGACCAGGGCCAGGCCGGGCAGGGTGCGCGGTCGGCGTACCCAGCGGGCCGTCGCCACCGGCGGCCGGAGCGCGGCGGCCGGGTGGGCGCGCGCGGCCCGCAGCGCCGGTGCCAGGCCCGCGACCAGCGCCAGCAGCAGGGCCACCGGTACGGCGAGCAGCGCCCGTCGCCAGTCCACGTCGATGCCGAGCGCGGCGCCGAGCGGGACGGCCAGCCCGACCGAGAGCAACCCGGCGGCCAGGCCCAGCACGGCGACCTCGCCGAGGATCAGCGCGCCGATCCGCCGGGCCGGCCAGCCCAGGCAGGCGAGCACCGCCAGTTCCGGCCGGCGGTCCCGGACCGCGGCGGAGACCGCGTTGCCGAGGAAGAGCACGCAGACCACCAGCACCAGCCCGAAGAGCGCCACGCTCTTGCGGTCCACCGCCTTCGTGATGGTCGAGGCCACCCCGAGGGCGGACCAGTTCTCGTTCAGTCGCAGCTCCGGTCGGCCGAACGACCCGGCGGGCAGTTCGACGGTCTGCGGGGCTGGCGAGGAACCGAGGGTGATGTCGACGTCCAGGCCGGTCACCCGGTTGATCTGCTCGGCGATCAGCCGGACCCGCTCGGCGGAGCGCTCGCTGTAGCCGTCCACGTCGGCGACCCGGACCCGGATCGCGCTGATCGGGGCCGTGCCCTGCGGGCCGGTGCCGGTCAGCAGCGCCTGCACGCTGGCCAGGTTGGTCAGCAGCAGCGGCGGGGCGGAGAGGTAGCCGGCCGGGTTGCCGCTCGGCTCCAGCGGCTGCCCGCCGAGCGCGGCCCGGCTACGCGCGTCCGCGCCCTCGGCCGCCGGCGGCTCGTACGTCTCCAACGGGACCCGCCCCAGGTCGCTGAAGCCGGCCAGCTTCTGCGGGTCGAAGACGCCCACCGCCCTCCACTGCCGGGCGTCCTGCTGGGAGGGGGGCAGCTTCACCGTGGTCAGCGGCCGAAACGAGGTGTCCTCGGTCAACCACGGCCGGGCGAACCAGGTGGCCAGGTTCGGATCGGCGTAGACGGACGGATCGGCGGGGGCGGTACGGGCGCGCAGGGTGCCGTCCGGGCGCTCGACGTAGCCGGTCTCGCCGGCCTGCAGGATGCGTTGCAGTTCGCCGAAGCAGCAGGTTCTCCCGTCGAGCCCGGTGGCGAGCTGTTTCCGGTACGCCGACACGGCGTCCTGGGTGCTGCCGCCGGCCGGGATGGCGGGTGCACCGCGCAGCGTCCCGGCCAGCTCATCCGGCCGCACCCCGGCGATGCTGCGGCCCGGCGCGATCCGGGTGTAGCCGGCGCGGAGGGTGCCGTCGAGGAAGGGTCGGCTGGTGGCCAGCACGGGCAGGGTCCGCGACCGTAGGCCCCCCTGGTAGCGGTTGTCGGCGACCCGGTCGTCGACGGCGAGTGGCCGGCCGTCCACCACCGCGCCGGAGAGGCCGACCAGCCGCTGCTCGGCGTCCGGGTCGACGGCGGCGAGCAGGAACGGCACGGTGAGGCGCAGGTGCAGCACGAGCCGATCGTCGGCGCTGGACGGCGCGGTGCCCCGCCCGTCGCCCGGCGTGGGACGTTCGAAGCGCCCGTCGGGCAGCAGCCGGAACGTCTCCACCCGCCGGGTCTGCCGCTCGGTGAGGCTGAAGAGGGTGTCGAGCTGGGCGGTGTACGGGTCGCAGACCGCCGCGTTCCGGCCGTCCGGCAGCACCTCGCGGGCGACCAGCCCGCACTCCTGGGTGTCGTACGCCCGGCCGTCGGTGTAGCGCACCGCGGCCGGCTCGAAGCTGTCGCCCAGCTGCGGGTAGAGCAGCCGGTGTTTCGTCACGTACACGTAGACCGGCTCGGCCGGGGCGTGGGTGAGGCCCCGTTCGGCGAGGAAGGTCCGGTCGACCCGGATGACCTGGCGGTCCAGGCTCCGGTCGATCGCGCCGGTCAGGTCGACCGGCATGTCGATCGGGGTGGTCGAGTGGCCGAGCATCGCGATCGGGGCGGCCACGTCCACCCCGGCGACCGCCTTGACCTGCTCGTACTGGGCTGGGGTGATGCCGCCGTAGAGGCCGGAGAGGTAGTTGGGTCGGACCAGCCCGCGCTCGGCCTCCAAGGGCGTGCGCGTCCCCTGCGGACGGACGAGGATGTCGTACGCCGCGTGGGTGTTCCGCTCGACGGTGCCGGTGACGGCCAGGCGGGAGGTGGTGGTGGCGCCGGTCAGCACGACGAAGCCGGTGGTCGCCACCAGCACGCCGGCCAGCAGCGCCACCGACCGCCCCGCACGGCCGCGTAGCTGTCTCCAGATGAACCGAAACATGTCGCGCCTCCCCGTGTGCTGAGCACACTGTGCGCGATACATTGTGACAATGCAAGAGCCCACCCGGGTGGACCTGGCGGGCCGGATTGGAGGAGACGGTGGCGATCCAGCACGCGGTCCTGGCCCTGCTCGCCCGCGGTCCCAGCTACGGCTACCAGCTCAAGGGCGCCTTCGAACAGGCGGTCGGCCCGCAGTGGGGCCCGCTGAACATCGGGCACCTCTACCAGATCCTCGACCGGCTCTCCCGGGACGGCCTGGTGGTCGCCGAGCGTCAGGCCCAACCCGTCAAGCCGGACCGGGTGGTCTACGAGATCACCGACGGCGGCCGGGTCGAGCTGGACCGTTGGCTCACCGAACCCAGCCCGCGCAGCGGCGGCTTCCGGGACGACTTCTTCCTGAAGGTCACCGCCGCGGCCCGCTCCGGCGAGGCGGCGACCGTGCGGACGGTCCTGAGCAATCAGCGCGGCCACCTCATGCGCGAGCTGCGCAACCTCGACGGGCTGCGGCGCCGCGCCGAGGACGCGGTGGTCGGCCTGCTGCTCGCCGCCGCCGCCCGGCACGTCGAGGCGGACCTCGCCTTCGTCGACGACGCCGAGTCGGTCCTGCTCGCCGACGGCGGCGCGCTGCTCGGCCAGCTCGCCGCGCACCCCGCCGAGACGTCCACCGAGGAGCCGGGCGCGGCACGCGCGGCCGGCTGACCCGCCGGAGCGGTCAGGCCGCGGCGACCCGGCCCAGGAAGCGCTCGCCCAGCTCGACCACGGCGGCGGCGTCGAACTCCAGCGCCGGGCCGGCCACCGTCACCTCGGTCATCGCCAGACCGGGCACCTCGGTGTCCTGCCAGCCGCCGGCGAACCACACCTTCTCCTCCTCGGCGAGGGCGAGATTCGCCTCGTCGAGCAGCCGGGCCGGGTGCGGCAGCCAGAGCCGGAACTGGTGGGTGTGCGGGGGTGCCGGGAACACCACCGCGCCGGGCAGCTCGGCCAGCGCCGCGGCGACGGTCCGGGCGTGCGCCACGTATCCGGCGAGCCGGGGCAGCTCCTCGGTGAGCCCGGCCAGCGCGGACAGGGCCGCCGGCCACTGCTGGAAGACTTGCCCGCCGTAGCGGTGCCGCCAGGCCCGGGCGTAGCGGGCCAGCGCCTCGTCACCGGCCAGCGCGGCACCGGAGATGCCGCCGAGGGACTTGTAGAACGAGACGTAGACGCTGTCGAAGAGCCCCGCCACCTCGGACAGCGGGCGCCCGAGGTGGGTGGTGGACTCCCACAGCCGGGCCCCGTCGGCGTGCACCCGGGCCCCCGTGTCGCGGGCCGCCGCCACCGTCGCGGTCAGCTCGTCCCAACTCGGCAGCACGAAACCGGCGTCGCGTAGCGGCAGTTCGAGCAGCAGGGTGCCGATCGGCTCGGCCAGCGCGGCCACCTCGTCGGCGTCCGGGTTGCGCGCGGCCTGCGTGGTGAGCACCGCGCGCAGCCCGCCGAGCACCGCGTACGCATCCCGCTCGTGCACCAACGGGTGGCTCAGCGGGTGCAGGCCGACGGCGCTGCGGCCGGTCACCTCGGCGCCGTACCGCATGGCGACCTGCTGGGCCATCGTGCCGGTGGGGAAGAAGACCACGTCCGCCGTGCCGAGCAACTCGGCCACCCGGCGCTCCACCGCCGCCACCGCACCGCCCTCGCCGTAGATGTCCGGCAGGCCGTCGGGGTCGGCGGTGGCCCGCATGACCGCGAGCTGGTCGTGGACCGAGGTGGGCCGGGCACGCGTCAGGATCCGGTCGCAGCCGCGCAGCGCCGTGATCTGCCGGGCCCGCTCGGCGTACCCGCCGGTCATCGGACCGCCGCCAGCCGGCGCAACCGGGTGACCGCCTCGGTCAGCACCTCGGGGCGCTTGCAGAAGGCGAACCGGATCAGTCGCCGGCCGGCCTCCGGGTCGTCGTAGAAGACCTGGGTGGGCACCGCCACCACCCCGCAGCGCTCGGGCAGCGAGCGACAGAACTCCACCCCGTCCCGGCCGCCGAGCGCGGTCACGTCGGCGGTGACGAAGTACGTCCCCTCCGGCGTCAGCACCTCGAACCCGGCGTCGCCGAGCCCGGCGACCAACTGGTCCCGGCGCTGCTGGAGGTCGTCGCGGAACCCGGTGAAGTAGGCGTCGGGCAGGCCCAGCGCCACGGCCACCGCCGGTTGCAGCGGGGCGGCGTTGACGAAGGTGAGGAACTGCTTGACCCGCAGCACCGCCGAGACCAGCGCCGCCGGCCCGCTCGCCCAGCCGACCTTCCACCCGGTGCAGGAGAAGGTCTTCCCCGCCGACGAGATGCGCAGCGTCCGCTCCCGCATCCCGGGCAGGGTGGCCAGCGGCACGTGCGGGGTGGCGGCGTCGGTGAAGACCAGGTGCTCGTAGACCTCGTCGGTGACCGCGTAGGCGTCGTGCTCCCGGCAGAGTTCGGCGACGAGGGCCAGCTCCCCGGGGGTGAAGACCTTGCCGGTCGGGTTGTGCGGGGAGTTGAGCAGCACCAGCCGGGTCCGTGGCCCGAAGGCGGCGCGCAGCTCCGCCGGGTCGAAGGCGTACCGGCCGTCGCCCCCGGGACGCAGGGTCACCGGCCGCCGGACCGCGCCGGCAAGCGCGATCGAGGCGGCGTACGAGTCGTAGTACGGCTCGAAGCAGACCACCTCGTCGCCCGGCTCGCAGAGGGCGAGGATGCTGGCGGCGATCGCCTCGGTGGCGCCGGCGGTGACGACGACCTCGCCGTCCGGGTCGTACTCCAGACCGTGGAAGCGGCGCTGGTGGTCCGCGATCGCCCGGCGCAGCACGGGGATCCCCGGACCCGGCGGGTACTGGTTCTGCCCGCCGCGCAGCGCCTCGACGGCGGCGGCCAGCATCTCCGGCGGGCCGTCGGTGTCCGGGAAACCCTGCCCCAGGTTGACCGCCCCGGTCCGGACGGCGAGCGCGGACATCTCGGCGAAGATCGTCGTCCCGAACGGCCGCATCCGGGCGACGAGCGGGTCGACATCGGGGGGTGTCGTCACGGTGGTCAGCCTACGGGGCCAGGGCATCCGTTCAGCTGGCCGATCTGCCGGTGCAGGTCGCCTGCCATTCACCCGCGTCGGTCACCGGCGTGCGGCCGGTCACCGTGGTCGAGCAGCGGATGGTCCCACCGTCCGTGAGGTTGGCGGCGATGACCATGACCCGCCCCAGGTCGTCGGTGCGTATCCGCTGCCGCCAGGGCAGCCGTACCCCCTCCTGGCGGATGAACTCGCCGTTCGCGTCGTACCACTGCAAATTGGCCTCGCCCGGGCCGGTCACCTCGTAGGTCACCGCGTACCTGCCCCGGCTGGAGGACGGGGAGGCGGCGGGACTCGCCGGCTGGCTGGGAGTCGGCGGGGTCCAGGCGGGCACCGGGTCCTCGCCCTCCTCCTCGTAGTAGTACGGGTCGTCGGCGTCGTAGGAGGTGTCGTCGTCGACGGCCGGGCCCGGCAGGTGCCGCCCGACCAGCGCGCCGCCCACCCCGAGGCAGCCGCAGAAGGCGAGGGCGACCGCGGCGACCACCGCGACGACGATGCCCACCACCCGGCCACTGTTCCTCGGCGAGCCGCCAGCCGGCGGGTACCCGGGAGGCGGGTATCCGTAGGCGGGCGGCCACCCGCCCGGGGCCGTCCCCGGTCCGGCCGGGGCGGTGGGCGGCTGGCCGTACCCGATCGGCGGGCCGGGCGGGGCGGCGGGGCGCGGCCCCGCCGGCGCCGGGTGCGGGACAGG
>NZ_JBAKHO010000013.1:0-123586 GCF_036902735.1 Micromonospora lacuserhaii | reverse complement strand
TTGGCCTCCGACTTTGCCGCCGCGGGCCGATCGGCACGTGCCGCATCCCGCCGACCGGGCCGCCGGCCGGGGGCCGCGGACCGCCCGGCCGGCCGGCCGCGTCCCGACCCCGACCCCGACCCCAACCCCAACCCCGACCCCGACCCCGACCCCGGGTCCGGTCGAGCCGAGCCGGACGCCCACGCCGCCCGCCACCCCGCCGGCCACGCCGCCCCCCACTCCGCCGGGGTCGCCGGCCCCGACGCCCTCGGATCGGTGCGGGGCGCCGGAGAACCCGTTCGGCTACACCTACTGCGGCGGCTCGCTGATCCTCGAACCGGCGGCCGACGTGTGCGGCTACTTCGACTGCGTGGACGGATTCTGGGCCGGCCAGGGCCCCCTGGTGCGGTGCGGAGACGGAACGGTGGGCACGGTGGGCGGCCGGTACGGCTCCTGCCCGGACCGCCACGGCAGGAAGGAACCGGTCTACGGGCCGGCAATGCACGGTCACCTGGCCGAGGTGGCGCCCGTCGACGTGGTCCTTGTCCCCGCGCCGCGCGACCTGCTCTGATGACTGGCCATGGGGGAGTCGGAGGCACGGCGCACCGTCGAGGCGGTCTGGCGGATGGAGTCCGGCCGGGTGGTCGCCGGCCTGGCCGCGCTGACCCGCGACGTCGGGCAGGCCGAGGAGTTGGCCCAGGACGCCCTCGTCGCCGCGCTGGAGAGCTGGCCGCGCGACGGCGTGCCGGCCAACCCGGGGGCGTGGCTGATGACCGTCGGCAAACGCCGGGCCATCGACGCGCTGCGCCGCCGGCAGACCGAGGAGCGCAAGGTCGCCGAACTCGGCCGTGACCTCGGCGCCGACGAGTTCACCCCCGACTTCGACGCCGCCGCCGAGGAACGCATCGAGGACGACCTGCTCCGGCTGATCTTCGTCGCCTGCCACCCGGTGCTCTCCCCGATCGCCCGGGCCGCCCTCACCCTGCGGCTGGTCGGCGGGCTCAGCACCGCCGAGATCGCCCGCGCCTTCCTCACCACCGAGGCCACCGTCGGGCAGCGGATCACCCGGGCCAAGCAGACCCTCGCCGCCGCCCGGGTGCCGTTCGAGGTCCCCGGGCCCGCCGAACGCGCTGAACGGATCGACTCCGTCCTGGAGGTCATCTACCTGATCTTCAACGAGGGCTACTCCGCCACCGCCGGCGACGACTGGATGCGCCCCGCCCTCAGCCAGGAGGCGCTGCGCCTGGCCCGCATCCTGCAGGGGCTGATGCCCGACGAGCCCGAGGTGCACGGCCTGGCCGCGCTGCTGGAGATCCAGGCGTCCCGGACCGCCGCCCGCACCGGCCCCGACGGGCAACCCGTCCTCCTCAACGACCAGGACCGCAGCCGCTGGGACCAGCTCCTCATCCGCCGCGGCCTCGCCGCCCTCGACCGGGCCCGGACGCTCGGCGGCACCCCCGGCCCGTACACCCTCCAGGCCGAGATCGCGGCCTGCCACGCGCGGGCGCGTACCCCCGACGAGACCGACTGGGCGCGGATCGCCGCGCTCTACGCGGACCTGGCCCGGGTCGTGCCCTCGCCCGTGGTGGAACTCAACCGGGCCGTCGCCGTCTCCTTCGCCGCCGGCCCCGCCGCCGGCCTGGAACTGGCCCGCGCCCTGGCCGACGAGCCGGCGCTGGCCAATTACCACCTGCTGCCCAGCGTGCTCGGCGACCTGCTCGCCAAGCTCGGCCGCCACGACGAGGCCCGCGCGGAATTCGAGCGCGCCGCATCCCTCACGGGCAACGCCCGGGAACGGGCGCTGCTGCTGGATCGCGCCGCCGCCAGCGAGCGCCAGAAAAAAACTTGAGAGGTGATGTCGGATCCCGGCCGACCCGATCGACGCGTCAGTGAGAACCGATGACGAGGAGATCGAGATGACCAGTACGACGATGCCACGGGCCCGGGTGACCGGGGCCCTGCCGACGCGGACCCTGCTGGCCGGTGGGATCGCCGCCGGGCCGTTCTTCCTGGTCGTGGCCGCCGCGCAGGTGCTGCTGCGCGACGGGTTCGACCTGAGCCGGCAGCCGCTCAGCCTGCTCGCCCTCGGCGAGTACGGCTGGATCCAGACCGCCAACTTCGTCCTCTCCGGGCTGCTGGCGCTCGCCGGGGCTCTCGGGCTGAGGCGGGCCCGGGCCGGGACGTGGGGGCCGGCACTGGTGGCGGTCTTCGGGGTCGGCCTGATCGTCGCCGGGGCGATGCCCTCCGACCCCAGCATGGGCTGGCCGGCCGGCGCGCCCGAAGGCGCTCCCGACACGCTGAGCTGGCACGCCGTCGGTCACGGCGTCGGAGCCATGCTGGCCTTCGGCTCCCTCACCATCGCCTGCCTGGCCTTCGCCCGCCGGTACCTGCGCAGCGGCCGGCGCGGCTGGGCGGTGTTCTCCCTGGCCAGCGCCCTGGCGACCGTCGTCGTCATGGCCTGGCCCGACCAGGACAGCATCAGCGTCCGGATGGCGCTGGGATCGCTGTTCATCTTCGGCTGGCTCACCGCAGTCTCCCTGCACACCGAGAGGAACCACTGAAATGCGCTACATGATGATGCACAAGCTGGACGAGAAGGTCCCCGGCAACTTCGAGCCGACCCCCGAGTTCATGAAGACCATGGGCGCCTACATGGAGGAGGTCGCCAAGGCCGGCATCCTGCTCGCCGCCGAGGGGCTGTGCAAGAGCAGCGAGGAGTCGGCCCGGATCACCGCCACCAAGGGCAAGACCACCGTCACCGATGGGCCGTTCACCGAGACCAAGGAGCTCATCGCCGGGTTCGGGCTCATCGAGGTGCGGTCGAAGGAGGAGGCGGTGGAGTGGGGCAAGCGGTTCGTCGACGTCTTCACCGCGCACGGGATCGACGTCGAGGTCGACGTGCGGCGGGTCAACGAGTAGCCGGGACCGCTGTCTGCGGCGGGGAGCCGGCCGTCGGGTCGGCTCCCCGTGTCACGTCTGCGTGGTCTGGTCCGTCAGGCGGGCATGAGAAGCATGATGCGGGTCCTGGTCGCGCTGCTCGGCCTGGCGGCGATGGTCATCGGGGTGTGGGCGCTGGTGGCGCCTTCCTCTTTCAGCTCGGCGGTCGACTTTCCGCCCAGCGAGCACTTTGTGCACGACGCGGGGGCGTTCCAGCTCGGCATCGGGGCGACCCTGCTGCTGGCCCTCATCTGGTCCGACGCGCTCGCGGTGGCCCTGGCCGGGTACCTGGTCGGTGGGCTGGCGCACACGGTGTCGCACGCGGTCGACGCGCACGTCGGCGGCAGTGCGGTGCAGACCTGGCTGGTGCTGCTGTTGGCCGTCCTGGCCCTGATCGCGCTGGTGATCCGCCTGCGCGAGCTGGGGTGGGTGGTCGGGTACGTCCCGCCCTCCGCCTCCCCGGACTGGGCGCCCTTCCTGCGGCAGAAGACGGTGGTGCTGACGACGTTCAAGCGGGACGGGACGGCGGTGCCGACACCGGTGAGCATCGCGGTGGTGGGGGAGCGGGCGTACGTGCGCAGCTTCGACAAGGCGTGGAAGACGGTACGGATGCGCAACGATCCGCGGGTCACCGTGGCGCCGTCCACCACGCGCGGCACGCCGACGGGCCCAGCCATCGAAGCTACGGCCCGCCGACTGACCGGAGCGGAGTACGACCGGGCCGCCCGATCACTGGCCCGCAAACGCCCGATGTTGCACCGGGTGCTCGTGCCATTGATGCACCGGCTCGGGCGTCGCAGGACCGGCCGTACCGTCCACTTCGAGCTGACCCCGGTGACACCGACCGGACTTCCCGGAACCCTCGCGGGGTCGGCGGACGTCGAAGGGGTGCGGAGGTGAGCGGGGATGGGTGGACGACGCTGGCTGGTATGGGTCGCGGCGGTGGCCGTGCTCGGTGGCTGCGGCGCGATCGGCAGCGGCCCGGGCGGGGATGACCTGGACAGGTTGCGCCAGCAGGCCCACGACGCTTTGACCCGCTATGACAAGGCGGTCCTCGACGCCGGTGAGGCGCAGAGCTTCGTGCCGGTCGGGGAGCTGACCGGCCAGCTCGGCGACTGGGAAGCGGCGAACGGGGACAACAACAAGCAGGCGTTGCTGGCCGGCCGAGTCGTCCCCGCCACGGCTCTGCCCACCGTCGGGCAGTCCACCGGGAAGGTGGTCTGGGAGAACGGCAGGACGCAGCCGGTTCCGCTGATGTCGGCCGAGGAGACACTCGCCCAGCTGAGAGCGGCGGGCGGGGACTGCGAGTGCGTACCCCTGGAGGTCACCGCCGCGCGCCTGACCGCGGTCCGGATCCCCACCACCCGTGGCCCCGCCACGGCCCCGGCCTGGGAGTACACCCTCAAGGGCACGGCGGTGCGGCTGACCCGGATCGCGGTCGCCCCCTCGGCCGCCATCGTGGTGACGCCACCGCCGTGGGGTCCCGAGCAGCCGCGCGGCGGGCTGGCGATCGAGTCGGCGACCGGGAGCACGACCAGCCGGCGGCTGACCGTCGCCTTCACCGGCTCCCCGGGCCCCGCGAGTCAGCCGTGCGGCGCCGACTACAGCGCGGAGGCCGTCGAGTCGGTCAACGCCCTCGTCGTGATCGTCAATGAGCGCCCCCACGGCGACGGCGAGTCGTGCGGGGATGTCGGAGCGCGCCGCACCGCCACCGTCGACCTGGCGCAACCGCTCGGGGAACGGGCGGTCCTCGAGGTGCAGCAGGGCCTGCCGGTCGCGCTGACGATCACCGACTGACCGTCTCCGTGCAGTTACCTCGCCGGCGCGGACGGCCTCCGGTCCGGCGACGTTGCGACGCCCGAAGGCGCGGCCTCGGGTTACCCGAGCGCGACCTGGACGGCGACGTCGCGCTTCGGGTAGCTCGCCTCCACCTGATCCGCGCCGTACTTGTCGCGGAACATCTCCACGACGTGGTCGACCCGGTCGGGTTCGGTGATCGGGGTGGCGCTCGTGCTCAACGCCGTTCCGTTCGAGGACACCTGGATCATCGGTGTCTGCCGTACGTTCTTGTACCACTGGCTGTCCGAGCCGGTGATCGGGACCAGGAACAGGCTCTCTTCCTCCTGCACGAACCACACAGGGTGCGAAATCTGCCGCCCGGTCTTCCGGCCGGTCACGGTGAGGTCGATCTCGCTGACGCCCTCAAGGGCGTCCCTGATGGCTTTGGTCACGGTGTCCTCCGTCGATCAGTGCCGGAAGTGCTCCCGCTTCCCAGGTTATGAGGCGTGGTGGGCGCGCGCCGCGGGTTCCGAGACACCAGCAGTAGCACCTGTCACGGGCACCTCACGGGGCGCGGGACACCGATCTGGCCGTCGGGGGCAGGCCCCGCGATCGCGTGCCGCAGCCCGGCCAGGGTCGCCTGAGTTCTCGATGGTCACGCTACGGGTGTCCGGACACGCATTACGGGAGACTCAAGGCCCCTCGCCTGTAGTGCGCCCGAGGGGCCGATTCTTACCGACGCGATCCTTCCCTTGCATGCTCAGAGGTCCCGCGCATACTCAGGGACATGGATGCCGTACTTGACTGGGCGTGGCGACTCGATGTCGGCCAGGTGGTCGGGTTCGCCCTGCTCGAGAACATGGTTCTCTTCCTGATCGCCGTCGGCGTCGGCAACGCCATGCTGCGGTTGCCGACGGTCGTACGGCTGTTGCCCGATCCCGGCCGGATCAGCCGCCTGCAGGTCTGGCTCGCAGGCGGGGCGATCCTGATGAACTCGGTGGTCACGGTCGCCGGCTGGGGGCTGTGGAAGGCCGGGATCATCCACCTGAACGCGGACCCGGGCCTCCGGATCCTGGCCGACTTCGTCCTGCTGCTCCTGCTGATGGACCTGCTGATGTACGCCGGCCACGCGGTCGCGCACCGGCCCCGGCTCTTCCCCCTCGCCCACGCGCTGCACCACCGCTTCGTCGACGCCCGGCCCGCCACGCTGTACGCGCTGCACCCGCTGGAGATCCTCGGATTCGGCGGGCTCTGGCTGGCGGCGCTCGCCACACACGCGTTCTCGGTCGGGGCGATCCTCGCCTACACCGCGGTGAACCTCGTCTTCGGGATCTTCGGACACCTGGGCGTGGAGGTGCTCCCGCCGGCGGCCCGGCGCAGCCGGGTGTTCCGCTGGGTCGCCACCCCGACCCTGCACGCGGGGCACCACGTCGAGCCGTCGGTCAACCTCGGCTTCTACACGTCGATCTGGGACCGGATCTTCGGCACGCTCGCCCCCGACTACGACCAGCGCCGCCTGTCAACCGAGCCCGAGCCGTACGCCCTGGTGGCCTGATCCGGGCTCCCGTCACCGCGCCCACCGGTCCCGTCGCGCCTACCGGGCGCTCGCCGGAGTGGCAGGCCGCCTCCATGGGTACGCGAACGGTGACCGATTCGGTCCGATGAGGAGGTGAGGGCGTGTCCTGGCCGGGCCTGAGGGGTTATACCCCACGCCATGCCGAATCATCTTCGCGGGAGGCGGCCTCGGTGACGGAGGTGGACAGGACCGGCTCGGGTTGGCGTGCCCGCTGGGCCACCCGCGAGAACAAGCGGCGGCGGCACGCCCACGAGGACGCCGTCGAGGCCTGGTGCCTGCGGGGAATCAAACTGCTCCGCCTGCGAGCGGCGGCCGAGGAGGTGCCGGCCGAATCGGCGGCTGTTCTGCCGGTGGAGCTGCCCGACCACGAGGTGGTTCTCGCCGTGCAGCCGGACGCCGAACTCGTCGACGTGGAGGACGACCACGCCGACCTTCCCGCCCCCGAGCTCGCCGTCATCCCCGTCCAGCGAACGAAGCGGACACGACGGTTGCCCAAGGGTGTGCGGGTGACCGACGCCGGAACGGTGGTGGTCACCGACCGCCGCGTGATCCTCTTCGGCCGCGAG
The DNA here is from genome assembly GCF_036902735.1 of Micromonospora lacuserhaii. Taxonomy (NCBI): domain Bacteria; kingdom Bacillati; phylum Actinomycetota; class Actinomycetes; order Micromonosporales; family Micromonosporaceae; genus Micromonospora; species Micromonospora lacuserhaii. Next base: position 116,749 of record NZ_JBAKHO010000013.1, on the reverse strand, counting down.
GGCGATCTGGAGTGGACGTACGCGGAGCTGAGCGGCCTCGCGCACCATCCGGCGGCGCCGATCAGCCTGCTGCACAGCGTGAGCGGTCGGCCCGTCGCCGGCCTCCGGGTGCCCCTGGCCGTCGCGGCCCGCTTCCGGCTGCGGCTGACCATGGCGTACGCCGATTTCATCGGGCAGCGCCGCATCGTCCTCGCCCGGCTCGACGACGCGGTGGCCGCCAACCGGCGGTCGCGGCCGCCGGCTCCGGCGATCGTCACGGCGCAACACGCGCCGGCACGAGCCCGCCTCGCCCACCCCGCGATCCTCGCGGCCGCCGTCGCGCTCATCGCCCTGCCCGCCTACGCCATGACGGCCGACTCCGCTGGGCCGTCCGGTCCGCGCGGCGCGTTCCAGGGCGGCGTACCTGTTACTCCGGGTGCCCTGCCCGGGAGCGGGGCAGCGCCCAGCGCCGCTCCTACGGCGCCCGGCACGGCCGCTTCCCGCACAGCGGATCCCGATGTCACGACCGGCACGCCGACTTCCGGTCCGGCCGACCCGGGCGCGCCCCGGCCCGTCCCGACCCCGGGGCTCATCGACCCGGCGCCGGCTCCCACTGCGTCCTCGGGTACGCCTTCGTCGATACCTGCGGACCGGTGCGGGGCACCGGAAAATCCGTACGGCTACACCTACTGCGGCGGTGTCCTCGTCCGCGAGCCGGCTCCCGACATATGCAGCTGGTTCACGTGTGTGGAGGGATTCCGGGAGGGCAGGGGGCACCTGACGGTGTGTGCGGATGGCCGGGTCGGCATGGTGGGCGGCAAGACCGGCAGGTGTCCGGAGCGCGCCGGCAGGAAAGAGCCGGTGTACGTGTACCAACCAGTTACCGGCTAACACCCCCCCGCGCCCCACGCGTCCGAAAAGGATTGCCCGCGGTAGGTAGGATGCACACGGGGTAGCGAAGGCTGCCCAGCAGAGTGACGGGCGGGCGCCCAGAGGCGCCCCACGCCTCAGGTGTCGGTTGTGCCGAACAAACGGGGGAAACCATGTTCGAGCGGCTGGGCAGATTCGTGGTACGCAGGGCCTGGTGGGTGATCGCCGGCTGGGTGCTCGCGGCAGTCGCCATCATCGTCACCACGCCGTCGTTGAGCGACATCACCTCCGCCGATCAGGGCAGCTTCCTGCCCCGCTCGTACGAGTCCGTGCAGGCCATCGAACTCGCCAAGAAGGCGTTTCCGCAGCAGGCCACGGCGACAGCGACCATCGTGGTCAAGCGCGCCGACGGGCAGTCGCTCACGCCGACCGACGAGGCACGGGTGGGTCAGCTCGCCCAGGCGCTCAAGGCGAAGAACATCTCGCGCACGTCCGGCTACCTGACCGGCCCGCAGGCCGTGGCGCCGGACAAGTCGGTGCAGGTGGTGAACGTCGGGCTCGATGCGGTCACCCCGGACGACCCGGCGCTGCTCGACGCCGTACGCGATCTGCGCGCGGCCATCGGACCGGAGCTGGCGGGCAGTGGGCTGAGCGCGGGCGTGGCCGGTGACGTGGCGAGCTTCGTCGACAACGAGGACACCTTCAACAAGGCCTTTGCCGTGGTCGGCGTCGCGACGATCATCCTGATCATCGGACTGATCCTGATCATCTTCCGCAGCCCCATCGCCGCGCTGCTGCCCGTGCCGGTGATCGGCGTCGTCATGTGGGTCACGAGCGGGCTCGTCGCCGCGGCGGGCAAGGCGTTCGACCTCAACGTGAGCCAGGACCTGCAGACGGTGCTGCTGATCGTGCTGTTCGGCATCGGCACCGACTACATCCTGTTCCTGCTCTTCCGCTACCGCGAGCGGCTGCGTGCCGGGGACGACAAGCGCACCGCGATGATGGTCTCCGTCGAGCGGGTCGGCGAGGTCATCACGTCGGCCGCCGGAGCCGTCATCGTCGCGTTCCTCGTGCTGCTCCTCGCTTCCCTGGGCTTCTTCGGCTCCCTCGGCCCGGCGCTCGCGATCGCCGTCGGCGTCATGCTGGTCACTTCGCTCACGCTCATCCCGGCGGTCGTCTCGTTGCTCGGCCGGTACGTCTTCTGGCCGTCCAAGGCGTGGCAGCGTGCCCCCAAGGCCACCATGGCGCGTCGCCTCGGGACCGTCATCGGTCGCCGGCCGGCGCTCGTCGCGGCGGCATCCGGCGCCCTGCTGGTCGCACTCGCCGCGGGTGTGTTGAGCTACAAGGCCGACTACGACTTCAGCGCCGGCTTCCCCCAGGACACCGAGTCGGCGAAGGCCGCCGCGGACCTGCAGCGCGGGTTCGCCGCCGGTGCGCTCGCCCCGACCGAGGTCTACCTGACCACCGGCAACGGGTCGCCGCTGACCGAGCAACAGGTCAGCACCTTCGCGGCGGCCGCGGCGGGCGCCCCGGGAGTGGGCCGGGCCCAGCCCCCGGAGCGCAGCAGCGACCCGAGCGTGGCCCGGGTCAACCTGTTGCTCGACAAGAACCCGGTCTCCAACGAGGCGATCACGCTCGTCCGCGAGGACCTGCGCGACGCCCTGCACGCGGCGGCCCCGCCCGGCACCCGGGCGGTGGTCGGGGGACCTACCGCGATCTTCGCGGACATCAACGCGGCGAACAACCGCGACCTGTCGGTGATCCTGCCGGTGGCGGCCGGCCTGATCGCGCTCATCCTCGCGCTGCTGCTACGCAGCCTGGTCGCGCCGATCTACCTCGTGATAGCGGTGCTGCTCAACTTCGCCGCCACGCTGGGCGCCACGGTCTATCTCTTCCAAGGGCTGCAGGACAAGCCGGGGATCACGTTCCAGTTGCCGATCATCCTCTACCTCTTCGTGGTGGCGATCGGGACCGACTACAACATCCTGATGATCGCCCGACTGCGTGAGGAGGCGCGGGAGGGCAACGAGCCGCACGAGGCCGCCGCTATCGGGGTGGAGCACGCGGGGCCGACGGTCGCGGCGGCGGGCCTGATCCTTGCCGGGACGTTCGGGGTGCTGATGCTCGCGCCGATCTCGTTCCTGCAGCAGATGGGCTTCGCGGTGGCGATCGGCATCGTGCTGTCGGCGTTCGTCATGTCGATGTTCTTCGTTCCGGCGCTGACCGCGCTGATCGGGCATCGGGCGTGGTGGCCGGGGCATGGGGACGAGCGGCCGGCCAGCGGGCGGCACGTCCCGCCGGAGCCGGCGAGCGTGGCGAGGGTGTAGGGGACGGCGCGGCCACCACCATATTTCGCTATGGCCGCCGCGCCGACATATGTCGTTCCTGCTACACGAGCGACATTGCGAGCAACCGTTCATCTTGGGTCTGAATTATTGTGCTGCTGGGCAGGTCATAACGATCGCCGTCCCAGTCCAGCCCATAGCTTCCGTTGCTCTTGCTGTCGATGCTGTACGGCATTCCGGTGTTCGCGCTCTTGAGCCACTTCTTGGACAGCTTGTGTACGTGCTTGCGCTGGCGCTCCCAGACGATGTGGTGCCCGGTCGCATCCACGCGGAACATCAGCTTGTGCTGGCCGTTTATGTGGTCGTAGAGCTTGGGAACACAGAAGTTCTGCACCGGGTTGTCTCCCGCGATCTTGTCCTTTTCCCCGTACACGATGAGCATGGGCACCTCATCGCCGAGGATCTGGTCGCTCCCGACAGTCTCCGGGTTCCAGCCCCACCAGTAGGGATTCCGGAACCGCAACACACCGGGTCCCCATGAGCGGCCCACGTCGTCGTTGTTCATGACCGCCTGCCATACCACGTCGACTATGTGGTGTGCGTCGTCCCGCTGTTCCGGGCACCGGGGTTCTACGAAGACCTCGTTGTTCCACCCGGTTTCGAAGGCTGGCTTGTCTTGGATCAACATCGGGAACCCCCAGAAGCCGGGTGGGGGGTTGCTGCTGCCGAGTGGGAGGCTTGCCACCGGGCTCGACGGGCCCTTCATCGCAAAGGCCGGTGCGAGCAGGAGAAGACTGGACACCCTGTCCGAGTGCGCCATCGCGTACGGCCCAACCGCGAAGGCGCCCGCTGAGTAACCGACGAGATCGACCTTGCTCGTGCCCGTTTGTCCCATCGCCCAGTTGACGACCTTGTCAAGTTCGTCCCAGTCGCTCTGCGAGTTGCTCAACTGGTACGCATACGTCGGCGGGCACGTCTGCGGGAGCACGATTAGCTGCTGAGCCGGGTTGATGTTGCACTTGTCATTCATCACTGACGGGCGAGTCGAACGGCCTATACCCTGCAGGTCCATGACGAACACGTCGTAGCCATCTTTCGCCAGCTCCCTCGACCAGCTGTAGTCCTCGTAGTAGCCGGGCTGGCCTTCACCTAGGTCGAACGCCACGAGCCCCGGAATGCTCCTGCCATGCACCATGACGACCGGCCTACGTCTCTCGCCATGCGGGTGTTCGGGCTTGTGCCACCGGACGAAGAGCTTGACTGGCTGGTCCGTGTTCGCCGGGATGGTCGAACGATGGTCAATCCAGTAGTCCTGGGTCGTGAACCTGGGCATGGGTGGTTGCACTCCGATCAATTGGCTCCAGCCGAGACGGACGTCCCGGCCAGGCCAGGATCACCCGGAGGTCCCCAACGCACGTCCTGACCAGGACAGAGTCACCCAACCGAGCCGCTGGGTGCTCGCGGTGCCGGTACTTGAACGGCTGAGACTCATGCGGCCAGCGGAGCGCCTTTGAACACCTCGCGTTGGTGCCAGGTGACATGGGCGACGGCGGGAACCGGTGCCCCCGGCCGCGGTCGCAGCGGCCGACCGTGCAGGTCATACACCATGCGGCCGGTGGCGGTGCGGGCGGTGAAGGCCGTCGAGACGGTGACGAGTAGGTCGTCGTCGAGCCCCAGCGCGCCGCGGTCGAAGAGCTTGTGGTGCAGTACGCAGAGCGCGAGTCCGTTGTCGGGGCTGTCCGGGCCCTCGAAGGTCCACCAGCGCACGTGCGCCGCCTCCACGCCGACGGTGGCGTGGCCGAGCTGACCGTCGAACCCGCAGAAAGCGCACTGCCGGTCCCATGCCAGCAGCACGGCAGCCCGCCAGGCGGCATCCCGGCGCCGAGCGGGGATCGCTGTGACGCCGGACGCCTGGAGGACGTTGTCTGGGTCCAGGCCCGCTGCGGTCAGGACGTCGGGTGCGATGGTGGGCGGGAAATGTTGTTCCACCAAGGCGCGGGCGACCCGCCGCACCAGCTCGGGGTCCCGGCATAGGGCTGATTCGGTGGCGGTGTCGAGGCGGCCCACGACGTTGTGGGTTGCCAACGGCCCCACCAGATCCATTGGTACGTCCCGGTTCAACGTCCACACGCCGTCGCTGCGGAGCCGGGTGAACGGGTATGCCGCACTCTGCGCCCGTCCGGTCTTGGACGCTGGGCCGAACTCGACGATCAGTTCGCTCAGCCGCTCCTGTGCCTGTGACCACGGCAGCTCACTGGACCCACCTCGGCCGAGCTGTCCGAGCGCCAGCAGCACCAGCAGCGGCTTGTGCGGTGCGCGGCGGCCGTTTTGCTGGTGCAGCCGCAACGAGGTCAGGCGCTCCAGCACCTCCTGCCCGGCGCTCATGCGGCGATGGCCCGGGCGGCGGCATACATGTCGGCGGGGAGCGGGTGCTGCAGCCGCCAGAGGATCCGCATCGGCCGGTCGCCGCTGTGCTCCTGGTACGTCATCGGCCCCGCGTACAGGTACGGCGGCGCACCGAGGTCGCGGTCGGGGACCTTGGTCTCCCGGACGAACAGGTGCACCGTCGATCCCACCTTTTCGTGGTTGATGTAGCGCTGCCCGGTCGCCGAGACCGACGAGGTCGTGCTCTGCGACTCCCATTGGAAGAGGCTGTCGTTGATGGCCCGGTCGGCGTACATCGTGGTGGGGGAGTAGTGCTCCTCGGACTTGACCAGAGTGACGAAGAAGAGGTCGGCCTGCTCGTCCGGCAGCCACTTCACGCCTTCGCGCAGGGATCCCGGGTTCGCCATCCCGAAGGCCGCGCACGCCTCGTTGCGGCTGTAGCGCGCGTGCACCCGCAGCGGCACCCGCGCCGACTCCGGCTCCACCGTGACCCGGTGGATGCGGTCTCGCAGCACCTCGGCGACCTGGCGCAGCTCCGTGCACCGCGCTGGCTCCGCCCAGAGCCGCTTCAGCCGGGCGTCGCGCTCGGTCAGCGACACCGACGGCCCCCAGAGGCTGAAGTGCAGCATGTCCAGCAGCCGGCCGCCGCCGGGGTGTTCGCCGCCTGCGACCCGGGCCAGCAGGTCCAGCCGGTCGACGTCGTCGATGTGCAGCATCCGCCCGATGGCCCGGCCGATCTCGCGGTCGTCCGGCCCGGCGGTCGAGGTCTCGATGCCGGCGAGACGCCGCAGCCCGGCCCACCCGCCGATGCTCGCCGACCGGTAGACGTCCTCGATCTCCAGGCCGGTCTCCCGCAGGAACTTGGCCAGGGTCACGTCACCGAGCTGCCGCAGCTCCGCCACCAGGCCGTTCTTCGAGGTTGGCAGCGCCGACTTCAGGTTGGCGAGCACGACCTCCTTCGCCACCCGGTCCAGCTCGATGTGGCAGCCACTCGGCAGCGAAGGGAAGTCGTCTCGCACGGCCGCCTCGACGGCCCGCCGGCTGACCCCGGTCAGCGCCCGCCACCGCAGGTCGAACCGGAAGTTGGCGTGCTGCCCGCCGATGAAGTCGAGCACGGTCAGGCAGGGCTTGTCGTCGTCCAGGCGCAGGCCGCGGCCGAGCTGCTGCAGGAAGATCGTGGCGCTCTCGGTCGGCCGGAGCATGAGGATCGTGTCGACCATCGGCAGGTCGACGCCCTCGTTGAACAGGTCGACGGTGAAGAGCACCCGCAGCTCACGGTTGCGGAACGCGGTCAGCAGCGCCTGCCGCCGGGCGGCGTCGACCCGCGAGGTCACCGCCGCCGACGGTACGTCGTGCTTGATGAACCAGTCCGCCATGAACTCGGCGTGCCCGATGCTCACGCAGAACCCGAGCGCCCGCATCCGCCCGACGTCGGCGGTGTCGCGTACCGCCCGCAGGATCATCCGGGCCCGGGCGTGGTTGCCGGTGTAGACGCCGTCCAGCTCGGCCGGGTCGTACCCCTGCCCGCGCTTCCAGCGCAGCTGCGACAGGTCGACGTCGTCGTGCAGGCCGAAGTACTGGAACGGTGCCAGTAGTTGCCGTTCGAGGGCCTCCCACAGGTGCAGCTCCACGGCGGCGTGGCCGTCGAACCAGCGGCGCACGTCGCCGCCGTCCGTCCGGTCGGGGGTCGCGGTCAGCCCCAGCAGTACGCGCGGCCGCAGCCGCTCCAGCAGTCGGGCGTACGTCGGCGCTTCGGCGTGGTGGAACTCGTCGATGATCACCATGTCGTACGCCTCGGGGTCGATCTCCTGCCGGTGCAGCGACTGGATCGAGGCGAAGACGTACTTCCAGTCCTTCGGCTTGTCGCCGCCGAAGAGGGTCTCGCCGAAGCTGCCGTCCCCCATCACCTGCCGGAACACCGACCGGCTCTGGCGCAGGATCTGCTCCTGGTGGGCGACGAAGAGCAGCGAGTCGACGTGGCCGGCCTTGCGGAGCCGGCGGTAGTCCAGCGCGGCCACGACGGTCTTGCCGGTGCCGGTCGCCATCACCACCAGGTTCCGCCAGCGCCCGTGCACCAGCCGCTCCGCGTCCAGGTCGTCGAGGATCTCCTGCTGGTAGGGGAACGGGCGGACGTCCAGGTTCGCGATCTCGGTTGGTGCCTCGTCAGGGCGCTCGCCGCGCAGCGCGATGCGCAGCCGGTCGGCGTCCTTCGCCGGGTCGTATGCCTCGAAGGCCGAGTCGTTCCAGTAGTCGGTGAACGTCGCCTCGAAGGTGTCGATGACGTGCGGCTGCTCCAGGTTGGAGACGCGGACGTTCCACTCCACGCCGTCGACCAGCGCAGCCTTCGACAGGTTCGACGACCCGACGTACGCGGTGGTGGTGCCGTTGTTGCGGCGGAACAGCCACGCCTTGGCGTGCAGCCGGGTGGTCCTGGTTTCGTACGAGACCTTGATGTCGGCGCCCAGCTCGGCGAGCCGATCCAGGGCCCGCTGATCGGTCGCCCCCATGTACGTCGTGGTGATGACCCGCAGCCGACCGCCGCGGGCGATCAGCTCGCGGATGGCCGGCTCGACGATGCGCAGACCGTGCCACTTGATGAACGCACAGAGCAGGTCGACCTCGTCGGCGGAGGCCATCTCGTGGGTGACCTCGTGGCCGATGCGCGGCTGGTGGCGACCGTTGACCAGCAGCGCGCCGGTGGAGAGCAGGGTGGCGGGGCGCACCGGAAAGGTGGGCGCGGCGGGCGGCGCCGGTGGGGCGGCGATGGCGTGTAGCAGGCGCTGGGCATCGGCGACCTGGTCGTCGGCGTCGACGGCACGCGGCTGGGCCTGGGCGATGCTCTCGGCGATGCGGTTGGCCAGCTCGACCTGGCGGGCGAGTTTGTCGTCGCCAGCGCCGACGGCGAGCAGGGCGCGGCGGGCGAGGGTCGCGAGGTGCCGAGCGAGTACGTCGTGAGCGTCGCCCGAGTCGAGCTTGTCGTGCTGAACCAGGGCGGGGTCAACGTGCTGGAGCCGCTCGGCGAGCTGTTGCGTGATCAGGTGCTCGTAGATGCCCCAGTCAAGATCCGTCACCAAGGCAAGGTAGCCGGCCAAGGGGCCGAGGCGCTGTCCCGCGGAGCCCAATAGTCCTGCTGTCGGGTCCACGACAGATGTCCTCTACATGGGTGCAGTGGTTGCCGAGTCCGTCATTCGCTGCCGGCGAGTACGGGTGGGGCTCGGTTTCTCCATGACCTACGCCCTGACCTGGGGAAAGTCGCAGCGTTGGCAAGTGGTTGCCGTCGTGCAATATCAACTCCGTAGGTTATTGACAGCGCAAAGAGGCCATGTGGAGCCGGCTGAACGGGTGAACACTCGGGGGTCCCGCTGGTAGGAGCCCTGCCGGTAATGTCCCCGGCACACCTTGTGGGGAGGTGAGGGGCGATGCTTGCTGGGCTGGAGGTACCGCCCGCGGTCGAAGCGGAACGGGTGACCACCGCCGTGCTGGCCGACCTGCGCTCCGGCCACTACCGAGGCGTCGTCGTCGACTCGCCGCCCGGAGCCGGCAAGTCAACCCTGGCGGTGCGCACTGCCATCGAGCTGGCTACCGCCGGCGAGCCGCTGATCATCATGGCGCAGGCCAATGAGCAGGTCGACGACCTCATTGATCGCCTGGCGCAGAAGGCAGCGCATCGGCCGGCTCTGTGGGGGAGGTGGCAGCGAGCGTGGAGGAAGTCAGGCAGGGCGGGACTGTAGATATTCTGGAATATCTGCATAGGAGGCTGGACGACCACTTCCGCCACCTACACGAGACTCGTCAGCAGTTGGACCCCGTGACGCCGGTCTTCGTACTAGAGCACGACCTAGGCGAGACGGAGCTAGACCTGCTGAAGACGACCGTGCGTACGGCGGTCGCGCAGGGATTCGGTGCCCGCGTCCGTCAGTGGTGGCTGCCGTTCGTTGTCTATGCGGCGGAGTCGGGCTACGACTACGTCGGGGATGAATATTGGCTCAGCTTTGAGACCTCGACGCCATCGTGGCGCACGCATGGCGACCGACAGCGCATCAAGACGTGGTTCATGAGGTTCGCTGACGAATACGGCGGAGCGGTGCCGACTGGCGCGTTTGCGCAGAACTTCACCATCATCGCCTGGCCAATCACGCACGCCGTACTGCCTACCTACTTGCAGCGGCAGCTAGCTCACCTCCTCTATGAGTTCAGGACGGGGTTGACGACGCGTCTGCTGGGAAGTCCGGATGCCCTCGGCGCCATTCTTGCGTCTCGGACGGGTGGGTATACCGAACGCTTTCGAATCTTTTGCGAGAACGCGACACTTCTTGGTCAGGTCGCCGCGGCCCTGTTGTCTGGTGACGACGAAGAGTCGCCGTACCTCGTGCGCTCGACGCTACATCGCCTCGTCGAAGGCCTGTCTCGCGAACGCCAGTCTCGACTCTGGCTCACGCAGGCAAAGCAGTCCGCCAGCCGTGTGCGCGCAAGCGGCTTCCGCTCGCACAGCACGGGGACCGCATCACTCCAGCGAAAGGAGCGTCTTCCTGCCGCCACCGATCCGAAGCTGCTCCTCCGGTATCAGGAGGGCGGATGGCGGGCCTATGCCCAACTTCCGGATCTTACCTTGCTTCACGGTCGACTGCCGCACGTCTACGACGAACTCAGAAGGTCGCGAGCCCGCATTGCCGGCGTTGATGGCAAGATGCTCGCGACTGGGCGCCTCGTCTACCCCGGTCAGGAAGTGCGACTTACCTCCTGGCCTCGGCGGGAGACGCCGTTCATTCAGCTTGAGCGTGGGTCTGCGCCGGTGAACGGGCTCATCGCTGATCAATGCATGATGAGTGCCGGTCCGTGGTGGCTGTTCCGGCAACGCGACGCTGGTCCTGCCATGGAGGTCAAAGGCAAGTTTGCCCGGCCCGGGCGTTCGTACGTGCTGGTCGGCGACGGCGTGATAGAGCCGCCGGACGTTCCATGGCTCACGGAAACGACCATCCACGTCGATGGAGTGCGAGCGTTTGACTTGTCCGTTCCCCGGGCCATTGGCGAGGCTGACGCTGCCGCACTGGTCGCGACGGGCATCTCGGTCCTGGCGGATGTTGCGGTGCGACCAATCGGCATGGTGGCGAGCGCCTGGGACGGTGAAGGCTCAGTTGAATGGCTCGCCGGAGAACACGCCATGATCGGGCTCCGCGCCGAGCGGGCACCGGAGAAGTGTGTCCTGGCAGTCGACGGTGATCTATATAGCCTAGCGTGGCCAGCTCAGCAGCCCGACCTGTTCGTCTCGCTCGACGGGCTCACAGTCGGTACGCACCAGGTCACCGCTACGCTGCTGGCCACTGGCGACCAGCCGCTCGCTGAGGGCTCGCTGCTTGTCACGATCCGCGACCCACAGGTTCGGCCAGAGGGTGCGACGTCAGGTGAGGGCATCCGACTGCTAGCGTCGCCAGCACGGCCAAGCCTGACCGAGTTGTGGGCGCAAAGTGCGTCCCTGTTCATCGCTGGCCCGCGGAATGCAACTGCTGAGCTCTCGGTGACGCTCCGTGGTGCCGACGGTGAACCGGTGGCGAAGATCCACCGTCGCATCGACCTCCCGATGAATTCTGCCGCTTGGAGCAAGTTCGCACAGCGTGAGTTCAGCAGCGCAGACCTGCAGGGCAGTTACGACGAAGCGGAGTCCTGCGAAATTGCTGTATCCAAGGCAGGGATCGGCTTCGCCTCCCTCGTCTGTGATCGAGGATTCCGGGCACTCCGCTGGGTCCTCGTGAAGCGCCACCGCAGACGTAGTGCGCGGCTTGTCGATCGGACCGATGGCGACGACACACGTATCGAGTTTTTTCCGGTGGAGTCGCCGCTCGTCGGAGTCTCCTACGAGCCGGGTGCAGAGATCCAAGCACCACCGCGGGGTGGCTTGCTTCGGGCAACCGCGGGAAACGTTGAGGCGTCCGTCATCCTTCCTCCCGATCCCAACGAGCTTCGGGCGATGGGGAGCGCTCGCTCGTCCGTTGAGGCCGCCGTATCCAGGACTCGACACGAACTCATGCGCCTGGTCCAAGGTCACCACAACTGGTTGCGTGCCGACCTGCCCGGCGACCCGTTCGCGCGGTACCAGCAGCGCAATGTTCTAAATGCAATTGCTCGCACTCTTGTCTCGGTGATCGCTGGAAATCATTGGGCGCGGCTGGAGCGCAAGCTCGAGCTCGGGGATGTCTTGGATCACCTGGACGAGATGCGGGCGATGGTCGGTGATTCCTTCAGTCAGAAGGCGCTTGCCAAGGACGTCGCCCATCACCTTTGGCGGTGGTCGGGCTCGAGGACCTCCCTACTTTCGGGTTTCGCAGGTGCGATCGCCTCTACGGCTGCGAGCAGTGGCATTGACGATCCGCATCTGGCCGCGAGGTTTCTCCTCTGCTTGGCGAGCAGCCCTGGACGCCTCGCGGAATGGAATCCAACGGAGCGAGACCAACTTCTCGACCGCGTCGTCAACTCGCCTGTCCTGTTGCGGGCGGCTCGCTTCGTTGTCTTGGGCACCGATGCATATCGAGAGGGCACGATCAAATCTTCGACGGGAGGCGTCGCATGAAGGTTTCCCGATTGTCCGCTGAGGATGCTGCCCAACTCACTGTAAAGACCCTCGGCCTCGACGAGGAAGTAGTTGACCTCCTGTCACCGGAGGGACTTTGTGCCTCCTTGCGGAGAGCAGCATCGTTCCTGTGCCCCGCTACACCGCGCCAGATCGTTGATGCTGTGCTCGAAGCAGTTGGTCCCGTTGCTCCGAGTGACACGTTGTCTCGTGATGACCTGATGGAGGAACTCGACCTTCTGATCTCGGCCGGTGATCTGCTCGAACTGCGTCAGCAAACCACGTACGTGACCAGGCTGCTCTTCCTTGGTCCGCCGTCCTATGTCGTCAAGGAGCCTGGCCGGTACCTGCTGCTCGGGGTTCGTCCGTTCGGCGCGGCGCTGGTCGGCGAGATGCTTGCGAGCGACGTGCTGTACGAGGGTCACACTCGCACCATCGAGTTGGACCCGGACACTGCCGGGGTGCGGCTCGCAGCTCTCGGACTGCACGAGATCAAACGCGAACAGTGGGCGATGCATCCGGTCGCCGTTTCGGCTGCGGCGTTTCTTGACGAGTACCGCCAGCGGCTAGACATCGCAGGTCCGTCTGGCCAGGTCGAAGGGCTGACCCTGATAGATCCGAGTAGTACGGTGCGGTATTACCGCGGTCGGTGGCGGTCGCCGAGACCGAGCGACACCGGCGATTTCGTCGCCCGGCGCCCACAGGCCTACGGAGCGGACCTCTGGTGCTTTGTGAGAGTCGCTGAGGGACTCCCACAGCGGCTAGTCGACCTTCCAGTGGGCGACGCGACGACACCGGGACGGGACGAAGCCTGGCGTCTGCAGGCCGCACTCGATGCCCAGCGTGGCGAGCCTCAGGTCTTTCGTACCCGGACGGCGGCTGGAGGGAGCGCGGGCAACATTGTGGACCTCTTCTCACCGGTGCCGAACTGGGCAGAGCGTTACCTGGAATTGGTCGGGCTATCGGTGCCGCGCTCGAGGGGCTCGCTGTTCTCGTATCGAGTGCCGACCGCGGCGATGCCTGACCTCACGGCTTTTCTTGCCGACATGCTGTGGATGCACGGGGGAGGAACAGAGTGACGGCGGAAGTGCCCACCATCGCCGAGACGATCATCAAGATCCAGGAGGCGCTGCGCGACTATATCGAGGCCACATACCACGTCGGACACCCGACTCTGATCGACCAACGCCGGGCGCTGCTCGAACAGGAAGGGGTGCTCTTTCGGGCGCCATTCATCGAGAGCACGCCGCGCTACAAGACGGACCGACGGTTCATCGACCTCGACCTCGATCCGGAGGTGCAGACGCTCTTCGCCAGCCTGACCTCCCGGCATGGCGACACATCTCCGCTGCTCTACGACCCGCCGTACACCCACCAAGCGCAGGCGCTTGAGTGGACGGCGCGGGACGGTCGAAGCCTCGCGGTGACCACTGGTACTGGCTCCGGCAAGACGGAGTCCTTCCTGCTCCCGATGCTTGCCAAGCTCGCGGCCGAGGCAGCTCACCGACCTGACTCATTCGAAGCGCCAGCCGTTCGCGCTCTCGTTTTGTATCCGATGAACGCGCTGGTAAACGATCAACTCGGTCGTCTGCGCCTGCTGCTCGGTGACCCACGAGTGGCTACTCAGTTCACCGCCTGGGCCGGCCGCCCTGCCCGATTCGCGCGGTACACCAGCCGGACGCTTTACCCCGGCGTTCGGAAGGTCGAGAAGGACCAGGAACGACTCCGCGCGATTGAGAAGTTCTACATTCTCCTCCTCGACCAGGCGGCCGATCCCACATCCCCATCGCACGCCGATGCGGTCGCCCTGATCGACATGCTGCAGACACGTGGCAAGTGGCCCGCCAAGCCCGACCTGAAGGCCTGGTATGGCGCGAGCGGAACCCGTTGGAAGGACAAGAAAGGCGAATTCGTTCGTGCTGTCATGCGACCCGAGGATCCGGAACTCCTCACGCGGCATGAGGTCCTGAGCGCTCCGCCAGATGTCCTGATCACGAACTATTCGATGCTGGAGTACATGCTGATGCGGCCGCTTGAGCGGCCGGTCTTCGATGCCACGCGCGCCTGGCTGGCGAACAACCCCATCGAGAAGTTCTTGCTCATCATCGACGAGGCGCACTTGTATCGGGGAGCAGCAGGCGCGGAGGTTGCGCTGCTGCTGCGGCGGCTGCGTGCCCGACTCGGTATCTCCGCTGACCGCCTGCAAGTGATCTGCACCAGCGCGAGCTTCGCAAGCCCTGAGTATGCCCGGGAGTTCGCGGCACAGCTGACCGGCAAGTCTGAGAACGACTTCAGGACCGTCGCCGGTCAGTTGGCGCTACGGGACCAGGCTGCCACCGGCACTGCAGAGGACGCGGCAATCTTGGCTGCTGTCCCGATGGCCGATTACTACAAGGCGTCGAGCGACGAGGCTAGGACGGAGGCAGTGCGTGACCTGCTCGACCACCGCGGCGTGACAGCCGAGGAAGGCGCCGCCGTGGGATCCGTGCTCCATGACGCCCTCAGCACCTGGGAGCCGATGAGTCTGCTCGTCAACGAGACGATGCAACAGGCGCAGCCAGTCGACGAGCTGGGCTCAATAATCTTCCCGTCAGTCGACAAGGAACTGGCGGATCGTGCGGTCTCGGCGTTGGTCGCCCTCGGCAGTGCAGCTCGGCGCTCAGCGAATGATGCTGGCCTCTTGCCGTGCCGGGTTCACGCGTTCTTCCGCGGGCTGCCCGGGCTGTGGGCATGCATCGATCCCGACTGCAGTGAGGTCGACCGCAAGGCGCATCCCGTTAGTGGGCCGGTGGGCGCGCTCTACGCCCAGCCGCAGGCGACCTGTGGTTGTGGAGCCCGGGTCTTTGAGCTGTACACCTGCAGGCACTGTGGCTCCGCCTACGCCCGCACTTACACCGATGACCTAATCGAGCCCAGCTTCCTCTGGCATGAACAGGGTGGCCAGTTCCAAGCCGCCTCTGGAGCCATCTCCGAGTTGCAGCCGCTTGACCTGCTCCTCGAAGCCCCAGTCGAGCACAACGTTGAGCCTGCGGATATCGACCTCGTTACCGGGCGGCTTAACCCGGACGAGTTGGGGGAGCGGAACCGAGCGGTCTTCCTGCCGACGCCACGAGCGGGCGAGGCAATCATCGGTGATGAAGACGAGGACGAAGATGAGGCGGGGGCCAGCGGGCAGTTCACGCCGTGCGGCGTGTGCGGCCAGCGGGCCGGGTTCGGTCGCTCGTCCGTGCAGGACCACCAGACCAAGGGCGACCAGCCGTTCCAAGCACTGGTAACCCGTCAACTCGAAGTCCAGCCCGCCGGCGCTCAGGAATATTCGGACTTCGCGCCCCTTCGCGGCCGGAAAGTCCTCGCGTTCTCGGACTCACGTCAGGTCGCGGCGCGCCTTGCGCCGAACCTGCAGACCTACTCCATGCGCGACGCGATCCGACCCCTGGTGCTCCGGGGATGGCAGGAACTGTCCACGCAACCGATGCTCGCCTCGGTCCTCAGCCTTGAACAGATGTACCTTGCCGCCATGGTCGGTGCCCGGCTGCTTTCGGTGCGGCTGCGTCCCGAACTACGGCCTGCCGAGTCGCTCGAACCTCTCAAGGAGGTCGCGAAGTCGCTGGAGAACGGTGCGCTTGAAGGCAACCTAGCGGAACTGATGCAACTCTCCATGACTACCTATGTGCCCCCGCAAGCATTGCTCCGTGCCATGTACGCCACGCTGACCGATCGATACTACGGATTCTCGTCGCTCGGTCTGGCCTCAATTCGGGAGCGAGCCAGTCTTGGGAAGACCCTACTCGCCAAGCTCCCGGACATCGGAGGCGTGGCCACAACGGAGGAAACGAAGCAGGCGGTAGTTCGGCTGTGGCTTGCTCAGTGGATGACCAGCACTCGTGGTGTGTGGTTCCCGAGTATGACCGACGGCGAGTGGTGGAAGACCAAGGGCGGAGTGAAGCCACACGGCGGTAAGTTCAAGCAGATCCAGTCGTGGTTGGGTACGGCTCCGGCTCGCAAGCAGTTCGTCGAGAACTGGCTGCCGACGCTGGTGGAGACCTTCTGCGAAGGGGTCGGGGGCAACTTCAAGCTGTTGGCCTCGCGGGTCGCGCTCGAGTTGGGTGGTCTGTGGGGCTACTGCGAGCGGTGCCGGTTCACGCAGCGACCGTTCCCGGGAACGACGCGCTGCATTAGTTGCGGGCACGACCGTGTACGCACATTGGATCCTGACGAGGACCCTGTGTTCCAGGCGCGCAAGGGGTACTACCGCGCAAGCGCTGCCCGGGCATTGGCTGATCCGCCCGTGTCACCAATGAGCATCATCGCAGCGGAGCATACGGCGCAGCTGAACGCAGCCCAGTCGGACGAGGTGTTCTCCAAGGCCGAGGAACATGAATTGCTCTTCCAAGACGTCAACCTGGCCCTGCCGCGTCCTGGTGAACAGCAGCGCGCCGCTATCGACGTTTTGTCATGCACGACGACGATGGAAGTTGGTATCGATATCGGCAGCCTGTCCGGCGTCGCGCTCCGCAACATGCCGCCTTCGCGTGCCAATTACCAGCAGCGAGCGGGTCGTGCCGGCCGCCGGGGCAACGCCGTGGCGACCGTGCTCGCCTTCGGAAGCGCCGACACCCACGACGATCACTACTTCCGCCAGCCGGAACTGATGATCCGAGGCAAAGTCGACGATCCAATCCTTACGATGGATAACGACGAGATCGCGCGACGTCACGTCACCGCCTACCTATTGCAGCGCTACCACCAGGACCGGCTGCCGAAGATCGAACCCGACATGCAGCCGCAACTGTTCGAGGTGCTAGGCACGGTCGGGGGGTTCGTGGGAACGACATCCCCGCTGAATCGGACTGATCTTGCGGATTGGCTGAAGGTCAACGAGAGCGTCCTTCGTGGCGAGATCGCCTCGTGGCTCCCGACCGAACTCAGCGCCAGCGATCGGGGCACCCTGCTCGATGGCATCGTCACAAGGACGCTTGGCGACATCGATAGGGCGCTCGATCTCGACCTCGATGGCAGTCTCCCGGAGCCCTCGGAAGGTGACTCCGAACCCGAGGCCGACGAGGTTGAAGCCGAGGGACCAGCCGAGGACGGTGCGGAGGCGCCGAGTGCGCGGCGGAGCCAGACCAACCTCCTGGATCGTCTGCTCTACAAAGGTGTGCTGCCGCGCTATGCCTTTCCCACAGATGTGGTCGGGTTCCACGTCTTTGACATCGATCGGTCGACACCATATCGGGCCAAGTTCCTGTACGAGCCGAGTCAGGGCCTGCCGGTGGCACTCAGCCAGTATGCGCCCGGCAAGGTGGTGTGGATCGATAATAAGGAGTGGACGTCGGGAGCGCTCTACGCGCCCGTAAGGAAGGAGCTCTCCAAGGCCTGGGAGGACAAGCTTCTCTACTTCGAGTGCGAGGTGTGCCACTACGCCAAGCACTTCTCGCCCAAGGAAGCGGAACGCGGCGAGAAGCGTGACTGCCCGGCCTGTGGCGCCGCGGACAAGTTCGGAGCGGCTAAGAACTGGATCCGCCCGCCGGGCTTTGCTCACCGCGCCAAGGAGGCTCCTGGCACCAGCCCCGATGATGCACCCGCGCGGAGCTACGCCACGAGGGCGAAACTCGTGGCGCCCGGCCCGACAGAGGAGTCCGCCTGGCAGCACGTCACCGATCGGCTCGAACAGACGTACCGACGCGAGACCCTGCTCGTGACCAATACCGGTCCGCGCACCGAGGGCTACACCTACTGCACGCTTTGCGGATTGATCGAGCCAACAGCGACGCCCTCAACCGTTGTTGTTGGCCCGCATCCGAAGCCGTATCCCGATGAGAAGGAACCTTCATGTCCGGGTTCGAGGTCCACCCGAGGCCTGGTACTTGGCACCGACTTCATCTCGGACGTCTTGCTAGTGCGCCTAAAGGTGGCGGCGCCAATCACGTTGCGCCCAGCGTTCCTCTCGACTCACGTGGCGCTTCGCACGATCGCGGAGGGCCTGACAATTGCGGCGACCAGGAAACTCGACATTGAGGCGAACGAACTCCAGGCGGAATATCGACCGGCGCTCACGCCGCTCGGCGGCGAGGGCCTTGAATCCGAGATCTACCTTTATGACACGCTAGCCGGTGGTGCTGGCTTCACCCGTCGTGTAAACGACTACGGGATGGAGATCTTCGAGCAGACGCTGAAACTTCTGGAGGAGTGCCCCGCTGGCTGTGACGAGTCCTGCTACCGCTGCCTTCGGAGCTTCCGCAACCGCTTTGAGCACGGTCTGCTGGACCGGCATGTCGGCGCCAGCCTGCTTCGCTACCTGATCAACGGCACTCCGCCGCAGCTTGATCCTGCTCGTCTCAACCAATCGGCTGACAAGCTGTTTGAGGATTTGACGAGCCATGGGATCAACGGCGTGACCTTTGAGCGAAAGGCAGAGGTCGAGATCGAAGGGATCGGGCCGGTCACTGCACCGATCCTAGCCACCAAGGGCGAACAGCAATGGATCTTCGGTGTGCACGGGCCGCTCACGCCCGACGTCGCGCCGACCGACGACCTACGGGACGCCAAGGAGTTCGGCGCCGTGCCGGTTCGCCTGGTCGATGACATCGTGATCGCGCGCAACCTGCCGTTCGCCAGCCACAGTGTCCGGGATTCGCTGACGTGACAGGAAGTGGGGCTGACTTCGACCCCGGCATCGAGGCCTCCGCAGGTGTCTGGCCGCAGCGTCCGGATCTTTGGAGTTACTCTTCGCTCAAGGAGGTCGAGGCTTGCCCGCGGCGTTGGATGCTGACCCGGGCGCAGTACCCCGACCTTTGGTCACGCTCGGGCTATCCGATGATGCCCGTGATCGCTGCAGTCTTCGGCGACGTCGTGCACAGCTCGCTGGAGGCGATCCTGAAGGCGCTCGTTGCTGCGGGGTGCGAATCGACACGCGTTGCGGGGGCCGCCCATGTCCTTCGTGAACTCGGCGGGATCACGGCGGTGGTCGAACATGCCCTGAAGGACCGATTGGCTCGGCTGGTTGGCAATCCGCGTTTGAACCGCGATCGCGGACGTCGTGTCGGCCGCGAGCTCAGTGACCGCGTGCCCGAAGCGCGTGCTCAGGTCCAGGCATACCTGAGTCGAATTGTCCTGCCAGCGGGCAGCCAACCCAAGCGCGCTGCCAATCCGGATGGTGGAAACACCTGTTCGAGGTCATGTCCGCAGCGCCGACCAGTCGGAACCGGCTCACATCCGGAGATCACGCTGACAGCCGATGAGGTGCGGTTAACCGGTCGCGTCGATCTGCTCACCGTCGCTGACGATGTCGTGCGGATTACGGACTACAAGACGGGGGTGGAGGATCCGGGCCACCTCGATCAGCTGCACACCTATGCCTTGCTGTGGGACTTGGACCGAGCGGTGAACCCGAGCGGACGGAAGGTCACCGACCTCATGGCCGCGTATCCGAGCCGCGAGGTGTCGATCCCGGGGCCGGGGGAGGAGGAGCTTCGGGTGCTCCAGCAGTCATTCGAGACGCGTATCGCAGCCGCCGATGCCGAGGTTGCGGCACCGATGCCGGCGGCGGTCACGCGCGAAGACACCTGTGGCTTCTGCCAGGTCCGCCAGCTTTGTGCGGAGTACTGGGAACAGATCGTCCCGGGGCCCGACAGTGTGCCCCCCGGCGACTGGTTCGACTACCAGGGCATCGTTGGCCAGCGGAATGGTGTCCGCAGCTGGTGGATGATGAGTAGCCGGACGGGTGGGCGCGAACTCCTGTTACGGACACCGTTACCAGCGACTGAGCTCACCTCTGGTAGCCAGATACGAGTGCTCGGCATCCGGTTGGACGACGATCCCGAGGTCGAGGCTCTCGTCGGTGCGATGTCGGCTTCCTCGGAGGTGTTCGTCTTGAACGATCGGCGGTGACACCCGCCACGTAGATGTCGCGACAGATGCAGGACAGGCCAACAGGTGCCTGGCCCCGCCCAAGATCCTCATCTCTCGAGGGCGGGCACAACGAATGTCGGAGGTGGGGGATGGCTTGTAGAGCAGTACGCTGTCGGCAATGGACTGATCGCCCTGGCAGGCGGGAGGATCTCCAGTTCGTCAGCCGTCCCGCTGCCGCAGCGAGAGAGCCATTGGTGGTGACCGCAATGAACGGTTCCTATATCCCGCCAGAGCCTCGTAGGGAGATGGGTAACGTGCGCGTGGCTCCATGGGAATGGGCGGTTGTTGCGTGACTGCGGGGGAAGCGGGGCCCGACGCCTCCTCCATGTTCGGTGTCGGGGTCGACGACAGGCGCCAGGGAGATGAGGCGGTAGCAGCCTCCGCCAGTCAGTTCGTTGAGCGGCTGTACCGCAGCAGCAACAGCTATGCGGACCGGCTGACCTCGGAAGAGCTCGAGTGGGTTGATGTCGACCTCGGTCTCAACGATAGAATGCTGGGCTTGGCCCAAGCCGGGCACCAGATCATTGTCACGGGCAACCCGGGCGACGGAAAGACGCACCTCATCGAGCGCCTCCGTCCCGCACTGGAGAAGGCAGGCGCTCTCGTCCTGACCGACGCCAACGAACTATCTGATGACGAGATCTTGAGTCGGTGGCGTGATTGCGACGGTGGCGGCCGGGCGATGGTCTTGGCGATCAATGAGTGGCCTCTCTTCGTGTTGCGCCGTCACCCTCTCGCGGCCGAATTTAAGCCACTGCGGGAGGCTCTTCGTCAGGTCCAGCAGGCGATCTCGTACGGCCACGAGCCGGTGCGAGAACCCGTGGAACCGGTCCGGGTCATCGACTTGGGCCTGCGAAACGTGCTCGCCCAGACAATTGTGTTCAAGGTCCTCGACCGGCTGACCGATGACCGCTTTTACGCTGGCCTGTCACCGACCGATCCAGCCGTCACAAACCGCGAGGCGATGCGTCATCCGCAGGTCAGGGAGCGGATCGCCCTACTCCTGCAAGAAGTCGCCCGACGAGGACATCACGCAACCATGCGGCAGCTTGTGGGCTTCGTCGCCTTTTTGATCACGGGCGGCGCCACGGCCGCAGTGCGGCTGGCATCGCCGAGCTCAAGCCGGTACCACTATGCGCAACTCGCCTTCGAAGGTGGTGTCGGTCCGCTGTTCGATGCCGTCAGGGCTTCCTTCGATCCGGCGACAGTGACGCATCCTCGCAGGGACATGGATCTCTGGCTGGGGACGACAGTCCCCAAGGAATGGGTCGATGGTGGCTGCCCGGCAGCCATACAGCCTCTGCCATCTGGGGATCGGATCGACGAGTATCGTGCACTCAAGCGGCGGTTTTTTTTCGAGCATCGGGACGGCCGTTCCTTGATCGGGCTTCTGCCGAGCGATGAGCGTAGCTTCGACAAGCTGGTGACCGATGGACGTGCGGGAAGCGCCACAGTGGTTCGAGATTTGCTGCTCGCGATCAATCGCTTCTACGAGCCGGACTGCCCAGACACGGACCGAGAACGTCTGGTGCTGTGGCAGAGCCACCGGTTCGACGTCAAGGCACCCAACACGTTCTTGATGCTGCACGAGGTCCGCCATGGCCGGTTCCGAATCAGGGCACCTCAGCTGGCGCCATGGGTTAGCGCGTGGCTTCCCCAAGAGCAGCGGCTCGTCCGGATGTTCGCCCTAATCGCCACGAACGAGCACGACGCCGCGATCGCCAGCCTCCTCGTCGACCGCGCCCTGTACCTCACCTTGGCTGAAGCGCGCTGGGGTCTCGGCCGTACGAGTTGGTCGCGTAGCGCTACCCGGCGGGTCACACGCTTCGTCGACAAGGTGCACAGCAGCGTGAGCGTTAGCGGGAACGACGTGGTAGACGTCCGTATCCGCAACGTTGAGAAGGACATTGAAGCCAAAATTGAGATCCAGCGGTATCCGGTGGCGAGGTACATACTGTGATCAGCGACCTGAAGGCCTTCCTCAACCAAATCTACGATGACGAGTTCGGCCTCCTGCCTACCAACACGTCCATTAAACCCGTGCATGTGGCGAATGGGCTCGGGCGGGCACTCGTCGGACGCGTTTACGACTCTGACGCGCTCGCTCAGTTTTTGCGTCGATCGATCCTAAACCAGACGAAACGTGTTCAGGAGGAGCGCAACCCCAACACTATGATCCTCGAAACCTACGGGGACGCCTTCATGGGCCGCGAGAGCCAGATCGTTGACCGGAACGCGCTTAGCACGTTACGGAGCCTCGCGGAAGGCGTTCTCGCTACGGACAAGGCTGTGTTCGGAGAAGCTGCGCGGTCGTCGTACACACTCTCCACAGAGACTCTCCTGACGCCTGACCTGTCGGACCAGCATTGCGGCACCTTCCTTGCCGGTTTGCTGACCGCGGGACGATCGGGAGACGCTGCTGCACATATCCGAGCATTGTTGTCGACCAGCGACGATCCGTGGTCGACGCTGGCGATGCCGATGATGCAGTTCGCCCAACCGCGGACGGTTGGACCAGCAGTCACCTTCGGCGGTGCGCGACCCTACGCGGCCCTTGCTGTCGATGGTGGCGGCGACATTGTTTCACCCACCCTGGCAAGGCTCCGAGTGTCCTTCGACCGGCTTGCGCGCTTCGAACAGAGTGGCGGGTCAAAGCTGAGTTCGCTTCGGCGGATGGTGATGTTCGCCTGCTTCGCTATCCACGTGCACCTTACCGCGCGGTTCTCCGAAGCGTTCGACGGCGCCCCGCGCCCACCGATTCTGATCGACATGTTCGACGGGTCTCGCGCGTCTTTGCGCAACGCCTCGCGCGCATCGCTCCGGGCTGCGGGTGACGTACTGGAAGCGCTCGTCTCACGTCGAATTCGAGAGCGAATTTCCGGGCAGGCCGATGAGATCGGCGTCGGGCAGATGATTCTGAATCTACCCGAAAGGGTTCAGGTCCGGGTCCGTCAGGGGTTTGAGGCCTACCGCGATGACGATCAAGTCTCGGACCTGGAAGCGCTCAGCGAGGCGCTCTGGCAGGTCGCCACGGAAGAAAGGAGCCACCCGGTTGGGTTCCTCACTGAACTAGGCCGTCGTGCTGGATATCTCACTCCTTGGGCGGCTACCGGGCGCGGCGGCAGACTACAGAAGAGATATGGCATCACCACGGAGTTTTTGGAGACTCTCGTTGCCGCTACGGTGGAGCCCGGCCAACCCCTTGATTTTCCGGAATTCCTTGACGAGTTGCGCATAAACTACGGAATTGTCGCCGGGCAGCGCTCCGATGACCAGATCGTGCGGCGCAACAACCTGGCTGCGATGCCCTTCGGGACTCCGACGTCGGTGACCGAGGAAGATCTGCGGCTCAATGTGGAAGCTTTGCGGAGGGCGATCCTCGAAGCCGGGTACGCCAAGGCGTACGCCGACGGCCAGACCGTAATCACCACCGACCCGGAAAGCCTGGCAGTTCTATGACGACATCCGGACTCCGCGAGAATTTGGTCAGCGAGCTTCTGTGCGAGCAGGTCATACAGCTGTCTGGCGCTCTGGGGATCCTCGTTCAGGACGTACCCCATCTGGACCCAAGCGGAGTGCTGGCGGGGCTGGCGAAGGCTCTCGAGGTCGCCGACCTACGCATCGCCCTTCTGGCAACTGGCGGCGATGCGCTCGCCACCGCCTCCGGCATACCCGCCGATAAGGTCACCGGCAGCGTTCAGCAAGCCGAACAGTGGCGCAACGATCGAGACCTAAAGGCGACCATCGTCGTCATTGCCACCGGCGACCAGGCTCGGCTGTCGTCGCTGCAGGACTTCGTGGCAGTCGGGCCGGCGCAGCTCAAGCGCCTGCTAGTCCGGCGGGCGCAAGAGGGTCCGGCCGCCACCAATGAGGTACTTACCAGTTGGTGGAAGAAGCTCGGTGCTGACGGCAACATCTCGTTCGGGCAGCTCGTCGATTACTACACTTCGTTGCCAAGCGGTCCTGATCAGGAAGTTGAATTCAAGACCCAGTCAAGTCGCGAGCTTCCCCGATTGGGTTTACTGGCCGATCCAAGGTTGTTCGACGACGCGCGGGACCGCGCGGTGCGTGATCGCATTCGGCGAAATCGCGATCTAGTCGGTCGACTGCAAGCGCTGAATGAGAAGGATCGTAGGGCGATTGCGGAGAACATCGCCAAGGAGAGCGATCCAGTCCGGCGGGCTGCCCTACGGCGCAGCCTTCGGCTCCTGCGCCAGCTTCGTCGGGGAGAACCGGCTGGCCAGCTCACTGTCGCGGATGCCGAAGACCTTTTCTCAGTACGGCAGAGGCAGCCGGCGCCGTTGGCACGCACTGACAACGTCCCGGAAGCGTCTGGCGTTCCAAGTTCGCCAAGCATCGGGGCCCCCCTGGCCCCAATGCCAATGCCACCCGATGACGGCAACGCTGGCGATGACATGGCCGACAGGGCGCCAAACACGCCCACCCCGGCCTCGACCGTGGCTGCCCAGGCGTTGTTGTCCGACGACGAGTCCCGCCAGGACGACCTCGATGTTGCGGTGGACACTGTGGCGGAGGTGGGTGAGGTCGACGGAGGCGGATCCTCCGTTGGTACCGAGCGCTGGGAGACAGATCTTCCCTCCGGCGTCATCGTTCAGGGACAGGCGTCTCGAGAGGTCATGGACATCGTGACCCGGCTGGTTGGCGAAGGTCGTTACGGTGGCTGGATCACCTGCAATGAAGGCGACATCTGGGAAAGGATCCGGGGCTATCGTGGCGAGGAGGATCTCCGGGCCGAGTGGACCAGCGAGCAGATCCTGGAGTTTCTTGGCAGCCTCGACGACGACGGTGGACGGGAGCTTAGGGCAAGGTTCACCGACTTCGACCAGGCTCGCAACCAGATAGTTGAGTACACCAGCTCATTGGCCGCGGAGCCACTTCTCGTCGCCGCAGCTCGCGCGTCGCAGGACCTCGTGAGGTCGTACGTCGGGCGCTATAGCGACCTGCTTAGCTGCATCAGCCGCACCTACCCCGACATGTTCGCTGAGTACACCCAGGACGCCAACCAGGTTGTGTCGCAGATCTTGATGCTGGACACGATCACGTTCGGCTCCGGCATGACAACGACCGCAATGCTCACTCCGCTGCACCCGTTGTACCTTTGGAGATACTCGGAGTTTGCTCGCGTCGTCGCGGCACAGCGCCACCGGCTCGGTCCCCGCGACGTGAGACTCGTGATCGCCTCCGCCCAAGATCTGCCAAACTTCCTCACAAGCCTGTGCCTGCCCGAGTTGACGCACGACACGCCGCAGGTCCTCCCCCAGGTGAGCGCAGTTGATAACCTCCCTTACTTTGCCGTCCGGCAGGAGCGCAGCGTCGGACACGACGGCTTCACCGCAGTCGCCCGGATCGTGGAGTCGTTCCTCGATGCGCACCCTGCCGCCCGACCTGGACTCCGTCTTGCGTTGCTGGATCCGCCCGGTCCCGGCCCCTATCTGAGGCTGCTAGCGGACTTGGCAGACGACGACAAGATCCAGGGCGCCCACCTCGCCGTCCTCTACCGGGGCCGCGGCGCCGGCATCCAGTCGCTCGGGCTGGACGACGACGACGAGGCACGTGTAGCGCAGCTGTTTCGAGCGACCGCAGACGATCGCCGCTTTAGCTTCGAGGTACGGTCCCTGCCCGCCGACACCGCTAAGCTCCCAGATGACGTCCTCGCCCACGTCACTGTCGCGTTCGACCAGTCCGGCGGCAAGCAGGATGCACTCAGCGTTTTCGAGCAACCGATCCAGCCCTTGGCGATGCCGCAGCGACTCAAGTACCGAGTCTTCACCAAGACTGTCGATCTCGAGCCTGCCCCGGGCGGCCCCTTCGCCGCATACTTCAACGTCGCGCAGTTGGTCGCCAAGCAGGCTCCGGCGTCTCGACTCGCCGTGCGACAAGATGAAGACGTCCGAGAGCGACTCAAAGCTGCGGCGGCAACGGCACCCTGGTTCGTCCTCGCCGACCGGCACATCGACCGGGACCTGAGACTCGGTAGCCTTCAAATCTTCACCGGCCGCGACGGCGCCCGCGAGGTGGTCGCGTTCGCTGACGCCACCGACCCCTTCCGGCGCGCCCTTCGCGACGTCGTCCGTCAGTACAACACCGCCGTCAGCGATGGCGATCTGGACGGCCTTCTGCGAGAGCTGACGGACCTGCTTGACGTGGGGGCGCTCACCCTTACTGCGGACCTGGAGCACGAGGTTGACCAAAACAGAACGAAGGGCCTACTCGGGACCCTGATCGCCTCGCGTTGGTATAAGACGGGCTGCCCCGATAACCGCAAGCGCTTGCTGGTCAGCCTCGACGATGAGATGGCTCGCCGCTGGCTGCACCTGCGCGAGGACGCCCGGCGTGCAGATTTACTCGGCATCGAATATGGCGAGGACGCATGTGTCATCACCGTCTTCGAGGTCAAGACCATGCAGGACACATCAGCGGAGTACCGCATCGACGGCGGCGTGGCATCGGGACCGGCCGTTAACCAGTTGCTGTCCACAGGAACGCTGCTTCGCGACGTGTTCAACCCTGACCGGACGGATGAACTCATCACCACGCCGGCGCGGCGCGAAGTGCTGCGAGCGCACGTTTACCGGGAACTCGGCAAACACGGCCACGACGCCGACGACCGCAAGACGTGGGCCACCGCCGCCCAGCGACTCTTCGAAGGCAAGCTTTCCTTCATCATCGAACTCCACCTGGCTGAGGTGTCGATCGGCGTGGACTCTGAGTCGCTGAGGCCGGCCAGGCGGGTGAGTGCCCGGGCTGACGACAACCAGGTCTTCCCTCTTACGGTGACGCAGCTGGATGAATCAGGCGTCGATGCGCTCCAGCAGCCCACCCCGGTGGTCGAGGAGCCAGTGCCAAGCCCTCCAACAGAGGAAAGTGATGCAGTAGCGCCCGAACCGGACGGGCCTTCCCTCCCACCTGCCGAGTCAAGCGGGCCCGGCCCGCATCGCCCGCCCGCCGTCAGGACGGCCGCGACGACGGCTGCTGCCAGCGACACATCACCAGCACTGGCCAACCGGCCGACCGCTTACCTGGGCGAGGCGCTGGGACAATACGGCAGACCTGTCGAGGTCTGGTATGACCCCCAGCGCCCGGATCGTCCCTTGGCCAACGGCCATATTGCGATCACCGGTGAAACGGGCAGTGGGAAGACGCAGGCAACCAAGGCGATCCTGCACGACCTGATGGCACCGTCGACCGGTCTGCCGGCGCTGATCCTGGACTTCAAGGACGACTACGCCGGAGCCGAGTACACCCGCACAGAGCAGTTGTCCATGTTCGATGCGAGCATCGGCGGTCTGCCCTTCAACCCGCTGGTGCCACCAACTGATCCGACATCTGGCCGGGCGAACCCTATGTCCCACGTCCACCAACTCGTCGGCATCTTCAAGCGCATCTACCGTCTCGGCGACCAGCAGGCCTACACCCTACGCGAGGCGATGAAGGAGACGTACGCAATCGCGGGCATCGATGGTAAGCCGTTCATCCCAGAGCCGCAGCAGACCTACCTGCCCTTCGACGCAGTCCGTGACGTGCTGGAACGCGACGGCCATGGTCCATTGATCGGCCGGCTGTCGCCGATCTTCGACCTCGGCCTGTTCGCCGGGGACAGCGGCAACTCAACCCTCGAGAGCTTGCTCGACGGACGGTCAGTTGTCCGCCTCAGCCAGTTGCCTGGCGAGGAGGTCAAAAACGCCGTGGCTGAGTTCCTGCTGATGGCGCTCTACAACCACCTCATCCGGCGCCCGCAGCCGCGGATGCTGAGGCGGCTCGTCGTGCTCGACGAGGCGTGGCGTCTCGTCCAGTCACCCTTCCTCGAACCCCTCATGCGAGAGGGCCGAGCGTTCGGCGCTGGTGTCGTCATCGCCACCCAGTATCCGAAGGACCTGCCCGATGCGGTGTCCGGCGCCACGGCGACGAGGTTGTACTTCAGCCAGACGCAGGTCGACCAGATCCGCACGGTCCAGAAGGCGCTGATCGGCAAGACGAGCGGGTCCGACGCCGAGCAACTCGTGGCCTTGGTGCGGTCAATGCCTCCGCTTACGTGTCTGGTGCAAAACGCGCACCAGACGCCGCACGTACGCACCGCCATCCGGCCCTACTACGAGCGGGTCGCCGATGCCGACACACCTGACCGGCTGTTCTAGACCGTCAGTACAACTCCAGCTGCTCATGCTCATTCGGTGCGAGTGGTTGGGCGGGTAGTGTCACCCGCGCACCGTGGCTGACTGGCCTCGTCAGCCGGTTGCGGCTGACCGCCTCCAGCACCTCCAAGGACTTGCTGCGCGGGTGCAGCCAGCGGCGCATCCACCACTCCGAGATGGCGTCCACGTCCCCTCCGCCTCGGCGGCGACGGAACGTGTAATCAGGCTCCGCATCGGACCCGAGTAGGTACGGCAGGAGGTTGTCGACCAGGCTGATGCCGTAAATGATGCGTTGACGCCCGTGTTGCAGAAGAGTGTCCGACGGCCACCCCAACAGATCGAAGCCGTGGCGCACCTTCCGGAACTTCGGGTTCACCCCCTCGCCGAAGATGCTGTTGACCCGAGCACCGCCGGCCGTCTGCTCGGCAAGGCGTACCAGCGCGCGCACCGATTCGGCGGAGAAATGTGAGGTGCCGAAAGATTTCGATCGCCCCAGCTGCCGGAATTGGATGGGTCTGGACCCGCCGAGGACTTCAGGCGGGATCCGGATCCGGTTGTACTGGCTGGCGCCAGAGCCATAAAGAGAGGTCGTACCGACGAAGACGAGATTGGATCGGCGGCGGATTGGCCGGCCGGCCATCGATGAGGCGATCTCACTGGCGTACGTTGAGTAGCGCTGTCGGTACGCCTTCACCACTGACGGGCTGACGGCCAGCATGCTGACGAGCTTGCCTCCCAGCAGGGAGTTATAGGGAGCGACCGCTCCGCAGACCGTGAGATCGGCGATCTCGGTGCCCACCGCGTCGGCTTTGGCCCGTCTGAGGAGCGACATGATTGCCCGACGCGCCGTAGTGTCGTCAAGCGCCCGGGACAGTCCTGCTCGCGTCGCCTTCGGATACAAATATGGCGAAAGGGCCTGCCGAGCGTTGAGCAGGTCGGCCAGCGCCAGGCATCGCTTGCTGCGAAAGAGGTCGGACTCCGCGCGCCGGCGCCACCCGGCAACGTCGTCGGCATCGTGAAGCTTCTTGAAGTCCGTCGCCTTGACGAACCGATGATGGTCTCTTCGGCGGGTGTCGGCTTCCTTCAACAGACGCTCGATCGCCTCAGTGGTCGGGCCGTCCCATAGCGAGGGCCAATACAGTCCGTCCTTGATAAGGTCCTCGACGTAGAGTTCGTCCAGCCCAGTCTTCAAGCGGCTCGTGATCCATCGAGCCATCCGCAGCGTTGGGGCGGCACGCAGGCCATCGAGGAACACCGCTGGCTGCCAACCGATCCAGTCATCTCGTTCGGCCAACTGCACGACGGCGCTACCCAGCGCGGCGATCCCGATGACTGGGTGGAACGGAGCCGCACGATCCCGTACCAAGATCATTAAGGTTCGGCCTGGCGTGCTGGTGTACTGGTTTGACCAGGTGTGACGGAAGTACCGCCAAATATCCATCAATCTAAAACCGGTGTACTCACAGCGCTCACCTGAGACGACCTGCACGTACGGGTCGATCACCTCGCGCAGGCGTGACGGGTCGGCCGCGGTTACATCGCCGACGGTTCGAAGCGCATCAGCGAGTTCCTTGCCGTCACGCATGAGGCTAAAGATCGATACAAACCTCCCGTCGAGTTCCCGAGGTTTTTCCATGGTTGTGATGAAGCGACGCACCGACGGGATGGCAAGTTGCTCGTCTCGCTTGATGAGTTCCTGCCGCCTGATTCGGTGCTTCTCTTGGACGGGATCAGCCACGCCCAGTGGAGGGGCTACGGCCACCTGGTCGCCGTCGACTCGTACGTTCCAGCCTTGACCGACAAGGTCGAGCAGTACGTGCGTGGCGGCTGTGAGTGGTGCGTTCTCGCGGGCAAGACAACGGTCGCGGGCCGCCTCGCGTGCCCCACCATCGGCGTCCGTTAGCGCACGACCGAGCGTTGCGAAGGCGCGTCCTTCCGCGGCTCCACACCCTGGCGGGCACGGCAGCGGATACCACACCGTCTCCATGTCAGGCATTCATGAAGGTGGCGAGTACGTCGGCTGTAACCTGGCGGAGTCGCTGTGCATGTCCGCGCTCGGTGTCCCGTCGCAAGGAAGCCTCGGCGCGAGCAGACGCAAGGATGGTCAGGGCGACCTGCCGCGCGAGGTCATGGTCTCTGCCCGATTCACTCAGCGCTAGCGGACCGTAGAGGTCGCGATACCAGGGATGCTTGGTGTTGAGTAGCAGAATAACCTGTTGATCGCGCGTGACTACTTCATATGCGCCTGTCGTCGGCAACTCCGCGGCCGCGATTTGGTAGGGGGAATCGTGCTGAGCAAGGCTATCCACGACTGATATGAGTTCGTCAGGAATGAGACGTCCCCGCGGCAGTGATGGTAGCGACACGTCCGCGCGTGCGGCCTGCCGTTCGGCGGCGCTTAGCGGCTCGGTGGCCTTGACGAGCAGGAATCGGTTGCGAACCCGGCTGTTCAGTGCGCGGGCGATCGTCTCCAAGTCGGGCGAAACCAGCTCTAGCAGCTCCGGCCGAGGTGAGATGGATTGCTTGGCGTGAGTGATTCCGAACAGTTCGTCAAGAATGGGATCAAACCTTATTTCACATCGCCACCAGTCGTCGTAGTTCTCGCGGCGCTTGCCGCCCATGAAGAACCATCCGCGATCGATCTCGCGCCCTGCACGCACAACGGAGACCGGTGACCCGGCCGTGACCCCCATGGTCCGCTTCTCTTCCGTCGAAAGCGCGTGCCAGCGATCGATGGGTAGCTCGCTGAATGTAATCGAGACGGTTCCTACTGCGGAGCCTGCCGGAATCTCGTAGAGGAGGTCGTCGCCAAACCGCCTAGCACCAGTGATCTTGGATTTGGGTGCGAGGCAGAGGGGATCGTTTGCAACCACGAACTGACCGTTCACCTGCAAGCTAACACCGTTGGTGAGGAAGTGTCGGTAGATGCGCCCTAGATCATCTTTGAGCTTTCGGACGAGCGCTGAGGAGCGCTTGTACTCTATCCTGTCGCAGCGCAGTAGCCGCACGACGGTACCTGAGTCGGTGTGGGGCACAAACCCGGGCCGATCGATGAGCTCAACCGCGGGCAGCAGGGTATCGCCCGCACTGACCAGTTCGTCGATGTCCAGCCTGGACCAAAGGACGCCGGTGTCGTGTCGCCAGGTGTAGACCTCGACGCGGCGGCTGCGGCTGAGCGCTCCGTTCGGCAGCCCCATTCCGTAGCGCCCAAGGGACGACCGGTCGTTGAACCGGCTGGTCCCACCGAAGGTCAGGGCCTGCGCGAGTGATGCAGCGTCCATGCCATCACCGTCATCGACAACCATGATCTCGATCTGCCGATCGGGTCCTCGTGCAGTAGTGACCTCCACATCGACGTGCCGTGCTCCTGCCTGCAGCGAGTTGTCGATGAGCTCCGCGATCGCAAGTCCGGTCGTCTTGTAGCCGGTGTCTCGGGTGGCGAAGAGGAAGTTGGCGGGGTTTACCAAACGAGGCCGAATGGCCGGCCGATTGTCGAACTTTGTCGCCATCAGTTAACGCCACCTCCCGCCGACCGCGTTCGCCGGCCGCGTGATCCTACACATGGAGTCGGTGCACCTTGAGTTGCCGGTCCGGTTTCCCTGACGGTTGGGCCGCTATCCGCACCACGATCACCTAGCTGGGGGACGACGCAGTAGCCTGGCGGCAGCCACAAGTGCGCAGCATGGTGGCTGGCATCCGCAGGGGCCTCAGCGGGCGGATCATGCCCGACGGCTGGCGCGACTGGTCCGCCAAGGTGGGCCGGCACACCGACGCCCGCTTCAACGGCGGCATCGGTTTCCACGAGACCGAGCCGGGTGCCGGCCCTTGGTGAGCCAGGGCCATCAAACACCCCACGCCTCCTCGATGTGGTGCACAACGAATCGCCAGTCCGGGTCGGGGTCCAGGGTAGTAACGACTGCTCCGGCTGCAGCAAGTTGCCGGAGGTTCGCCTGGTAGGCCGGATGGCGGGCAAGTTCTACCTTGACGTTCGGGAACGCGCAAATAGGCAGGCCCGCGCCGAGTGCCTGGTTGAGAATGCCGAGGGCGGCGGTGTCATTGATTCCGATCGCCCACTTGTTGATGAGGTTGAAGGTGGCTGGCGCGACCACCACCACGTCAGCCTCTGGATCGGGCTCCGGTTCACCTGGCAGCCGCCACTCGACCCGGACCGGGTGCCCCGTCTGCTGAGCCAGGGCGTCCCGATCGATCCAGGTTGCGGCCGTCGGTGTAGCGGTCACACAGACAGTCCAACCATTGTCCATCAGCGGTTCGATGAGTTCACCGATCCGCAGCGCCGGTGGAGCCGCGCAGACGACGAGCGCCAGTACCCGCCCCTTGCTCATACCAGCAGTCCCGCCCGCTCGGCCAGCGGCCGAAGCCCTGGCGTCGCCGCCCGCCGCTCCTTCGACAGCAGGTCGAGCAGAAGGGAGCGAGCCTGGATGTTGGTGTGCACAGACTCGGCAGCAACCCGTTCGGCTTCAAGTAGATGCAGCACAGCGGCGGATCTGTCCGCCGAGCCCATCATCGTCGCCGCTGCCAGATCGACATGTACCTGAGCCCGCCGCCCGATGAGCATGGTCGGCAGGCGGGAGGTGTCCAGCCGCGCTCCGACCTCGACGGCTCGGTCCGCGTTACCCGCGCGAACCGCAGCGGACACGGCGTGGATGGCGACGTTCGTAGGACCGAAGCCGGTCCACAGGCGGTTTCGGTCTGACCCGAGCTGCGTTACCAGATCATCCGCCTCGCTCAGATACCAGCCGACTGCCTTCGGATCGCCCCGACCGGCGGCCACGACAGCCGCCAGGAGCAGCAACGCTCCGTGTGCGGAGATCAGATCAGGATCGGCCTTCCCGACGCCCGACATTAGGCCCTCGATGCTGGCCTGCACGACCTGCTCGGCTTCGTCCGTCCGCCCAGGCAGCCGCAGAAGCCCGCACGCAGCCTGGTAGGCGGCGACCGCCGCCAACGGGCGGTCGCCGGCCAGGCCCGCAGCGGTCGATGCCCGGTCGGCCGCCAGGAGAGTCATGTGACCGTCTCCCACTTTCGCGGCCAGCTTCGAGGCCGCGATGTAGGCAGCGGCGAGCAACCGGAACGCAGCTGCCCGGCGGACGTTAGGTGCTGGATTCGCTAATTGGGTGGCCTGACCGAGAACGTCCGGCAGGAGCCGAGCCGCCGAGGTGTAGCTCGCGCGCTGGTAGAGGCTGTGGACCCGGCCCACGCTCCGCCGCACCTCGACGAGGGAACGCACTGGTTCGGTCGGTTGAGCAGGAAGGTAGCTGGTGAGAAACGTGCGCAGGCCGGTGAGGAGTTCCGTGCGGGCCGCTCCGGAGGAGGGAACTTGGCTGTCGTTTCCCATGACCTGCCCTCGACACGCTGCCACCGAGACGTCGACGAGCATCTCGTCGAGCTGTTCGAGCGTAACCCGCAGTGCCGAAGCGATCCGGCTGCGATGCCAGGGCTGGGGATCTGTCTCGGCGCTCTCCCAGCGGACGACGGTCGACCGTTCGACGCCGAGCAGCTCTGCCAGCCGCTCCTGACTGAACCCGAGCGCCTTCCGCCGTTGGCAGAGCCGATGCCGCTTCAGAGCCAAGACAGTTCCCCCTTCGTATGCCGCCACTGTAGTAACCAAGCGTCGATCAAGCGGGTACGCAGACGCCTCATTGATGCGTCACTTCGGCCCCTTGGACGCTGTAGTTCCTGATCAGCCGCGCCCCGAAGCTGAGACGCATGGCCCGGGGTGGGTGCTGGGCTCCGGCCGATACGGACGCGCGGTCGTACCGGCCGCCCCCGCCCGCCTCGGCGCCGCCCCCAACTACCTGAGGAGGTGTCGTGGACTCGATCGACGAGATCCTCGGCGAACTACCCCTACCGCCCTACGTCACCGCCGAAGACATCGGCTTCGCCGTCAGAGCGCTCACCGTGCATGCCGTCGAGCAGTGGCCCGACGGTCCGCGGTGCCGCAACGACCGCGCACCCCACCCCTGCCGGCTGCATCGCTGGGGCCGCCGCGTCCTCGACCAACGCGGCCTCACGGACCGGCAGATCCGCACGCTGATCGCCGAGCAGGAGGCGACGCGGCGATGATCTACGTGACTGGGGGGCGCCTGCACCCGCACCACGCCCGGGTTGCCTCCTTCGACACCCGCTGGCGCGGCCTCGACCCCGCCCAGGTGCACGACTACCTCAACCGCATAGCGGACGAACTCGAACGCCTGCACCACGAGCTGACTACGGCAAACACCGAAGCCGAACGCATCCGCCAGGCGCTGCGGCAGTGGCAGTCCCGGCACACCGGCTGCCGCCACACAGATCAAGGTTCACCAAACAGCCGGTGGCAGCGATGACCTCACCCCGGTGGATCATTCACCTTCCGACGACCCTGACCAGCCTCGACGGGGCCATCGCCCTGGCCGCAGCCCTACGCGACTCGCTCGGTCACGTCACCGCCCTCGACTTCGGTGAGACCACCCTCAGCGAGGAGGATCGTCAGTTCCTGCGTACCCGAATCTGGTGTGACGCCCCGCTCGACGGCGCCGGACGCTGCCGCCGCCGCGACGACCACGACGGCCCGTGCGGGGCCACGGATGAGGGCCCACGCCGGTAGCGTCCGGGGATGCCCGACACCACGCACGAGGACCTGCTGGCCGGCTTCAGCGCTGCTCAGCCGTACACCATGGAGGCCGCCGTCGACGCTCCGCGCTCGCCCGGCGTGCACGTGGTCCTGGACCGCGGCGTGGTCGTCTACGTCGGCCACACCCGAAACCTGCGGGCTCGTCTCCGGCAGCACCTGACCGGCAACCGGGGCTC
The DNA here is from genome assembly GCF_036902735.1 of Micromonospora lacuserhaii. NCBI lineage: Bacteria > Bacillati > Actinomycetota > Actinomycetes > Micromonosporales > Micromonosporaceae > Micromonospora > Micromonospora lacuserhaii. The sequence goes on along the minus strand of NZ_JBAKHO010000013.1, from coordinate 81,794 downwards.
GTCTGTGCTGCACGAGCAGGTCGGCCAGCTCCTCGACAATCCCGGTCACGAGGCGTCGGCCGAGGACATCGCCGGCTGGCTGGGCCGGCGCGAGGTCCGCTGGCAGGAGACTGACAACCCGGAGGGTACGAAGGAAGCCCTGGTCCTGGCCCTCAAGCCCCACTTCAACCGGCAGGTCCCAAAGCCGCGCCACGGATAGGCCCTCCTTATAAGCCGCTAACTGTCAGATGAAGTCGGCCACGTGTTCCCGTGGCGCTCTGGCCGGGGTCGATCGGGCGGTGAGGTACAGCGCCAGCAGCATGCCCGGTACTAGGATCTCGGCTGGCCGACACGGGGAGGTGTCATGCGGCGTCGTCAATTGCTGGCGTCCGGGATGTTCGCGGCGATCGGGCTCAGTGCCGGGGAGCTACTGAGAGCAGCGCCAGCCGCCGCTGAGACGGCTCTGGTGAAGAGCGTCGGCGTCCAGCTGCCGGTGGACGACCTGCGGGCGATCGAGCTCGACGAGGCGCGCGGCCGCCTCTACGTCGCCCAGGGCGTCGGTGGCGGGCTGCCGCTGGTGGTGACCGACCTCGACGGCCGGCTGCTGAACCGGGTCACGGCCGTCGCCGACATCTCCGACCTCGTCCTCAGCGACGACGGACGCATCCTGTACGCGGCCCAGGGCTTCAACCGGATCATCGCGCTGGATGCCGCCACGCTCACCATCATCGCCAGCTACCCCGCACCCGCCGGCGCCCACTTGTACACCGTCGAACCGACCGGCGAGAAAGTCGTGGGCGGGTTCATCGACGCCGGCATCGGCTCCGGCGGTCTGCTGATCTGGTCCGCGCCCGGCATCCCGCCGGTGGTCTACACCGAGGGCCCCAACTACCACCCGATCATCGACGCCAGCCCCGGCGCGCCCGGCCTCCTCGTCGCCGGCGACACCGGGTATTCGCCCGTCACCACGTACGTCATCGACGTCTCCGGTGACAGCCCGACGATCGTCGCCCGGCGGGACAACACCGGCAGCAACCTGATCGACTACGCCGTGAGCCCGGACGGCACCGAGGTGGTGGAGACGGTCGGCTACCCGTACGAGCACCACTCGTACCGGCTGCCGGATCTCACCGACGCCACCGTCTACCCCAGCGGGGTCTATCCGCAGGACGCCGCCTGGTCCGGGGACGGCTCCACCGTCGCCATCGGCCGCGCCTCGACCGCCTCCGGTGACGCCGATGTCTACCTCTATGCCAAGGGCAGCACGGTCCCGACGTACGCCGTCGACTTCCGCAGCGGCGACAGCATCTGGGAGGGCACGCTGCTGGTCAACCGGGACGGCACCCGGGCCTGGGCGGTCAGCTCGACCGACCCCTACCAGGAAACGCAGCTGCTGCACTCCTTCGGGCCGGCGCACCCGCCGGCGCCGCCGATCACCGACCTTGCCGTCACCGCCCAGGTGGGGACCGGCAAGGAGAAGGGCATCGCGCAGCTCACCGTGACCTGGAGCTCGCCGATCGGCGACGACAACTACTGGTGGATCACCGCGTCGACCAACGGCGGGGCCGAGCGGGAGTTCTGGCGCGGCAAGCTGGACGCCAGCGGCAGGTACACCCTCACCTACTCGCTGCCTCGCGGCACCACCACCTTCACGGTCCGGTACCGCGACTACTACCAGTTCTACCCGGACGGCTACGCAACCGCGGTGCTGCAGCGGTGAGCGCACCGATCCGGCGCCGCTCTCCGCTCGTCCGCCGCGGCGCACTGACGCTGCTGCTGCTCGCCACCGGCCTTGCGGGCTGCGCCCGACCCGGTGCCGCCGGAGCCGGTGCCGCCTGGGCCACCCCGGTGCCTACCGCCGCAGCGACGGCGAGTGCCGCTGCGGCGACGACGAGTGCGGCGGTGACACCAACGCCGACGAACCTGTCCGCGAGAGCCTCCCCCACGCCGAAACCGCGCCCACCGGCGGCAGCGCAGGGCGGTTCGGCCGCCGCCCCGCCGCCGGCGCCCGCCGCCAGGGCCACTCCGGCCCCGGAATTCCCCCGCGGCTACACCCTGCTGTCGCAGACCTGCACCCTCCAGGCCGGCCAGCAGGTGTACGTCTCGCGCAGCGGCAAAACGAAGGGAAATTTCCGCTTCTGCACCCAACGGCTGCGCAAGAACGACACGGGCAGCTACTACCTCAACCCGTACGTCTTCGTCGAGCCGTTCTTCCTCGACGGCGGCCGATGGCTCCCGGACTCGCGTGAGCCGCTGAGTCTGACCATCACCTGCCGGGTCATCCACGCCGGCGAACAGGACTACTCCCTCACCGCCACCTCACCGAGCGGGAACGGGCCCGGGCACACCGCGTCCTGCGGCCGGCAGGTGCCGCACGCGGTCACCCCGACGACGGGCAGCGACGCCTACCTGATCCGCTTCACCGGATACACCTCGGGCGGACACTACGGCGTGCTCGCCTTCGACACCGAGGTGCACTTTCCGGGCGCCGGCAAGCCGACCCCGGAGCAGCAGGTGACCGTACCCCGCTGAGCGGAAGTACCGTTCCGTGTCTCGGTGTCGACCGCCCACCGGCTGCTCGCGATGCTGGGATCACCAGGTCTGGGTTGCCAGACCGGTGCGGTTGTGCACGGTAGCGGCCGTGCGGGCGTAGGGTCGGTGCCGTGATACGGGCGGGGCGTCGATACCGGTACGTCGGCCCGGCGGACGTGCGGGCGTCGGTCGCCGACTCTCCCGAGGGCTGGCCCGTCCGATCATCGGTCGATCTCGAGACCTACCTGGCGGCCGCGGATCCGCGCGACCGTGACGAGCCGTTCACCTACGTCATCGACCCTGGCGGCACGTTGCGGCTCGCGCCGAGACGCAGCGAGCATGTCGCCTGCGCCGGCGGTGGGGAGGTCCTCGGCGCGGGGGAGATCGCCTTCGCCGGCGAGCGGGGCGGCTGGATCGTGACCGAGGTGAGCAACCAGTCCACCGGCTACTGCCCCGATCCCACCTCATGGATGGCGGTGGCGGGCGCGCTCGGCCGGGCGGGTATTGACCGCCCGGAAGGCTTCACCGCAGCCGTCGTCTTTCGGCGCTGCCCTGACTGCGGCGAGCGCAACGTGGTCCGCGACGACGACTACATCTGCGCGCTCTGCGGCGCTGAGCTGCCGGAGGATGTGGAACCTCGGCTGACGGCCCAGCCGTCGACCGACCAGCGCTCGCGCTGACGACCGAGCCGGCTGATCTTCACTTCCGCCAGGCGGGGGCCATCCGCTCGGACATCTCCCGCCAGAACGTCCGCAGATCCTCCCGGTGGACCGCCTGCCAGTCCGCCCGCCCAGCCGACCGGAACCACCGCCCGACAAGGTCGATCTGGTGGGCGCAGAACACCTCGTCCATCTGGTACGGCAACTCGTCCCCCTTCGGCGGCAGCGGGCACAGCCGGAACGGGCAGTCGTCGATGCAGGTGGAGCCGGGTTGGACGTCGTGGGCCTGGCGGCGGCTGAGGGTGACCCGCATGGCGCTGCGGTCGATGGTGAGGCATGGGGGCAGTTCGGCCCGGCTGGCCCGGCTGAGTCGACGCGCCCGCTCGGAGTTGTCCTGTCCGCGGTCGGCGAGGTTGAGCAGCAGCATCACGTCGGCCAGCAGTCGTTGGGCCCGTGGTTGCAGCACACCCCAGCCGTGCGACGGCGGCAGCCAGGAGTTCTGCAGCCGGCGGACGGCGGGCTGCGGGCTGACCGCCCCCACCCGCCCGACGATCTCCCGCTCGTCCGTCCAGCAGTGCCGTTCCGGATGGCGGTCGATGAGCGCCTCGACGCACAGGTCCGCGACCTCGAGGACGAGCGGGTGGGCCGTACCGCTGCCGGGCTGCGGGGCGCGGTGCCCGCCTCCGGCGATCGAGGTCCAGAAGGTGACCAGCCCGCGCGGGTCCGAACCGTGACCCCGCTCGCGCAACGTCTCACCGGGATCCCGGGGCAGGGCCAGCAGGGTGAGCGCCTGGATGAGCACCAGGTGCGAGTACCAGAAGCGGGAGTGCCGCAGCGCCTTCTCGGCTTCCTCGATCAGGATGCTGCGGTGCGTCGGGTACTTGCGGCAGTTGGCCGCCAGCCGGAAGCCCTGCGCGAGCGTGAGTTCGTAGACGCGGGCTCCGTCGGAGGCGTCCGTGGCCAGGCGGTGCACCCAGCGCCGCATGCTGTCCCGGGCCACGCCGAGCCAGTCCGGTTCGTCGGGGGCGTGCTCGCCCTCGGCGAAGAGGAACAGCGACGGCGCGATCCAGGTCCGGAGCTCCTCCAGGCGCTCCCGGCCGGTGGTGTCGGCCGCCTGGGGCGGCTCGTCGAGCAGGTCGCGCAGCGCGCGGACGGCGGCGTTGCCGCCGCTGGCGATCTCGCGGGCCGCGCTCAGCCGGGGCAGGTACGAGGTCTCGTCGGCCATCATCTGGAACAGCTGCCGGTACTGCGGCTCGGGCTGCTGTTTCCGGGGCCCGGGGGCCTCCGGGGGCCGGTCCCTGAGCTGCCGGGCGGCGTCGCCGTACCGGTGCACGAGGGCGATCTTGGCGTCTTCGAGGGGGCGGTCGGTGACCGAGCCGTCCCCCTGGTAGTTGGGCCAGGCCTCCCGGATCGCGTCGGCCAGTTGCCGGTGGGCCGTGTGCCCGGTGGCGGCGTCGATTTCCAGCGCTTTCGCGAACATCTCCAGCGCCCGGGTGCGGTTCCGCGTTTCGGTTGCCGCCTCATACAGCCGCCGTACCAGGGTGATCGACCGGTTCCGGGTGACCTCCGCGTCCTGGACGTCGTCCGGGCGGAGCCCCGCGGTCTGCCGGACGGCGTCACCGAGGCGGTGCAGCCTTCCTTTCGGGGAGGGAGGCTTGCGCCGCCCGTCCAGCCGTTCGAACACCCCGCCGCTGCGGCTGTAGAGGGTGAGGGCCGAGAGCATCTCCCGTCCGGGCCCGTGGTTGCGGGTGAAGGCCCGCTCGAGGAAAGCGTCGTCGCGCAGGGCGGCGGTGAGGAACCGTGAACCGAGGTACGCCTGGATCACCCCGTTCTGGAAGCGCACCCCGTCCTGCCGCTTCACCACGATGTTCAGCGCGTCCCCGGTCGTCTCGGCCAGCCCGATGTCCTGCGGGTTGTCGGCGCTGAGCTTGTGCAGCCGGGCCCGGAGCTCGGCCAGGATCCACTGGCGGCCGGCGTCGTCGGTGCCGTCGGCGCCGGTGAGTTGGGTGGTGCGCACCGACGGCTGGTTGTCGCGCAACCCGATGCAGGCGAGCGCGGAGAGCACCTCGATCGCGTCGGCTCGTTCGGTCTGCGGCATGCCGTAGTCCTCGTACAGGTCCCCGGCGACGGTGGCGTCGTACCACTCCTCCAGCAGGCTCCAGCGCAGTGCGGATCTGCCCTTGGCCGCCGGCTCGACGCGGTCGAGGCGGTCGACCTCGTGGAGCTGGCCGATGACCCGCAGGTAGAACGGTGACTCGGCTACGTCGGCGTCCTTGACCAGCCCGACAATGCGGTCCGACCGCTGTCCCGCGTCCGAGCGGCGGCTGCGGCTCTGCACGTACTCCAGCGCGGCGCCCTGGGCGAGCGGCTCCAGTTGCATCAGCAGCGCGTCCAGCCCGCGCAGCGGATCGGCGGGGCGCGAGGCGACCACCAGGGGGAGACGCTCGCGGACCGCACCCCGGACGGCCTCCCTCAGCAGGCTGTCCCGGTCGGCGGGCTGGGCGGTCTCGGCGAGCACCTCCTCCAGGCCGTCGGCGAGCACCACGATCCGGTTCTCCAGCCAGAGCCGCCGCCACATCTTGTCGGCCTCGCCCGCGGCATGCAGCTGGGTGTCGATGGTGCGCTCGAACTGTGCCTGGGCGAGCTGGTGGAAGTTCAGCTTCTCCGGATCGGTGACGGTGCGCAGGTCGATGCCGATCGGTACCACGTTGGTGGCCATCAGCATCTCCGCGAGGCGGACCAGCGTCGTCGTCTTGCCGGTGCCGATGCCGCCCACCAGCAGCACCGGACGGCGGCTGCCCTCGTCACGGAGCCGCTGGATGATCAGTTCGCACAGTTCGTCCCGACCGACGACGTCGATCCGGCTGATGTCACGTTCGGCGGTGGGTATCACCATCCGGCGATTGCGCAGCGCATTCCGGTCGTACCACCGGCGGACCCGGAGATATCGCCAGAAGAGGAAGACCGCGAGGCCCAGCGCCAGGACCAGCGGGCCCTTGACGAAGCCCTCCACCTGCCCGCAGTAGTACGACCTTGGCGGCTGTCCCGCGCACCACTGCGACATGCGCAGGAAGTGAGGCTCGGTGTTGAGGACCGTCAGGAACAGCGAGTAGACGGTCCACGCCACGAGGATCGAGGCGGTGACGATGATCCCCCATCGCAGCCCGCGGTGGTGCCGCCAGTCCATCCGGTGGTCGGGTCGCTGGTCCGTCCGTCGGCGGCGGTTCCGCTCAACCTGGCGTTCCCGACGGGTACGCCACCGGCGCCGGCGCTGACGGAGCCACAGCCCGGCCGCCCAGACCGGACCACGTCTCGGCCCGCCCATGGACACCCCCATGATCGGCACGGTCGGCCACCGCCCGGAGGCGCCGTACCTCCTCGCCTACGCCCACGCTAGTTCCGCTCCCGCAGGTCAGCGCCCGCTTCCGGCATTCTCGCGGCGCGGCGGCGGGCGGGACCGGCTGCCGGTGTCGTGGCGGCTGCCCGCCTCGGCGGCGCCGTTCTACCCGTTCACCGGGTTCCGCGCCGGTTGCGGGCTCTGGTCCTGGCAGAGGTGCCGAGCGACGACGCCGGGGATTCCGTGTATCGCGGGCGTATCGAAAATCGCATACGCCACCGCTACGGCCCTCCGTTTCTAATGGGGGCGTGAACCACAGCGCATCCCTGTCAGCACCGCCTCGCCGCACGCGCAGGACCGTGCTTGTCAGCCTGGCGATCCTGGGCGTGGCCAGCGTCGCGTTCGTCGTGCGGCGGCCGCTCATGATGTCCGCTCCGAGGTGCATGGCCGGGCGGTGGCACGGCTGCCTCGATACGTTCAACGGGGTGCTGCTCATGACGCTGGTTGCGCTGCCGTTGGCCGCGCTGGTGGTGTGGGCTCTGGCGCGCCGTCGGCGCGCCGCCGGCGTCACATCGGCGTGGCGGATGTCGCTGGCCGAGGCGGGCATGGTCCACGGGACGGTGCCGTTCGTATGGATGACCATGATGCCGGGCCCTGGGGCCGGCATTGTCCCCGGTCGGGTGAGTTTGGTCCCGCTGCGGGACCTGGTCACGATGGGGCCGGTCGGGATCGTCGGCAACCTGCTGGTCTTCGCGGCGCTGGGGTTCTTCGCTCCGATGCGGTTCGCGGCGCTGGCGTCCGTGCCGCGGATCCTGGCGCTCGGGGCAGGCTGCTCGGTCCTGGTCGAAACCGCACAGTACGTCCTGCGGCTGGACCGGGTGTCCTCCGTGGATGACGTACTGGTCAACGCCGCCGGTGCCGTGCTGGCCGCGCTGGCGTCGCGCCACTGGTGGCGCGCGACGGCGGAGGTACCGTCGGACCAGCCGCGCCCCGCGCTGCCACTGGCAGACTGAGTTGCGTGCGCGTACTGATCGTGGAGGACGAGCCCTACCTGGCCGAAGCCGTCCGTGACGGTCTGCGGCTGGAGGCGATTGCCGCCGACATCGCCGGCGACGGCGACTCCGCCTTGGAACTGCTCAGCGTCAACTCCTACGACCTCGCGGTCCTCGACCGCGACATTCCCGGCCCCTCCGGCGACGAGGTCGCCCGGCGCATCGTCGCCTCCGGCAGCGGCATCCCGATCCTCTTGCTCACCGCTGCCGACCGGATCGACGACAAGGCTTCCGGGTTCGAGCTGGGCGCCGACGACTACCTCACCAAACCGTTCGAGCTGCGGGAGCTCGTCCTGCGGCTGAGGGCGCTCGATCGCAGACGCGCGTACGCCCGGCCCCCGGTCAGCGAGATCGCGGGCCTGCGGCTCGACCCCTTCCGTCGGGAGGTCTTCCGCGACGAACGCTACGTCGCACTCACCCGCAAACAGTTCGCCGTGCTGGAAGTCCTCGTCGCCGCCGAGGGCGGGGTCGTCAGCGCCGAGGAGCTGCTGGAACGGGCCTGGGACGAGAACGCCAACCCCCTCACCAACGCCGTGCGCATCACCGTCTCCGCACTGCGCAAACGGCTCGGCGAACCAGGGATCATCGCCACCGTGCCCGGCGTCGGCTACCGGATCGACACGGGTATGAACACCATCGCCCCTGGCAGGGACACCACCGCCCCCGGCAGTACGCATGCCTAGACGCCCAGGGCTCAGCGCCCGACTGAAACTCGCCCTCAGCTACGCCGGGTTCCTCGCCGTCGCCGGCGCTCTCCTGCTGGCCGTGGTGTGGGTGTTCCTGCTGCGCTACGTACCCGACACCTCCCAGGGCCTTCTCGGGATCTCGCCCAACCGCTACCTCCTCATACACACCTTCGCCCCCGCCGCGGCCGTGGCGATGCTCTTTCTTCTCGTGTTCGGGCTCGTCGGGGGATGGATCCTCGCCGGCCGGATGCTCGCACCACTCACACAGATCACGGATGCGGCACGGATGGCCGCGAGGGGGTCGCTGTTCCACCGGATTCGCATGAAGGGCCGCCAGGACGAGTTCCGCGAACTGTCCGACGCGTTCGACTCGATGCTCGAACAACTCGAGTCCCACGTCGCCGAGCAGCAGAGGTTCGCCGCGAACGCCTCTCATGAACTGCGCACCCCGCTGGCGATCTCGCGGACACTCCTCGACGTCGCCCGCCAGGACCCCACGCGGGCCCGGGGCGAACTCATCGAACGCCTGCACACCGTCAACAAGCGGGCGATCGACCTCACCGAGGCCCTCCTGCTGCTCAGCCGCGGCGACCGCGGAAACTTCACCCGCGAGAGCGTCGACCTCTCCCTCATCGCCGAAGAAGCCGCCGAAACGCTGCTTCCCCTCGCCGAACAGCGCCGGATCACGCTGGACGTCACCGGCGGGGCGGCCCGGACCAGCGGCTCCGCCGAACTCCTGTCGCGGATGGTGACGAACCTCGTGCAGAACGCCATCGTCCACAACCTCCCCGCTGGCGGCACCGTGACGGTCCGCACCGAGGCGCACGGCGACACGAGCGTGCTGCGGGTCGAGAACACGGGTCGTCGGCTCCCACCGGAACTGGTACCGACCCTCACCGAACCCTTCCAGCGCGGAACGGAACGCGTACGCACCGACGAACACGCGGGCGTCGGCCTCGGCCTGGCCATCGTGCACAGCATCGTCCGCGCCCACGGCGGGACCCTCGACCTCGTCCCCAGCCCCGTCGGCGGTCTCCTCGTCACGGTCCGGCTTCCCGGCACCGGCGCGGTGGTCTGGCCGACGGCCAGGCTGGTCGGCTGACTCGTGGCTGCGCGGGCACTCAGCGCGGGGGGTGCGAGATCCGGCGCAGGTGCCGATGCCGGGAACGTCGTCGGACGGGTATGCACGCACGTCGAGGCCATGTCCCTCGGCGTGCGCTTGCAAGGGAGGTGATGCGGCCGGCCGGGTGTCCGAGCCGTGCGGACCCGAGCGGTGAGTTCCCGCTCGTCGAATCGCGGGGCGGTGATGACGGTCGACGCGAGTGGCCCACCGGGATCCGCAGGGCCGCTCCCCGCTGTCGCCGCCTGGCCTAGATGTTGGAGCCGTCGGGCGGGACCTCGGCGGGCGGTCGCGGCGAGCCACCCTCCCCGGTGGCGTTCGGGCAGGACAGACCGTGGGTGTAGGCCGTCATCGACAGTGATCCGTAGGCGTAGCCGTCCACGAGGACCTCGGTCTCGGAGGCGTCGTTGACTGCGGCGAGGCCAGCGAGGTACAGCGCGGGGATGAAATGGTCAGGTGTCGGCACCGCGTGCCGGAAGTCGCGGTGGCCGACGAGCGTCGCGAACTCGGTGGGGTTGGTCAGCATCAGGGTCTTGGCGTCCTCGTCGAAGCGCTGGGCCCAGTCGTAGCCGTCGTCGGTCAGCTTCCAGTCCATCCCCTGGAGGTTGTGGACGACGTTGCCGCTGGCCACGATGAGCACCCCGCTCCGACGCAGTGGCGCGAGTCTGGCGCCGAGATCCACGTGGTAGTCCAGAGGCTTATCCGCGTTGATACTGAGCTGCACCACGGGAATCGATGCGTCGGGGAAGGCGTGCGTCAGGACCGACCAGGTGCCGTGGTCGATTCCCCAGCTGTCCACGTCGGCACCGACCCAGGTCGGGTGGACAGCGTCGCTGACCTCCGCGGCCAACTCGGGCAGTCCGGGGGCAGGGTACTGCATCTCGAACAGCGCCGGCGGAAAGCCATAGAAGTCGTGGATGGTGCGCGGCCGCGGCATGGCCGTGACGGCAGTGGCATTGATGTACCAGTGTGCACTGATGACCAGGATCGCGCGGGGACGAGGCACCGCGGCGCCGAAGGCCTTCCACGCGGTGGTGTAGCGGTTGACCTCAAGGGCGTTCATGGGATTGCCGTGACCGATGAAGGCGGCGGGCATGAGCGTGTCCCGGCCTTGGAGGTCGTCTGTGTACACGTCGCGCCTCTCCAGAATCGCCGTGCCGGAGGGGCGCGGCGTGACTTGCTCCCCAGGCCGAAGACTACCCAGGACGCCTGGATGGTGGCGTTGGATCGGTCACTCGGGCGGATCGGACGGGTCAGCCCGGGCGGCGAGCACCGCTGTACGGCATATATGACATCTGGGCCATGCGGACCACGTCCCCGGTGTGCGGCGCGTGGACGATCAGCCCGTTGCCGACATAGATGCCCACGTGATGGTGATCGGCGTAGAAGAAGACGAGGTCACCCGTGCGAAGGTTTGCTCTGCTCACCGCCACACCGGCGGTCCATTGAGAACCTGTGTAATGGTCCAGCTGCACCCCCGCGGAAGCCCACGCGTACTGGGTCAGGCCGGAGCAGTCGAACGAGTCGGGGCCGTCGGCCGCCCACACGTACGGCTCGCCGATCTGATTGCACGCGGTTTTCGCCGCGACGCCGCCGCTGCCCGTGCTGGGGACGGCGGGACACTTCCCACCGATGAACAGCGAACTGGTCGACGTGATGGGTGAGGGGCTGCTCGCGGTAGTGGTTGTCTGCGCGGCGGCTGCGGCTCTGGCCGCTGCGGCGTCCGCGGCCGCCTTGGCCGCTGCCGCCGTCTCCGTGGCGGCGATCTGTCTGTGTAGCGCATCCAGCCGCTTGATCTCGGCGTCGATGGCCTTCTTGCGGGCCGCCAACTGGGCCTGCTGGCGTTTTTGTATCGCGATCAGCGCGTCGACCTTCTCCTTGTCGGCGTTGTAGGTCGCCTGCTGGGCCGACAGCCGGGTGACCTGTCGCTGCTCCGAATCTGCCACCTGATTCACGAGCGCGAGCTGATCCCCCAACGCTGTCGGCGAGGAGCCGCGGGACAGCAGGGCGTTGAATGTGGAAAGCGACCTTTCCTGCTTGTAGTACCCCGCCACAATTTCCTGGACCTGGGTCCTGCTGACCTCCACCGACTTGGCGAGCGGCTCGATCCTCCGGCTCAGTTCGGCCGATCTCCGCTGGTTCGCGGCCAGTTCCGTCCGGACCTTGTTGTACTGCTCGATGACGGGTTCGAGCTTTTCCCACGCCGCTTCGATCTGCTGCTGTACATCGGCGGCCGACGGTGCGGCGTGTGCGTGGGCCGCTGGCCCGACGGCCACCATGGCCGCCGCCGCGACGGCGAGGATTCTGGTGAACAGACGCGATCCGGCGGGCCGGGTGCGCACGGGTGGCAACGGGTTCGGCTCCTTCCACTCGAGGCCGACGCACGTCACGGTGCACCGACCTCGACCGCCTGCCGGATTAGCTGACGTCCAGCGACTCGGCGGTGGCCGTCCCGGGGTACTCAGGTAAAGACCGACATCCGGAACGGACGCTGACCAACCCTAGTGAGGACGGCCCAAAGAAATCAACGAGCCGGCGACGCCAATTCACTGCGCTGTCAGGCGGGCACATTGGGTGCCGGAAATTATGCGTACGTAAGGCTCCGCTAATCGAATTCTTAATCTTCCCTAATCTTGACCCTCAACCCGCGCGCTGTTTTCCTGCAGTAACCCTCAGGTGACGCTTAACCGTTTTCCCGCCGTCGTGGCGGCTCCATCGTCCCGTGAGTGAGACACCCGCCGCCCGGGGCTGGCCGAAACTACTTCCCGTGGGGGTCGGACGCGTTGAGCATCGCGACGACCTGGTCGTAGTTGCCGCGCGCTTCGCCGTAGCGGAGGAACTTCACGCGCTCGACCTGGATCTCCTTCGCGTCGGGCTGCGACTCGAGCAGCGCGACGACCTCCGCCACGAACTCGTCCAGCGGCATCCCGTACTCGCTCGTCTCCTGCCCGGGCAGCAGCGCGGTGCGGACCGCCGGCGGTTCGAGCTCCACGATCTTCACGGTCGTGTCCGCGAGCTGCAGCCGGATCGACTCGCTGAGCATGTGGATCGCGGCCTTCGACGCGTTGTAGCTCGGGGTGATCTTGAGCGGCGCGAACGCGAGGCCCGAGGAGACGGTGATGATGGTGGCGTCCGGCTGCGCCTGCAGGTGCTCGATGAACGCGGCGATGAGGCGGATCGGGCCGAGCACGTTGGTCGTCAGCACCGCCTCGGCCGAGGCGAGGAACGATTCCGGCTTGTGCCAGTCCTCGACGCGCATGATGCCGGCCATCGTGACCAGGACATTGAGGTCCGGGTGCTTCGCCAGCACCTCCGTCGCGGCGACGTCGATGCTCGCGGCGCTCGTCGTGTCGATCGCCACGGTGTCGATGTCGGGGTGCTCCGCGGCGATCTGCTCGAGCAGGTCGGTGCGCCGGCCGCCGACGATGACCGTGTTGCCCTTGGCCCGCAGCTCGAGCGCGAGGGCGAGCCCGATCCCGCTCGTGGAGCCGGGGATGAAGATGGTGTTTCCGGAAATGTTCATGCACCGAGCTTCGCCGGTCGTCCGGCCTCGCGGGCAGAGACTGGTTATCGGGGGATCCGCAATCCCTGGTTCGGGACCGCGCGCTCCGACCACCGCCAGCGGATCACCGGCCGGGAGGCTCGTACCCGACCTTGATCCGGGTCGCCTCGTCGACCTCCTCCGCGGTCAGCAGGGGAGTGATCCGCGTCTCCAGACCGCCCGTCGCCCGGATGGCGATCGCCATGCCGGCCGCCGTCTGGTGGTCCGGCAGCTCGCACACCACGTAGGTGTCGTACTCGTCGAAGCCGAAGTAAAACGACTCCATCCGGCCGCCGAGGTTCTCGATCATCGCCCGGACGATCTCGGCGCGCTTCGTCCCGCCGTCCTTGCTCAGTCCCCTGAGCCCCTCGACGGTGTAGGACGACTTGAGCAGGAATCTGGCCACGTGGGGATCACCTCTCCGATGTCCGGCACCCGCCGCCGCGCCGGTTCCCGACCGCCCCGCAAAGCACGAGCGCGCTCGGACCAGCCGGCTGTCGGCCGCGGGTACCCGTTGCCGCGCCGGCTAATCATCGGCGGCGCCACGATCGGATGAAGCTCAGGTGGGCGGAACAGTTGCCGGTAGTGTGCGGGGCGCCTGGGAGGAGGGGCCGATGCTGGGGCTGGAGGTGCCACCCGCCGTCGAAGCGGAGCGCGTCATCACCGCCGTACTCGCCGACCTGCGCTCCGGCGCCCACCGGGGCGTGGTGGTCGACTCCCCACCCGGCGCCGGCAAGTCCACCCTCGTCGTGCGCGCCGCCGTCGAGCTGGCCGCCGCCGGCGAGCCGCTGATCATCATCGCGCAGACCAACGAACAGGTCGACGACCTCATCGACCGGCTCGCCCGCAAGGCCCCCGAGCTGCGCATCGGCCGGCTCTCCGCTGCCGACTACCGGCCGTCGGACCGGGTGAAGGGCCACGAGACGGTCCGGGTCGCCGCGAAGGTCGCCGACCTCGGTGGTCCGGCCGTCGTCATCGGTACGGCCGCGAAGTGGGCCACCGTCACCGAGGGCTCCTGGCCGTGGGCGATCGTCGACGAGGCGTACCAGATGCGCTCGGACGCCCTGCTGCGCGTGGCCGGCAGGTTCGAACGGGCGCTGTTCGTGGGTGATCCCGGGCAGCTCGACCCGTTCTCCACCGTCGAGACCGTGCGCTGGACGGGCCTGACCTGGGATCCGATGCAGTCGGCGGTGGCGGTGCTGCTGCGGCACAACCCCGACCTGCCGGTGCACCGGCTGCCCGTGTCGTGGCGGCTGCCCGCCTCGGCGGCGCCGGTGGTCGCGGCGGCGTTCTACCCCTTCACCGGCTTCCGGGCCGGCACCGGCCCCGGCGAGCGGGCGCTCGCGTTCACCGGGCCCGGCCCGGGTGACGCCGTGGACGCGGCGGTGGACTTGGCCGCCACCGCCGGCTGGGCGCTCTACGAACTGCCGGCCCGGCACACCCTGCGTACCGACGCCGAAGCCGCCGCCGCCTGCGCGGCGCTCGCCCTACGGGTGCTGCACCGGGGCGCGGTCGCCATCTCCGAGCACGCGCCGGCCGGCGCGCCGGTCACCGCCGACCGGATCGCCGTCGGGGCCGCCCACCGCGACCAGGTCGCGGCCATCCGCGCCCACCTAGGCGAGGCCGGCGCGGCCATCACCGTGGACACCGCCAACCGGCTCCAGGGCCGCGAGTACGACGTGACGATCGTGCTGCACCCGCTCTCCGGCCGACGCGACGCCACCGCGTTCCACCTGGAGTCGGGGCGGCTCTGCGTGCTGGCGTCCCGGCACCGGCACGCCTGCGTGGTGGTGGCCCGGGCGGGGATCGGCGAACTGCTGGACGCCCACCCGTCGACCGAGACGGTGCACCTCGACGTGCCGGTGAAGTTCCCGGACGGCTGGAGCGCCCATCAGGCGGTGCTCGCGCACCTCGGTGGCACCTGACCGTTGAGAACGCGGGACCCGTCAGGGGCTGCCGGACAGGGCCGGTGCTCGGTAGCGTCCGGGGATGACCGAGATCACACACCAGGATCTGCTGGCGGGCTTCACCGTCTCCCGCCCGTACACGATGGATGTCGTCGCGGACGCGCCCCGCGCGGCCGGCGTGCACGTGGTGGTCGCCGGCGACACGGTCATCTACGTGGGGCAGACCCCGAACCTCAAGGACCGGCTGCGCCAGCACCTGACCGGCAGCCGCGCCTCCTCCGTGCTGCACGACCAGGTCGGTCAGCTGCTCGACCGGTCCGGCCCGGTCGCCTCGGCCGCCGACATCGCCAGTTGGCTCGGCCGGTGCATCGTCCGCTGGCGGGAGAGCGACAACCCGGAGGCGGACGAGGATGAGCTGGTCAAGGCGTTGAAGCCGCGCTTCAACCCGCAGGTCCCCAAGCCCCGCAACTGACCGGGACCCCCCGGCCGGCGTGATTCGTTCGCGTCATCAAGTTTGTAGCGAGCGCAACAGGCCCCCGCCCCCTGGTCAGGCCGGGGCGCGGAGCGCGCGGGCGCGGCACCGGTCCAAGACCAGGCGCACCACCCCCGCGTCCCCGCTCAGGATGTAGCCCCCGGAGGAGATGAGTTCCCGGGAGGCCCGCGCGGGGTCGTCGTTCAGCGCGTTCCGTACGCCCTGGATGGCGTGCAGCCGCATGAGGTCCTGCGCGTTCCGCGGCCGCTCCCTCCCCGCCGCCTCGACCAGGGCGTCCATCCGACGCCGCACCTCGGTGGCGTCGGCCCGGCCACCGTCCGCGCGCTCGGCCAGCAGCGCCAGCGCGTCCCGGACCGCCGGCTCGCCCCCGATCCCGCCGTGCTCGGCGAGCAGCCCGGCGAGCAGGGCGGTGACACCGGGCAGCTTGTCCCGCGTCGGTTCGGCGACCACCGCCCGCACGAACGGGTCGTCGAGCGCCGGATGGCCCATCATGTTCTCGGGGACCAGGTCCTCCGGGACCTGGGTCAGCAACGCCCGGCGGAACACCCGGCCGAGGATCTCCTCGTCCAGCCGGATGCCGGTGAACCGTTCGGCGAGCGCCAGCCCCGCCCAGCCCCCCTGGCCGAACTCGAAGGGCAGGCCGGACATCAGGTCGCCCAGCGCCTCCGGCTCCGGCCCCCACCGCCGCTCGGCGTCCCACAGGTCGAAGCTCACCACCGGTCGGCCCCGCTCCCGGTAGGTGAACTGGGCGGCAGCGTGCACGCACCAGTAGACGCTGACCGCCGGGCCGCCCGCCGAGGCGGCGCGCATCACCTCCGGGCGGCTGCCCTGGAAGCCGTTCTCCTCGATCCCGACCAGCCAGTCACCGACCCGGGTGACCAGCAGGATCATCGGCAGGCCGCCGGGCCGCTCCGGGTCGGGGTCACGGCTTCGTAGCGACACCGTGCGGGCCGGGTCCCCGCCGAACGCGCGGATGAACGCGTCCTCGTCGACACCCCGGGCGTACGTCACGCACATCGCGTCCTGGAGGCCGCCCGCGTAGGGGGCCAGCAGGCGTCGGTAGTGGCTGCTCTCCTCGTGGCTCACCAGAGGGATTCTGGTCGGAAGTGGACCGGCGCGTGACCCCGCACCGTCGATGCCGGTTGCTTCAGTGGGCGACCACGACGGGACGGGGGAACGATGACCGAGGTGCGCCTCGCGCGGTGGGACGACGAGGACCTGGAGCTGCTGTGCCGGCTCAACGCGCCGGAGATCCGGCACCACACCGGCGGTTCGGAGACCGACGGGCAGGTGCTCGTCCGGCACGAACGCTACCTGCGCGGCCCCGGCCCGGGCAGTGGCCACATGTTCGCCGTCGTACTGCCCGACGGGGCGAAGGTCGGCAGCATCGGCTACTGGGAACGGGTCTGGCGCGACGAGCCGGTCTACGAGATGGGCTGGGCCATCCTCCCCGAGCACCAGGGGCGGGGCCTGGCCACCGCGGCCGTGCGGGCGGTGGTGGCCGAGGCCCGCGCGGAGCGCCGGCGCCGGTGGGCGCACGCGTACCCGTCGGTGGACAACCCCGCATCCAACGCGGTCTGCCGCAAGGCCGGCTTCACCCTGCTCGGCCCGACCGACTTCGAGTACCCGCCGGGCCGGCTGATGCGCTCCAACGACTGGCGGATCGCCCTGACCGACTGACCGCGGGGTCAGCGGGCCCGGTCCCGGCGGCGGCTGTCACGGTGCGGGCCGGCACGATCGGCGCGTCGCGGCCGGTGCCTCGCCGGCCGTCCCGGTCGCCGGTCTCCTCGTGGTAGTCCTGTTCGACGTTGACCGCCCAGACGTCGTGGCCCGCGCTGTGGACGATGTTCTCGGCGGTGAGCATGGCCGTCATCATCGAGTGGTCCTGGTTGTTGTAGCGGTGCATCCCGTTGCGCCCGACGGGGTGCACGTTGGGCAGCTCCCGCGCCAGCCAGGCCCGGATCGTGTCGACGTTGTGCTGGTACCGGTCGTCGTAGACCGGGTAGGCCTTCGGCATCCGCACCACGTACCCGCTCTGCACGGCGCCCGGCCGGATCAGGCCGAGCTGTTGCAGCTCGGCGGTCGCCAGGGCCACCAGCTGCTCGTCCGGGGTCCGCCACGTCTCGTCGTCTTCGAAGACGAAGTACTCCAGGCCGAGGCAGGTCCGGCCGTCCTTCACCAGGTACGGCGACCAGGAGCCGAAGTTCTGGATCCGGCCGACCCGCACGGCCGGGTCGTGCACGTAGATCCAGTTGTCCGGGAACGAGAACTCCTCCGGCACCACCAGCGCCACGGTGAGGAAGTCGCGGTACCGCAGGTCGGCGGCGCAGGCCAGCACCTCGGGCGGCGCCGCCGGCCGGATCGCGGCCACCAGCTCGGAGATCGGCATCGAGGAGATGACGTGGTCGGCGGGGAGCCGGCGCTCGCCGCCCGCCCCGTCGACGCTGACCGCCACGGCCCGCCCGTCCTCCCGGTGTACCGAGGTCACCCAGGTGCCGGTGGTGACCTCGCCGCCGCGTCGGCGGATCTCCTCGGTGCAGCGCTCCCACATCATGCCCGGACCCAACCGGGGGTACTGGAACTCCTCGATGAGGCTGGTGACGTCCTTGCGGTTGCGCTTCGGCAGCAGGGCGTTGAGCACCGCCTTCGACAGGGACAGGTTCTTGATCCGTTGGGCGGCCCAGTCGGCCTGCAACTGGTCGGCCGGCATTCCCCAGACCTTCTCCGTGTAGGTCTTGAAGAAGATCGAGTACAGCCGCCAGCCGAAGCGCGCCGACACCCAGCCCTCGAAGTGGGACTGGTCGCGGGGCGGGCGCAGCCGGGCCCGCGCGTACGAGCCCATGCACCGGGTCGCCTCCCGCAGCCCCAGGTTGCGCAGCGCGTTGCCGGCGTTGAGCGGGTAGTCGTAGAGCGCCCCCCGGTAGTAGATCCGGCTCATCCGGGGACGCAGCAGGAACTCCTCGTCGGGCAGCACCTCGTGCCAGAACTCCTCGACCCGGGGCACCTTGGTGAAGAACCGGTGCCCGCCGATGTCGAACCGCCAGCCGTCCCGCTCGACGGTGCGGCTGATGCCCCCCACCACGTCGTCGGCTTCGAGGACCCGCACGCTCGCGCCGTGCCGCAGCAGCTCGTACGCGGCGGTCAGCCCCGCCGGGCCGGCGCCGATGACCACCGTGCCGTGACGCTCGTCCATGCGTGTGCCGCCCCCTGCCCTCGGGTCCCCTCCGGAGAGGCGCGGTTACCCCTTCTCCGCGCCGTCTCACGTCCGGTGTCCGGGAATTTGCCGTACCGGAGGTCCGTCCGCGCGGCGAGGTGTCATCCGGCGCAGGCGGGGGATGCCGGGCGCCAGGCTCGCGGCCCGCCCGGGCGGCCACGGGTCCGGACCCGAACCGAGGAAGCTTCATGAGCAACAGGCCGCGGGATCCCGCGTCCGAGCCGCAGGCGCCCGCCCCCGAACCGGCGGCCGTCCCGGACCGCGCGCCGACGCCGTGGCAGCGGGCCCGGATGTTGCTCGACCGGGTGCCCGACCGCTGGCGGTACGCGCTCGCGCTGTTCGCCGGCGCGAAGATCGTCCTCACCGTCGTCGGCCTGATCGCCCTCACCGCCTGGGACGGGGTGCCGGGCGCGCCGCCCGCCGACGAGGCGGGCATGCGCGCCGACCAGCAGGCGATCTCGTCGCACCGCTGGCTCTCGCTCTGGTTCGTCTGGGACGGCCTGCTCTACGACCACCTGGCCCGGCTGCCGCTGCACGGTCCGTGGAACGACTTCGGCTTCCCCCTGCTGTATCCGTTCCTCGCCCGGCCGGTGGCGGTCCTGCTCGGCGGCGACACCGCCATGGCGCTGCTGCTGATCAGCAACGTCGCGTTCCTGCTGACGCTCTACTACGCGCTGGCGCTGGGCGGGACGCTGCTCGGCGACGACGCCGCGGCGCGCCGGTTCACCCGCTACCTGGTCCTGCTGCCGACGGCGTTCCTGTTCCAGGCGGCGCTGACCGAGTCGCTGTTCCTCTGCCTGACGCTGGCCTGTTTCCACTACGCCGAGCAGCGGCGCTGGCTGCTCGTCGGGGTGCTGGGCTACTTCCTCGGGCTCAGCCGCTCGGTGGGGTTCCTCGTCGCCGTACCGCTCGCCCTGGTCCTGCTCCGCCAGCACCGCTACCGGCTCGACCCGCGCAGTCTCGTGAGCTACCTCCGGGCGGGCTGGCCGTTGGCGCTGATCCCGGCCGGCTGGCTCACCTTCATGGCGTTCTGCCGGTGGAAGGGTGGGGACTGGTTCGCCTACAAGCACGTCCAGGAGAAGAACTGGGGCATCGGCGTCCAGAACCCGTTCTGGGTGGTCTGGCACGGCCTCGCCGGCGGCGACGGCCGGGACGCCGTACGGGTGTGGTTCGCCGTCGTCGTGCTGGCGATCGTGGTCGCCGGCTACCGGTGGATCGGGCTGCCCTACGTCGTCTACGGCGTGCTGCTGGTGCTGGCGCCGCTGTCGATGGGGCCGCCGGTGTACAAGAGCCTGCTGCGCTACCTGCTGGCGGCCTTCCCGGTCTGCCTGGTCCTGGCCCGCTGGGCGAGGAACGCCGGTACGGACGCCTGGCTGAGCGCCGGTCTGGGCCTGGTGCAGGGCGCGATGTTCGTGATCTGGCTGGCGTACTGGACGCATTTCATCATCTGACCGGCCGGGGCACGCGGCGAGGGGCCCGCCGTCGGGCGGGCCCCATCGTCGCGGTTCGGGTCAGCTCGGGACGTAGTCGAAGGTGTCGGGGTTCGGGCCCTGCCGCCCGGCCTCGCCCTTGTTCAGCCCGTTGATCCGGTCCATCGTCGCGTCGTCCAGCTCGAAGTCGAAGATGTGGAGGTTCTCCTCGATCCGCTTCGGGGTGGTCGACTTCGGGAAGACGATGTCGCCGCGCTGCACGTGCCAGCGCAGCACCACCTGAGCGGGGGTGCGGCCTACCTGGTCGGCGATGTCGACCAGCGTCGGCTCGTCGAGCACCTTGCCCTGCGCGATCGGCGACCACGCCTCGGTCGGGATGTTGTGCGCCCTGCCGTACGCGCGCACCTCCTCGTTGCCGAAGTACGGGTGCACCTCGATCTGGTTCACCGCAGGCACCACGTCCGCCTCGGCGGCCAGCCGCTCGAGGTGCGCGACCTGGAAGTTCGACACCCCGATCGACTTCGCCCGCCCGTCGCGCTGGAACTCCTCCAGCGCCTTCCAGGTGGAGACGAAGTCGCCGTCGTAGAGGGTCGGCAGCGGCCAGTGGATCAGGAACAGGTCGATGTAGTCGAACTTCAGCGCGGCCAGCGTCGAGTCGAACGCCTTGCGGGCGTCCTCCGGCCGGTGGAAGCCGTTGTTCAGCTTGCTGGTCACGAAGACCTGGTCGCGGTCGATGCCGGAGGTGCGGATCGCCTCGCCGACCTCGGCCTCGTTGCCGTACATCTCGGCGGTGTCGATGTGCCGGTAGCCGATCTCCAGCGCGGTGCGGACCGCCTCGACGGTGTCCTTCGGCTCGATCTGGAACACCCCGAAGCCGAGCTGGGGGATGGTGTTGCCGTCGTTGAGGCTGATGTCGGGAATCGTGTTCGCCATATTGGCTGTCTCTCCCATCGTCAGGGGCGCCCGGTCCACCGCCGGAAGCGTTCCCACGGCCCGTGCCGGGCGCCTGTCACCCTCCTGTCCTACCCGCTCGGGTGCCACCGTCACGGCACGACGGGGTGATATGGGACAACCGCGGGTCGCTGGCGCGGGCGGCCCGCGCCGGCGACCCGGGTCGTCAGCCCCAGATGGCGGTGGCCCACTCCGGGTGGTCGACGAACGGGTTGCGGTTGCCCTGCCAGCGCTCGTAGATGCGCTGGTTGCGGCGCTGCTCGAAGGCGTCCGGCGGGTCCAGCTTGTTCCAGGACAGCAGCACCGACTGGCGGCCCAGGTAGGGCGCGGTGCCGTTGCTGACGGAGTTGTTCATCTCCAGGTCGGGCCAGCCGTCGTCGCCCTCGTACCGGACCGCCATGTACATGATCATGCGGGCCACGTCGCCCTTGACCGCGTTGCGCGGCTCGAACGAGTCGGCGTCGGTGTAGCAGCCGGGCGCCTCGGTGACCGCGCTGCCACCGGCGTCGAAGTCCTTGTTGCCGCGCAGCGAGTTGACCGAGACGTCCTCCGGGCGCAGGTGGTGCACGTCGGTGCCCGGGCCGGTGGTGGTGCCGAAGTCGCCGTGCGACTTGGCCCAGACGTGCTCCCGGTTCCAGTCGTCCACGCCCCCGCCGTTGCTGGTCTTGCTCTGCGAGCGCCCGGTGTAGAGCAGGATGACGTTGTTGGCGTTGGCCGGGTCCTGGTCGGTGTCCTTGAGCGCCTCCCAGACCTGGTCGTAGGAGAGCTTCGTCTGGCTCCGGATGATCGTGTGCAGTGAGCCGCGCAGCGCGGTGCCGGTCCTGCCGACCGCGGAGGCGTAGTACGTCGAGTCGTACGGGCCGGTGGTCGCGGTGGCGGTCGGGCTCGGCGAGGGCGACGGGGACGTGCCGCCGAGGCTCATCGCGGTGGGGTCCTTCAGGCCGCCGTGGCTGAAGTACGCGGTCAGTGTCCCGGTCGCGGTGACC
The DNA here is from genome assembly GCF_036902735.1 of Micromonospora lacuserhaii. NCBI lineage: Bacteria > Bacillati > Actinomycetota > Actinomycetes > Micromonosporales > Micromonosporaceae > Micromonospora > Micromonospora lacuserhaii. Next base: position 59,907 of record NZ_JBAKHO010000013.1, on the reverse strand, counting down.
TGCCTGCCGCGCAGCGAGGGGTTGGTGAGCAGCCCGAAGCTGCTCCGGTAGGCAGTGGTGACCTGGACGTAGAGCATCCGAGCGGTGCCGGTCTCGGCCGCGCTGTCGGCGATGGCGATCGCGGTGTCGGCGGTGAAGTTGCTGGTGATCACGGTGGTCGACGCGGTCGGCTGGCCGATGACGTAGCCGGTGACGGTGGCCGTCCGGCCGTCCTGGGCGGCGAGGGCCTGCGCCACGGTCAGCGTGGTCGCCGCCGACGCGGAGGTCGCGGCGATCGCCACCGAGGCCATCAGCGTGACGGCGACCGCGAACGCCGCGCTCAGCCGGCCGGGTCGCGGACGGCGGATGCTCTGTTGATTCATGGTCGCCGATGTTAACGGGGCGATGGTGGCCAGCGGGAGATCACGAGCGTAAATTTCCGGGGTCCGACGACGTGGCACCGGCCTCGAACAGCACCGGCCACGGCCGGGCCGCCGGCAGGACCGCCGCCGGGGGAGCCGGCTCGTCGGTGGCCAGCACCTCCGCCGCGAGCTGTGCGAACATCGGCGCGGCCGGATGCGGCGAGCGGTCCGGCCAGGCCGCCGCGGTCCGCCGTAGCAGGGGCTGCCCGGCGATCGGTCGCCAGCCGATCCGGGGTTCCCGTCGGGCCAGCGCCGCCGGCTCCAAGGCCACCGCGCCGCCGGCGAGCAGCAGACCGAAGATGAACTCCGGATTACGGGCGGGTCGGACCCGACCGGGGGTGAACCCGTACCGGCCGCAGGTCCTGAGGACATGGTCGTACCAGCCCGGGGCGGTGGAGCGGGGCGCGGCCACCAGGTCCAGCCCGGACAGGTCGGCCAGCGCCACCTCGCGCGGCCGGGCCAGCGGCGACGCGCGCGGCAGCAGCACCCCCACGGGTACGGCCACCGGCGGCCCGAACCGCAGCCCGGACTCCGGCGCCGGATGGTGCAGCAGCCCCACGTCGAGCCGCCCCTCGGCGAGCATCCGCACCTGCTCGGCGCTGGTCAGCTCGTGCAGGTCCACATCCAGGCCGGGCGCGGTGGCGGCGAGCCGGTCCAGCAGGGCGCGCAGGATCACCGCCGGGGTCTCCGGCGGCACCCCGGCCCGGAACACCCCCAGCGCCCCCTCGCGGGCCTGGCGCATCAGATGCCGCGCCCGCCGCTCGGCGGCGAGCAGCTCGTCGGCCGCGCCGAGCAGCAGCTGACCGGCGGTGGTCAGCCGGACCTGGCGGCGCGAGCGGTCGAACAGCTCCACGGCCAGCTCCCGCTCCAGTCGCCGGATCGACTGGCTCAGCGGCGGCTGTGCCATGCCCAGCGCCTCGGCCGCCCGGCCGAAGTGCAGCTCGCGGGCGACCACCACGAAGTGCCGCAGGTGGCGGAGCAGGTCCACGCCCGGACCCTACGGCAGCCGCCGGTTACCGTGCCGGGGTGGCAGCACAGGAGCGGATCGCGGAGATCTTCCAACGGGCCGGCGTCACCGGGAGCCTGCACGTCGTACCCGTGGACGGTGGCGACGGCCGGGAAGTCGCGGTCACGGCCGACCGCCAGACGGTGATCGCGTCGGTGTTCAAGATCTTCCTGGTGTTGGAGTTCGCCCGGCAGGTCGCAGACGGCCAGCTCGACCCGGCCGAGCGGGTCCTGGTGACCGCAGGCGACCGGCTCGGTGGCTGGGGGGTGGCCGGCTGCGCCGACGACGTGGAGATCTCCCTGCGTGACCTGGCCTACCTCAGCATGTCGGTGAGCGACAACACCGCGGCCGACGTGCTGCTGCGCCGGGTGGGCGCGGACGTGCTGCCGATGCTCGCCGCCGAGCTGGAACTACCGCGCACCCGGATCGTGGGCGGACCTCGGCAGCTGGTCGAGACGATGCTCGCCGACGCGGGCGCCCCCACCGAGGCCGAGTTCGCGCGGATCTTCCCCACCCTGTCCGACGAGCGGGTCCGGGCCATGCGGGTGCTCGACCCGGGGGCGACCACCTCCAGCACCGCCCGGGAGATCACCCGACTGCTCGGGTTGATCTGGCGGGACGAGGCCGGCCCGGCCACCGCCTGCGCCACCGTCCGGGAGCTGATGTCCCGGCAGCTCTCCTGGACCCGGCTGGCCTCCGGCTTCCCGCCGGGCGTGCGGGTGGCCGCGAAGAGCGGCACGCTGCCCGGGCTGCACCTGGAGGCCGGGGTGGCCGAGTACCCCGACGGCGGGCGGTACGCGATGGCGGTCTTCGCGCGCTCCCGGCGGCTCTCCACCCGGCGCATCGACGTCGACCTGGCCATGGGTGAGGCCGCCCGGACCGCGGTGGAGGCCCTGCGGGCCCGGTGAATTTCTGCCCGTCCCGCCCGCCGGACGGCGCCGTTGAGCTGGCCTGATATCCGGACCGATATCGCCCGTCGACCCGTCTGATCTTGGACGCCCGGCGGTGCGCGGTGGTGGGCTGGGGGCCGTTCAGGTACCACCCATGACGGGGAGGATCCACCATGTCCGCACCTCAGCTCGATCGCCGCCGCTTCCTGCGGGACACGGCCGCCGCCACCGCCGCGGTGACCGCCGGCGGACTCGTCGCCGCCGCCCCGGCGCAGGCCGCGCCGGTGTGCGCCGCCGCGCCCGCCGCCCGCCGGCCGGGCGTGGCCAGCTTCCGGTGGTGGGGCACCTCCGGCTGGCGGATCGACATCGGCGGGCGGACCGTGCTGGTCGATCCGTACCTCAGCCGCTTCGACACCGGGCTGTTCCGGGGGGCGTTCGACCCGGCCACCCCGTTGACCGTGGACACCGCCGTGGTCGACCGGTACGCCGACCGGGCCGCCACCGTCCTGGTCACCCACACCCACTGGGACCACTTCGCCGACGTGTCGCACATCGCCGCGCGGACCGGCGCGCGGGTCTTCGGCACGCTCACCGCGTACCACCTGGGCCTCGCGTACGGGGTCCCGGCGGGCCAGCTCAGCCCGGTCAGGGGCGGCGAGGTGCTGGAGTTCGGCGACCACACCATCGAGGTGGTGGCGGCCCTGCACAGCCGCAACGCGTCGTACTCGGTCGCCTTCCCCGGGGTGCGGGTCAGCCCGCCGGAGCGGCCGGCCACCATCGCCGACCTGCCGGAGGGGGACACCCTGGCCTACCAGGTCCGGGTGGACGGCGGACCGTCGGTGTTCCTCATGGGGGCCAGCGACTTCGCCGAGCGCAACCTGACCGGCCTGGCGCCGGACGTGGCGATGGTGGCGCTGCCGGCGACCGGCTCCACCGCCGACTACGTGCCCCGGCTGATGGCGGCGCTGGACCACCCGAGGGTCGTGGTGCCGGTGCACTGGGACAACTTCGAGACGCCGCTGGTCAACCCGCCGACCGTCGCGCCCGCCGACCGTGAGCGGCTGGACAACCTGGTGGCCGCCGTACGCCGGGTGTCCCCGCGCAGCCGGGTGCTGGTGCCCGAGTACGGCACGGCGTACCACTTCTGACGCCACGACGGCGGGGCCGGGGTCGTCCGACCCCGGCCCCGCCCGTGACGTCGCCTTACTTGGCGAGCGGCTGGCCCTGCTTGTCCTTGAAGGAGCCGACCAGGATCAGGATGAAGTCGATCAGCGTCCAGATGCCGAGCCCGCCCAGGGTGATCAGCTGGAGAATGCCGGTGCCGACCTTCCCGGTGTAGAACCGGTGCACGCCGAGCGTGCCGAGGAAGATGCAGAGCACCAGGGTGACGACCCAGGACTTCTGGGTGGTGACGGGAGCAGTCACGACGGTCCTTTCGCAGTGGAGACAGCCGCGGGAGCGTATCGGCGGCCACCCACCGGAGGCAAGATCGCCCGGGAGCCGGTCAGCCCGCGGCCAGGTCCCGCAACGCGCACACCGACTTCCAGTTCCGCGTCGTGGCCACCACGCCCAGTTGCTTCTCCAGGTAGGCGTTGGTGAACTTCGAGCGGCCGTACCCGCCGTCGGGGAAGTGCAGGTGGACCTCCCGACCGGCCACGGTGAACTCCACGTTCTCCCCACCCGGCACGGTCAGCGCGGTCACCTTCGACTTCGCCGGCCGCTCCGCCAGGAACGCGACCAGCAGCCGCGTCGGGTCGTCCTGCCGCCCGGCGTACGGGCTGGCGTCGATCACCGCGGTCAGCTCGTCGGCCGTACGCACCAGCACCGGCACGGTCAGCCCCAGCTCGTCGGCGATCGCCCGCTCGATCCCCTTCGCCAGCGCGCCCGCGTCGGCCGAGGTGCTGCCGAAGACCACATTGCCGGACTGGAGGTAGGTGCGTACGTCGTCGTGGCCCAGATCGGCGACCAGGCGGCGCAGGTCGGCCATGGCGATCCGGGTGGTGCCGACGTTGACCCCGCGCAGCAGCCCCACGTATCGGTTCACGCCGCCTCCCCAATCAGGTACCGGTCGAAGAAGGTGACGATCCGCCGCCGGGCGTCCGTCGCGGACGGCTCGTGCGGCCCGCCGGTCACCCGCACCAGCGCGTGCCCCAGCCGGGTCAGCTCGCCCGGCCGGTGGTCGTTGAGGAACCCGTGCGCCGCCTCCGGATAGACGGTGACCTCGTGCGGGACGTCGTTGGCGGTCAGCGCCGCCGCCAGCACCGTCGGCGCCGTGCGCAGGCTGCGGTCGCGGGCGCCGAAGCTGCCCACCACCGGGCACGCCCCGGCCAGTAGCCGCTCGGCGTCGCGCGGCAGCCGGCCGTAGTTGACGCTCGACGCGGCGTACCCGCCGGTGGGCGCGAGCTGGAGCGCGAAGCTGCCGCCCATGCAGAACCCGATCACGCCGATCCGGCCGGTGCAGTCGGGTCGCCCGGCGAGCCAGGCCCGGGTCGCGTGCAGCTCGTCGAAGGCCGGGCCGTGCCCCTTCATCAGCGTCCGCAGGGTCGCCGGCACGCACCGGGCCAGACCGCCCCGGGAGTACAGGTCCGGCGCCACCGCCAGGTAACCCTCGGCCGCCAGCCAGTCGGCCTGCCGGCGGATGTCCGGCGTCAACCCGAACACGTCCTGCACGACGACCACGCCGGGCCGTGGCCGGTCACCGTCCGGTTCGCTCAGGTACGCGGGCAGCGTCCCCCGAGCCGTCGGGATCTGCACGTCGGGCACGGGGGCCTCCTCGCCGGTCGACGTCAGTCCCGTCAGCCTAGGTACCCGGGGCCGCACTCGGAAGCGCCGGGCAGTACCGGCCGCCGTGGTGGATGCCGGTCAGAGGCGGCGGATCGCGGTGGAGTTGAGCCGGAAGCCGATGGTCCGGTCGACGATCCGGTCCACCAGCTCGGCCTTGCGCAGACTCGTCACACCGCGCATCTCCAGGGCCGCCGCGAGGGCCTTCAGGTCCTTGGCGGCCCACGGCGACAGGTACGCCGTACCCTCGTCGCGGTTGTCCATGGTGGCCAGGGCCGCGCGGGCGGCGTCCAGGTCGATCGCCGGCGCGGCGGCCCGGCGGGCGGTCGCGGCCCGCGCCGGGACCGGTCGGGCCGCGGGGACCCGGGGCGTGTCCGCGCCGAAGGGGACCACCGCCAGTCGGGCGCGGCCCTCGGCGAGGTCGGTGACGTCGGCCTCCGGCAGCTCCTGGAGGAACTCGGCGACCCGGGCCAGTACGGCGAGGGTGAGCTTCGCGTCGGTCATGCCGCCGCCCTTTCCGGCTGGAGGAGGTCGAGGAACTCGGTGGTGAGCTGGCGCAGCTCGTCGCGGACCACGGGCACGGTGACCCGGTCGCGCAGCACCACCGGCACCCCGCGCGGGGTGTTGCTGGCGTAGAGGCTGACGTTCTCCCGCAGCGCGGTGGGGAAGACCGGCAGGCCGAGCCCGCGGACGTTGTCCATGTAGCCCTGGTGGGCGCTGATCGGCCGCTGCGACATCAGCTGGATCATGGTGAACACCACCCCGGCGATGTCCGGGGCGACCTTGTGGTGCCGGCGGCTGGTGGCGAACCGCCGGGCGTCGGCGTTGTACTGCTCGACCAGCTCCTGGACGTTGCCGTAGAGGTAGTCGATGCCCAGGGTGGACAGGTAGTCGGCCTTCGCGGGGATGACCAGGTGGTCGCTGGCGATGATCGCCGACTGGGTGACCACGTTGAAGTTGGGCGGGCAGTCGATCAGCACCAGGTCGTAGCTGTCCAACGCGTCGTCGTGCAGCCCCTCGGCCAGCGAGCCGCGGACCCGGAACAGCTCCGCGTCGTACTCGTCGCCGTTGGCCACGCCGCGGGCCAGTGCCAGGTCGATGTCGATCAGTTGCAGGTGGGAGGCGATCAGGTCGAGCCGGCCCGGGCCGCTCAGGTGCGCGTTGACCGGGCCGGGGGAGACCACCAGCTCGCCGAGGCGCACCGCCGGGGCGTCCCCGCGCAGGCCGTCGTACCAGCGCTTCACGGTCCGGTCGTCGCGCAGCCGCTCGCGCCAGTCGTCCGGGTCGTAGAAGCTGAACGTCAGGCTGGTCTGCGGATCGAGGTCGATCAGCAGCACCTTCATCCCCCGGTTCGCCAGCTCGGCGCCGAGGTTGGCGGTCACGGTGGTCTTGCCCACCCCGCCCTTGTAGTTGATCACCGACACGACGTACACCGACGGCACCTCCCCAGACCGGGAACGGTAGCGGTCGCCGCCCCCGCGCGACAGCCCGGCCGGCGGCGCCGGGACGGCCGGATCCCGGCCGGCGTGATAGCAAGTCCGGATGCTGCCGCTCGAAGAACTCGCCGCCGGCGCCGCCGTGACGGGCATCGTCCCCGATGGACCGGCCGAGCTGATCGCGGTCACCGCGATCGGCGCGGACACCGTCCGGGTGGTCTACCGCACCGCCGGTGGGCAGCTCGGCGAGCAGATCCTGATGCGCGGCAACGAGCCGGCCCTCGACCTGGTGGCCGCCGAGCGGACCCCGTTCGACGCCGACGCCGAGGAGTTCAAGCTGGCCGCCGAGGCGCTGCGGCTGCGCGCCGCCGCGCACATCGACCCGATGCTCGCCGTCACCAGCAGCGATCTGGAGCCGCTGCCGCACCAGATCGAGGCGGTCTACGGCCACCTGCTGGACCGGGTGCCGCTGCGTTTCCTGCTCGCCGACGACCCGGGCGCCGGCAAGACCGTGATGGCCGGCCTCTACGCCAAGGAGCTGATGCTCCGCGGCGACCTGTCCCGCTGCCTGATCGTGGCCCCCGGCGGCCTGGTGGAGCAGTGGCAGGACGAGCTGTACGACAAGTTCGCCCTGCGCTTCCAGCTCCTCACCACCGAGCTGGCCCAGGCGGTGCCGCGCGGCGAGAACCTCTTCGCCGGCCACCCGCTGCTGATCGCCCGGATGGACCAGCTCGCCCGCAGCGAGCGCTGGCTGGCCGCCCTCGCCGAGAGCCGCTGGGACCTGGTGGTGGTCGACGAGGCGCACCGGATGTCCGCGCACTACTACGGCCGGGAGGTCTCCGCGACCCGCCGCTACCAGCTCGGCGAGCGGCTCGGCGAGGTCGCCGACAACCTGCTGCTGATGACCGCCACCCCGCACGCCGGCAAGGAACGCGACTTCCAGCTCTTCCTCAACCTGCTCGACGCGGACCGGTTCGAGGGGCGCTACCGGGAGGGCGAGCACGACACCGGCGCCGACGGGCTGATGCTGCGCCGGGTCAAGGAGGAGCTGCTCACCCTCTCCGGCACGCCGCTCTTCCCGCCCCGGCGGGCGTACACCGTGCCGTACCAGCTCTCCGCCGCCGAGGCGGAACTGTACGAGGCGGTCACCGCGTACGTGCGGCAGGAGTTCAACCGGGCCGACACGCTCAGCGGGGCGCGGGGCAACACCGTCGGCTTCGCGCTGACCGTGCTGCAACGCCGGCTCGCGTCCAGCCCCGAGGCGATCCTGCGCTCGCTGCGCCGCCGGGCCGCCCGGCTGGCCGAGCGGCTGCGCGAGGCCGAGACCCGGCCGGCCGCGCTGGGCGGCGCCGCCGGCGGCCCGGTCGACCTCGACGAGGCGTACGACGACTTCCCGAGCGCCGAGCGCGAGCAGCGGGAGGAGGAGGTGGTCGACGCCGCCACCGCCGCCCGCTCCGCCGAGGAGCTGCGGCACGAGATCGGGGTGCTGCATCAGCTGGTGGCGCTCGCCGAGCGGGTCCGGCAGTCGGGCACCGATCGGAAGTGGACCGAGCTGGCCGGGCTGCTGCGCGGGGCCCCGGAGATCGCCACCCCCGAGGGGCCGCGCAAGCTCATCGTCTTCACCGAGCACCGGGACACCCTGGGCTACCTCTGCGACCGCATCGGCGAGCTGCTGGGCCGCCCCGATGCGGTGGTGGCCATCCACGGCGGGATGGGCCGGGACGCCCGGCGGGCCGTCCGGGCCCGGTTCGCCGGCGAGCCGGACTGCCTGGTGCTGGTCGCCACCGACGCGGCGGGGGAGGGGCTCAACCTCCAGCAGGCCCATCTGATGGTCAACTACGACCTGCCGTGGAACCCGAACCGGCTGGAGCAGCGCTTCGGCCGGATCCACCGCATCGGCCAGCGGGAGATGTGCCACCTGTGGAATCTGGTCGCCGCGAACACCCGGGAGGGCGAGGTGTTCCAGCGGCTGCTGGCGAAGCTGGAGGAGCAGCACGCCGCCCTGCGCGGGAAGGTCTTCGACGTGCTCGGCGAGGCGTTCGAGGGCGAGCCGCTGCACCGGCTGCTGCTCGACGCGGTCCGGCACGGCGATCGGCCCGAGATTCGTGACCACCTGCGCCAGGTGATCGACGCGCGGGTCGGTGAGGCGGCTGCGCGGCTGCTCGACGAGCGGGCCCTGCACACCGACCTGCGGGGCGGCGCCGACGCCCGGCGTACCCGGGTGGACCTGGAGGAGGCGCGGGCCCGCCGGTTGCAGCCGTACTACGTGGAGGGCTTCTTCCGGGACGCGTTCGCCCGGGCCGGCGGGCGGCTGACGAGCCGGGAGGCCGGCCGGTACGCCGTCCCCGACGTGCCCCGGGCCGTCCGCGAGCGGCGCACCCGGACCGCGCCGATCCCGCTGCGCTACGAGCGGGTCTGCTTCGACCGGGCGGCCACCCGGCTCGACGGCAGGCCGACCGCCGAGCTGCTCGCCCCCGGCCACCCGCTGCTCGACGCGGTGGTCGCCCACACCCTCGACCGGTACGCCCCGGCGCTGGAGCGCGGCGCGGTGCTGATCGACCGGCTCGACCGGGGCGAGGAGCACCGGCTGCTGGTCGCGGTGGGTGAGGAGGTGGTGGACAGCCGCGACCGGGTGGTGGCCCGGCGGTTCGGTTTCCTGGAGCTCTGGCCCGACGGCCGGTCCCGGGACGGCGCGGCGCCCTTCCTCGACTACGCCGCCCCGGAGGCCGCCGAGCAGGGCGTGGTGGCGCACGTGTGCGGCGACGGCTGGCCGGCCGACGCCCGCGAGGTGGCCGAACGCTGGGCCACCGGCCAGCACCTGCCCGACTGGTACGCCTCGGTCAGCGCCCGCCGCCGGGAGCTGGTCGAGCGGACCCGGGGGCAGGTGCGCGACCGGCTCGACCGGGAGATCGCCCACTGGCGCGCCGAGGCCGACCGGCTCGCCGGGCAGCTCGTCCCGGACGCCAGCGTCCGGGAGAAGCGCCGGCACGCCGAGCAGCGGGTCGGCGAGCTGACCGGCCGCCGGGAGCGGCGGCTGGCCGAGCTGACCGCCGAGGCGCACACCCAGACCCGGCCGCCGTCGGTGGCGGCGCTGGCGCTGGTGCTGCCGCAGGGGCTGGTCGACCGCCTCCTCGGCCGGACGGTGACCGTCCCGGACACCACCGAGGCGGAGCGCCGGGCGGTCGAGGCGGTGCTGCGGGCGGAGCGCGCGCTGGGCCGGGAGCCGGAGCTGATGGCCCACCACAATCCGGGCTACGACATCCGCTCCACCGGCCCGGACGGGCACCTGGTGCACATCGAGGTGAAGGGGCGGGAGCCGGGCGCGGCGGACTTCTTCGTCACCAACCGGGAGATCCGGGTCGGCCAGAACGCCGGCGACTACCGGCTGGCCCTGGTCGAGGTGGACCCGGAGCGGTCGCCCGGGGCGGAGGAGCTGCGCTACCTGCGCCGGCCCTTCGCCGACGAGAAAGTTTCCGCGCTGGTGAGCCGGGTGCAGTTCAAGTGGGCCGACATGTGGCAGCGCGGCGGTGTGCCGTCCTGATCCCCGTCCGGGACGGACTGTGTCTCGCGTTCGTGACAAAGCTGTGACCCGGCAGGGGGTTCGCATCCACCGTCGCAAGTGGTTGCCTGAAGGCAACATTCCCCTGATCAGCGGTTTTATGGCCGCAGTGTCCAGGGCGCGAGAGTGTTACACCGACGGCGGTGGCCGGAGCTGATCACCGCCCTCCTTCAGGAGGCATCCGCGTGCGAATGAGACGACCGAGTCGGATCGCGGCCATGGTGGCGAGCGTGACCGCGCTCGCCTTCACGGCCTCGGCCCCGGCGAGCGCCAACGACCACGAGAACCTTCCCGGCGAACCGACCATCACGCTGCCGATCAACGACAGCGCAGCCGGCGGCACCTACCAGCAGGACTTCACCCGGGTGTACGCCAACACCACCCCCGACGGCACCCCGGTCTACATCTACGTCCCGGTCGGCACCCCGCTCAACGGCACCGCGCCGGCCGGCGTGGCCAGCCTCGACCCGCAGTTCGACCACAACCCGGCCGACGAGTTCACCCCGTGCGCCACCGCCACGGCGGCGCAGTTCACGCTCACCCAGGCGCAGATCAACTACGTCGGCGACAAGCTGGCGAGCCAGATCGTCGCGGTGGACGAGGAACACTTCGGCCCGATGGAAGCCGCCGACCCGGACGAGCCGGCCAGCGACTCGCTGGTGATGCTGCTCTACAACATCCAGGACGACGCGTACTACGACTGCGCGGTCAACTCGTACACCGCCGGGTACTTCGCGCCGGACTTCATCGAGACCAACGGCATGAACGTGATCGTGGTCGACGCCCTCGACTGGGCCAACCGGGTCGGCCCGAACACGTCGCCGTGGCGCGACGCCAACCCGGCCAACGACCGCCCCGAGCTGTACGAGGGCACGGTCGCCCACGAGCTGGAGCACCTGCTGCACAACTACAGCGACCCCGGCGAGCTCTCCTGGGTCGACGAGGGGCTGGCCGACTTTGCCATCTTCCTCAACGGCCTGGACGCCGGCGGCTCCCACCTCAGCAATCACCAGGTCTTCTACGAGGAGACGTCGCTGACCCGCTGGGGCGGCAGCCTGGCCAACTACGGCGCCGCGTTCACCTACTTCCAGTACCTCTGGGAGCAGGCCGGCGGCAACGGCGACGGCACCTACACGCCGGACAAGCAGTACGACGGCAAGGCCGGTGACCTGCTGATCAAGATGATCTTCGAGGAGCAGGCCGACGGCATGACCGGCGTGCAGAACGCCATCGACGACTTCAACGCGCTGCCCGGCCCGGACCTGCGCAGCGCGGCGGACCTGTTCCGCGACTGGTCGGTGGCGGTCTACCTGGACGACGAGGACTCGCCGATCTACGACATCAAGGCCTTCGACTTCGGCAACCCGGCCGACACGTCGTGGACCATCGACATCGCCGACGACGTCTTCTGGGGCGGCCGGGGCAGCTACAACGGCGCCACCCCGGACGCCAAGTGGGCCCGGCTGAAGAACCGGCCGGACACCACCGCCGTGCCGTTCGGCATGTCGGTCGAGCGGTTCCGCAACCCCGGCCCGACCGTCGCGCTGACCTTCGCCGGCGACGCGCAGACCGTCATCGCCCCGCACAGCGCCCCCGACCACTGGTACGCCGGCTACGAGAGCCAGTCCGACAACATCCTCAACGTCGACACCGCCGGCCCGGTCACCTCGCTGGACTTCTGGAGCTGGAACTTCATCGAGGAGGGCTGGGACTACGGCTTCGTCGAGGCCCAGGTCGGCGGCAACTGGGTCACCGTGCCGCTGCGCAACGACGCCGGACAGGTCGTCACGACCAACGAGGACCCGCACGGCAACAACACCGAGGGCAACGGCCTGACCGGCACCTCTGGCGGCGAGTACTTCGTGGACGACCCGGAGTACGTGCACCTCACCGCGGTCCTGCCGGCCAACACGACGGACGTGCGGTTCCGGTACTCCACCGACGCCGCGTACCTGGACACCGGCTGGTTCGTGGACGACGTCCGGGTCAACGGCGCCGCCGCGACGCTCTCCTCCCCGGCCGGGGACTGGTTCCTCACCGACGGGGTGCAGGACAACAACTGGACCGTGCAGATCGTGGCCCACTGCGACCTGACGCCGGGCACCACCTCGGCGGGGGAGACCACCGACGGTGCGGGCAACTGGGTCTACCGGTTCACCGGGGACCAGTTCACCCGCAGCGGCTTCAACACGAAGTGTGCCAACGGCAACCAGAACGACTTCGCCGTCCTGATCTCCAACCTGCCGACCGGTGACCTCACCTACCTGGACGCGGACTACACGTTCCGGGTGACGAACACCGGCAACAAGAAGTAGGTCGTACCACCACCGGGTGGGCCCGCGCCGCACGTCGGCGCGGGCCCACCGCCCGTACGCCTCAGGGCCGGCGCCCGCCGCGGTCGGCCAGCGCCGAGCGCCGGTAGCCGTAGAGCGCGTAGATCGCCGCGCCGATCACGAACCAGACCGCGAACCGCAGCCAGGTCACCCGGTCGAGGTAGGTGATCAGCCAGACCGAGAAGACCGCGCCCAGCGCCGGCACCACCGGCATGCCGGGCAGCCGGAACGTGCGGGGTGTCTCGGGGTGGCGGTAGCGCAGCACGATCACCGCGATGCAGACCACCACGAAGGCCAACAGGATGCCGATGTTGGTCAGCTCCGCCGCCTGCCGGATCGGCAGGAAGCCGGCGATCAGCGCCGAGCCCACCCCGACGATCCAGGTGACCCGGGTCGGCACCCGCCGCACCGGGTGGACCTTGGCGAACCAGGCCGGCAGCAGCCCGTCCCGGCTCATCGAGAACCAGACCCGGGTCACCCCGAGCATGAAGGTGAACATCACCGTCAGGATCCCGATGATCGCGCCGACCGCGATCACGCTGGCCAGCCCGGAAAGCCCCACCGAGGCGAACGCGGAGGAGAAGCCGCTCTCCGGGTCGATCTCCCGGTAGTTCTGCATGCCGGTGAGGACCAGGGTGGCCAGCACGTACAGCACCATCGAGATGACCAGCGACCAGATGATCGCCTTGGGCATGTGCCGGCGGGCGTCCTTCGACTCCTCGGCGGCGGTGCTCATCGCGTCGTACCCGAAGACGGCGAAGAAGACGGTGGCCGCGCCGGTGAACGCACCGCTGATGCCGAAGGGGAAGAACGGCGAGTAGTTCGCGGTCTTCACGTGGAAGAAGCCGACCACGATGACCAGCAGCACCACGGCCACCTTCAGCCCGACCACGAACGTCTCGAACCGGGCCGCGGTCCTGATGCCCAGCGTCAGCAGGAACGCGATGAGCAGGCAGAGCAGCACGGCGAAGAGGTCGACCACGTGCCCGTCGCCGGTGCTGGGGGCGCCGAGCATCCAGGCCGGCAGCTCCGCGCCGAGCTCGCCGACGAGGAAGCCGAAGTAGCCTGAGATACCGATCGCCACCACCGCGACGATCGCGGTGTACTCCAGCAGCAGGTCCCAGCCGATGAACCAGCCCACCGCCTCGCCGAGCACCGCGTAGCCGTAGGTGTAGGCCGAGCCGGCCTTCGGGATCATGCCGGCGAACTCGGCGTACGACAGTGCGGCGGCCGCGCTGGCCAGGCCGGCGATGAGGAACGACACCAGTACGGCCGGCCCGGCCGTCTCGTTGGCCACCGCCCCGGCCAGGGCGAAGATGCCGGCGCCGATGATGCCGCCTACGCCGATCGCGGTGAGCTGCCACAGCCCCAGCGAGCGGGACAGCCCCTCCTCGGTCTCGTCGTCGATGGCCTCGACAGGTTTCCGGCGGAACATTCCGCTCATCGAGGAACCCCTTCTCCTCGGCCGGTCACTCGACGACCGGGAGCACGACCTCGTTGTGGCGCAGGAACCAGGGCTTCCACGGTGGGTCGAAGCGGGCGTAGCGGATCGCGCCGGTCGGTTGCAGGCCGACGGCGGTGACCGCCCGGCCCAGCGCGGTGGCCCGCTCGCCGAACGACCTCTCGGTCCACCGGCCGGAGAAGCGCATCGCCGCGGCGAGCTGATCGGGGATCTCCCGAACGGTGATCCGTGGGTCCTCCGGCTCGGGCGCGGTGGCCGCGGTGAGCTCCGCGGGCAGCACGAAGCGGACCAGCCAGCTGTCGATCTGATCGGCCTCCTCCTGCACGACCGGCGCGGTCATCGCGATCTTCTCCGGCCGGGCCGGTTCCTGGACCACTGGCGCGGTCATGTTCACCCGACGCCGGGACCGGTTGGCGCCGGAGATGTACGCGGCCAGCGGCCGGAACGCCGCGTTGCCCGCCCCGACCAGGTCCCCGGCGACCCGCAGCTCGGCGACCAGGTGGGCCGGATACCGGCGCAGCTCGAAACCGGGGTGCCGGTCCACCACCCGGTACGGCTGCTGCTCGGTCATCGGCACGCTCCCCGGGCGAGTGGACTCTTCTCTTCACGCTACCGTCCGGCACCGGTTTCCTCCCGGCGAAGCGGGCGGGAGGAGAGCGGCGCCGGTGGCGGCCCCGGCCCGTACACCGCCTGGCGGGATTGAACTTCTGCCGGTCACGGTCCGTACCAATGCTTGAGGATGCGCTGCGGCGATTCCGCCGCTGACGCTGCCGAGCTGCGGGAGGCCTACCGTGCGAGTTGGTGAGCAGTCGACGGATCCCATCGATCAGATTCTTGGCGAGGTGCCGGTGCCGGCGCCATTGACGCCCGAGGACGTCCGGCTCGCGGTCCGGGCGGTGGTGGTGCACGCAGCCGAGGAGTGGCCCAACGGGCCGCTGTGCCGCAACGACGGCGCGACGTACCCGTGCCGGCTGCACCGCTGGGGCCGGCGGGTGCTCGAGACGCATGGGCTCAACGAGCGCCAGATCGACGCGCTGGTCCGGCACGGCAACCCGTTCGTGCACGTGCCGTTCCCCTTCACGTACACCAGCGCCGCGGCCCCGGCGCGGACCGACCGGCCCACCGTCTATCCGACCCGCGGCCAGACCGGCCGGGTCGCCGCACCGGGGATCCGGCCCGCCATCCGGCCCGGCGGTCCCGGACGGCCGGTGGCGCCCCCCGCCACCGCGCCGCGCTGGCCCCGGGCGAGCTGAGCGGAGGTACGACCGCCGGCGTCGCCCGGGTGCCGTCGACCCGGCCGGCGTCGACGCGGCGGTTGCCCGGGGCGGCGCGACGCCGGCCCGGCCCCGGGATTCCCCTCCCCGGGCCGGGCCGGCGCCGACGCGCCCCGGTTCACCCGCCGGAGGTCACCAGCAGTCCGGGGCGGACCAGCTGGTCCGGTTCGCAATGCCGTCGTAGTTGTTCTCCCGCCGGGAGTCCACGTGCACGTGGGTGTCGTGGCCGGGGTAGCCCGGGCCGTAGATGCCGCTGAACCCGTGGCTGCGCGCGCTGCTGGCGATCTGGCACAGCGACCGCGACCGGGAGGTCACGTCGGCGGCGGTGCCGTAGAGGTGCTGGCTGTTCGACGCGCCGCCGACCTGCCGGTTGCAGGCCGAGCTGCGGAAGCCGCTGTTGACGTAGAGCGGCCGGTCGCCCAGCCCGCGCCGGAGCGCCTCCAGCTTCCACATCGTGCGTACCGCGTTGGCCTTCGTCTGGCTCGCCGTGAGCGGGCCCCCGCTCCACCCGCCCTGGCCGCAGCCGCCGTCCAGCTCGCCGTAGCTGAAGTGCGCCGGCGTGCAGTCGTTGTCCTGGAGCTGGTAGAGCTTGTTGAAGGTCTGCGGCCCGGCGACGCCGTCGCCGCTGAGCCCGTACGCGGCCTGGAACCGGCGTACGGCGGCGGCGGTCTCCGGTCCGTAGACCCCGTCGATCCGGACGATCCCGCCGGAGCCGGCCCAGCCGGCGACCCGGATCTGCAACTGGCGGACGTCCGCCCCGGAGCGCCCCTGGTAGAGGTTGCGCTGCCAGGTGTAGCAGCCGTCGGCGTGGGCCGCTGGTGCGGCGACCACCGTGGCGATCGCGGCCCCGGGCAGTGCCAGGGCGAACGCGACGAGTGCCCGTTTCAGGGTGTGTACGCGCACAGAAGTCCTCCCGATAGGAGAGCGATTGGGGTGGAGACCGGGACATCGACCGGGACGTCCCGCGGTTTCCACCCTGACACTTTCGGGACGGGTTGGTGACGATAAAAGAGAATTGTCCTCGCGATCGGCGGTAGCTGGGCATCGGCTGTGAATTGGGGCGAATTGCGAAACGCCCATCCGTGACGGGAAGAACGTCGCCGCGCAGCCGGGCACCAAATTCGTGAAATGGCGACAAAGGGCAGGCCAGGGTCCCGGGGTGTGTCGCTCGGCCGTCCCGTACCGGTAACGTCGGCGCGGGTACGGGGGAGGTGGACGTGGCGCGTGGTGGCGTCTTCTGCGTCGAGGGGCAGTGGCACCGGGATCTCAACGAGCGCGGCTCGGTGCTGCCCACGCTGGAACTCCTCGAACGGCTCGGTCGGATCCGGTTCATCCACAAGGACGCCGCGACCCGTGACGAGCTCTTCTACTTCCTCGACCGCTGGCTGCTCAAGCAGTACGCCGACTACCGCGTCGGGTTCTTCGCCATGCACGGCGAACCGAGCCGGCTCTGCCTCACCGACTGGGATTCGGTGGAACTCGCCGACGTGGCCGAACGGATGGCCGGCCGCTGTGAGGGCCGCCGGCTCTATTTCGGCAGCTGCTCGGTGCTGCGCGCCCCGGACGCCGCGCTGCGCCACTTCCTCGACGTGACCGGAGCGGCCCTGATCTGCGGTTTCACCCGCGAAGTCGACTGGGTGGAATCGGCCGCCTTCGAAACCGTGCTGCTCGACGTGCTCGCCAACGGCCAGCGGCACAACGCCGCCGAGCTGCGGATGGGCTCGGCGCACTGGGCGCCGCTGGCGGCGTACCTCGGCTTCCGGGTGATCTACGCCAACGGCCGCGCCTGGCGGCCGACCGCCCGGCCCCGGGTCCCCGCCCAGACCGACGCCGGCCGGGTCGCGGGCCGGTCGGCCCGGTGAGCGCCGACGCCGCCCGCCGTCCGGCGGCGGCCCGACGGCCTGGTAGAACCGTGGCATGGCACGCAGCATCGCGAGCAACACCCGGGTCGACCGGGACGCCCTGATCGACTTCATCCGGCCCCGGCACAAGGTCCTGCTCATCACCACCCGGGCCGACGGTCGCCCGCAGACCTCACCGGTCTCCTGCGGCGTCGACGCGGCGGGCCGGCTGGTGATCTCCACCTACCCGGAGCGGGCCAAGGTGACCAACATCCGGCGCGATCCGCGGGTCTCCGCCTGCGTGCTCTCCGACGACTGGAACGGTCCCTGGGTGCAGGTCGACGGCACCGCCGAGGTGCTCGACCTGCCGGCGGCGTTGGAGCCGCTGGTGGAGTATTTCCGCAGCATCTCCGGCGAGCACCCCGACTGGGACGAGTACCGAAAAGCGATGACCCGGCAGGGCAAGTCGCTGATCCGGGTCACCGTCGAGCGCTGGGGCCCGATCGCCACCGGCGGCTTCCCGGCCCGGCTGGCGGACTGACCCTCAGTACGCCGCGGTGAAGCGCATGTTCTCGAACCGCGGGTCCTCGATCTCGTCCACGATCGCCACGGCCAGGTCCTCGTAGGTCAGCACCGAGCGCCCCTGGTCGTCGGCGACCGGGTGCTCGGTGCCCGTGCGGTAGCTGCCCGTGCGCTCGCCCGGGTGGAACTCCACCGGCGGCGGCGAGAGGTACGTCCAGGTCACCCCGTCGGCCGAGGAGCGGTAGAGGGCCAGCGCGTCGGCCTGGCCCAGCGCCGAGTCCCGGTACTCGTCGGGGAACTCCGGCTCGTCCAGGAACCGGGTGTTCTTCGCCGTCAGCAGGGTGGCGCCGCCGCCCACGTGGATGATCCGGGGTGGGTTCGGCAGGTCCCGCAGCACCGTCACCAGGTTCTCCGCCGCGTTCCGCCAGAGCGCCCGGTCGCCGCCGCCGATCGCCACCACGATCACGTCGGCGTCCGAGGCCAGCTCCCGTACGCTCCGCGCCGACGTCGCGTCCCCGGTCACCACCTTCACCCCGGTGGGCAGCCAGGTGACCGACTCCGGGCGGCGGACCGCCGCGGTGACCCGGTGCCCCCGACCGGCCGCCTCGGCGACGATCCGCGCGCCCGCGGTGCCGCCGGCGCCGTACACCACCACGTTGCTCATGCCGGCACTCCGCCGCGCTCCGTGCCGCCAGCAGGCACCACCGCGCTGAGCCTGACGATTCGCTCGCTGCCCTCGCTCATGCCGTCCAGGCTATGGACCGGCCGCGCCGCCCGTCGCCGGAACGGCTCAGTCGATCAGGGCCGAGTAGACCAGCTGCCGCAGCTGGGTGCGGAGCGGGTAGGTGCTCGACGGCATGAGCTGGGTGAACAGCAGCGCGGTGACCTCCTCCACCGGGTCCACCCAGAAGGCGGTGGAAGCCAGGCCGCCCCAGTAGAACTCGCCGACGCTGCTCGGCACCCGGGCCGGCACCGGGTCCTGCACGACGGCGAAGCCCAGGCCGAAGCCGATGCCGTCGAGCACGGTCTCGGCGAACCCCTCCGGGTGGAACGAGGCCAGGTCGCCGCCGCCGGGCAGGTGGTTGCGGGTCATGAAGCGCACCGTGCGGGGGGAGAGCAGGCGGACGCCGCCCAGCTCGCCGCCGCGCAGCAGCAGCTGGGTGAACAGGTGGTAGTCGGCCGCCGTGGAGACCAGCCCACCCCCGCCGGAGAACCAGCCCGGTCGGGCCAGCGCGGCGGCCCCGATCCGGTCGGCGCGAACCGCCTGGCCGGTGGCCGGGTGCGGGGTGTAGAGGGCGGCCAGCCGCTTGGCGTCCGGCTCGTCGACCCACCAGCGGGTGTCGATCATCCCCAGCGGGGTGAAAATCCGCTCGGTGAAGAACTCGTCGAGGCTCTGCCCGGAGACCACCTCGACCAGCCGGCCCAGCACGTCGGTGGAGACGCCGTAGCTCCAGCCGGTGCCGGGCTGGAACAGCAGCGGCAGCTTCGCCAGCCCGGCGGAGGCGCCCGCCAGGTCCAACCCCGGGGGTACGCCGAGGTCGTAGCCGGCGGCCCGGTAGAGCGCGTCGACCACCGAGGTCTGCGCGAAGCCGTACGTCAGGCCGGAGGTGTGGGTGAGCAGGTGCCAGACCCGGATCGGCTCGACCGCCGGCACCGTGTACGGCTTGAGGGCCGAGCCTTTGTCGAAGACCCGCACGTCGGCGTACTCCGGCAGCCAGCGGCTGATCGGGTCGGTCAGCTCGAACCGGCCCTCCTCCCAGAGCATCATCGCCGCGACGGTGGTGATCGGCTTGGTCATCGAGTAGATGCGCCAGAGCGTGTCCTGTTCCACCGGCGCGCCGGCCTCGACGTCGCGCAGCCCGTACGTCGAGGAGTGCGCGATCTCGCCGCGCCGGGTGACCACCACCTGCCAGCCGGCCAGCCGTCCGTCGTCGACGTAACGGCCGAAGTGTGCGTCGATCCGCGCCAGTCGGGCGGGGTCGAAGCCGATCAGGTCCGGGTCGGTGCTGCGTGCCACGCTCACGCCGCCGAACCTACTAGCCGGTATGCCAGGGCGGAAGGGTGGTCGGCCACCGTCGGTGGAGGCACATAGTGTGGGCCGATGCCGGAGACCATCGAGGATGTCACGTTCCGCCACGACGACTGGTACGCGGAGGAGCTGGTCGACCGGCACTTCGTGAACTGCGTCTTCCACGACGTGGACCTCACCGAGGCGACCAGCCGGGGCGCCTCCTTCACCGGGTGCACCTTCGGCACGGTGCGGTTCAACGCGTCCCGGCACGTCGACTCGGCCTTCACCCGCTGCGTGTTCAAGCGGTGCAACTTCTTCGAGGCCGAGTTCACCGGCTGCAAGCTGGTCGGCAGCACCTTCGCCCAGTGCGAGTTGCGACCCCTGCGGGTCGAGGGCGGCGACTGGTCCTTCGTCGCGCTGCCCGGCGCCGACCTGCGTCGAGTGAGCTTCACCGATGTGCGGATGCGCGAGACGGACCTGACCGGCGCGAACCTGACCGGCGCGACGGTGACCCGGGTCGACCTCTCCGGGGCCCAGCTGCACGCGGTCCGGCTGACCCGGGCCGACCTGCGGGGCAGCGACCTGACCGCGCTGGACCCGACGACGGTGGAGCGGGCCGGCGCGCGGATCGACGCCGAGCAGGCCGTCGTGCTGGCCCAGGCGCTCGGCTTCGAGCTCGGCTGACCTAACTGAACGGAAACCTTCCATCACTACCGCTTGGTAACGAACTGGAAACGCCCACCCGCTCGCATATGGCGCATCCCGCCGCACGATGGAAACGTGAAACCGCTCACGCCCGCGACCCCGACTCCCCCGCGGTCCCGGCGTAGAGCGGGGGAGTGACATCGTGACGGACGACGGGATCGTGCGGATCGGGCCGGGTCCGAGCCGCAGGGCGGCGCGCCGGGTGGCCCGCTCGCGGCAGCGGCGGCGCTGGGCCCTGGGCGGGGCCGCCGCCCTGGGCTGCCTGGTCGGGCTGGCGGCGTACGTCGGGTCCGGCCCGCAGGCCCCGCCGCCCGACGCGGACGTGCTGCCGGCCGGCCTGCCCACGCCGGTGTCGACACCGACCGCGGTGGGCCAGCCGACCGAGGCGGGTTTCGCCTCGCCGGGGCTGCGGCCCCGGGAGCGCACACCCTCGCCCACCGCCACCCCGTCGCCCGTCTCGCCGTCGGCTACCCCCAGCCCCACGCCTGCCACTGCGACCCTCGAGGTCGGCGTCGCCGACGTGCCGGCGGTGGTCGACCTGACCGGGCTCGGCGGCCGGGACTGGGTGCACTGGGGACTGCGCGGCACCGACCAGGTGGTCCGCAAGCGGGGCGGCACCGGTGAGATCCGGGACGAGGGCGGCCGGGGCGAGCGCGGCAGCTACGACACCAACCCCGAGTTCTTCCGCTGGCACGACGGCACCCCGGACGAGACGGTCGAGGGGACGGCCACCGGCGTGCACGTCTGCGGCGTGGGCAACGGCTTCGCCCTCTCGGTCGCCGGCAGCGGGCAGGACCGGACGGTCGACCTCTTCACCGGGGTCTGGATGGCCCGCGGCCGGCTGGACGTCCGGCTCTCCACCGGCGGGCCGACCCGCAGCCTGCGACTGGAGGACCCGCACACCACCCACACCGCCCGGTTCGTCATCCGGTTCCGCGCCCAGCCGGGGGCGAAGCTGCTGGTCAACTGGACGGTCGAGGAGATCTTCGGCGGCTGCGGCAACGTCGACCTCTCCGCGGCCGCGCTGCGCTGACAGTTCGCCCGGTCGCCGACACCCCGCCGGAGTAGCGTGGGCGCGACGGTGCCCCACGATCGCGGGAGGTAGGCGGATGTCGACGAGCGAGCAGGTGCTGGACAGCCCCGAGGGTTGGGTGGCCGACCACATCCGCCGGTACGTCGAGACCGACGGCGCCGAGGGGCACGAGTGGCGTCCCGGCGTCTTCACGCTGCTGCTCACCACCCGGGGCCGCAAGAGCGGCAAGCTGCGCCGGACCGCGCTGATCTACGGCCGGGACGGCGACGACTACCTGGTGGTCGCCTCGCAGGGCGGCGCGCCGCAGCACCCCGCCTGGTATCTCAACCTGCTCGCCCACCCCGAGGTCGAGGTGCAGGTGGGCGCGGAGAGGTTCACCGCCCGCGCCCGTACCGCCGGGCCGGAGGAGAAGCCCCGGATGTGGCAGACGATGATCGCCGCCTGGCCGGCGTACGACGAGTACCAGACCAAGACCGACCGGGAGATCCCGGTGGTGGTGCTGGAACGGGGCTGACCCCTACCCGGCAGGTAATCGACGCGCGTCGGCGGTCGGCGCAGACTCTTCCCCAGCGGCCCGCACGCGACGGGCCGGCCGACCACAGGGGAGGACCCGTGCCCGCCTTCGCGCTCGCCCACCTGCGTACCCCGCAGATCAATGAGGACGTGCTGGAGTACATCGAGCGGATCCAGTCCACGTTGGACCCGTACCAGGGACGGTTCCGGGTGCACGGGGCCGAGGTCGAGGTCATCGAGGGGGAGTGGCCCGGCACCGTGGTGATCGTCGAGTTCCCCGACGTGGAGAGCGCCCGCGCCTGGTACGCCTCCCCGGCGTACCAGGAGATCCTGCCCCTGCGCACCCGGCACATCGAGGGTTCGACGCTGATCGTCCAGGGGGTCGGGCCGGACTACGACGCCGGCCGCACCGCCGCCCGGCTGCGCGAGGCCATCGGCTGACCGGACGCGCCGGCCCCCGCGTCCCCCCGTGGGACGCGGGGGCCGGCGCGGTCTCAGCAGACGATCGGCTTCACCCAGGAGCACTCGACGCCCTCCGGGACGCGCGGCGTCTCCGGCGCGGCCGGCGGCGCCAGCCGCGCGGTGGTCACGCTCTTCTCGGTGTACGAGGCCAACGCGATCGCGATCTGGTCCTCCAGCCCCTTCACCGAGGAGGCCAGGTAGTTGTTCAGCACGATGGAGAAGGCGAGCACCCGGCCGTCGGCGTCGGTGACGTAGCCGGAGAGCCCGGACACCCCGGTCAGGCTGCCGGTCTTGGCGTGCACGTTGTTCGCCGCCGGGGTGCCGCGCATCCGGCTGCGCAGCGTCCCGCCGACGAAGCGCTCGGCGTTGCCGGCGATGGGCAGGGCCGCGTACCAGGTGTCGAACCAGGGTTCCTGGCGGACCGCGGCGAGCAGGGCGGTGAACTCGCCCGGCGGGATCAGGTTGCGCCGGGACAGCCCGGAGCCGTCGCGCTGGCGCAGCCGGCCGGTGTCCATCCCGGCGTTCGCGACGTACTGGCTGATCGCGGTGAGCCCGGCCGTCCAGGTGCCGGAGCCGGAGATGACCCGGCCGATCTCCTTGGTCAGCACCTCGGCGTGGCCGTTGTTGGAGAGCTTGAGGAACGGCACCATCAGCTCGGCGAGGGTCATCGAGTCGTGCCGGGCCACCGTGGCGGCGCCCTCCGGGGTGGCCTCGCCGAGCACCGTACGGCCCAGCACCCGGACCCCGTGCCGGCGCAGCGCGGCACGGAAGATGTCGGCGGCGTACCCGGCCGGCTCCCAGACGGTCATCCAGTCGCTGGACGGCTCGTCGCCCAGCGCGATCTGCCCGGTGACCACGACGGTGTTGCCGCCGTGCTGCCGTTCGAAGGAGATGGTGGTTCTGCCCTCGGCGACCGTCTCGGCCCGGTTGTCGATCCGGACGTAGCCGTTGGGCGGGGTCATGGTGACCACCGGCGGCGCGCCCGCGGTGCTGGCCGGGGCGGCGTGCACGATCACGTTGCCGGCGTCGTAGTCGGTGTCCGGCGCCACGGTCAGCGCGGAGACCTGTGCGGCGTAGTAGTACGACTCGTCGTCCCAGGTCCAGTCCGGACCGAGCCGGGTGCGGTCGTACCGGGTGTCGTCGGCGACCAGGTTGCCGGTCACCACCCGTACGCCGTCCGCGGCGACCTGGGCGGCGAGCGTGTCGTAGTCGGCGGCGAGCATCGTCGGGTCACCGCCACCACGCAGGTAGAGGTCACCGGAGACCAGGCCGGCCCGGCGGGTGCCGCCGGTGTGCACGTCGGTGGTGAACCGGTGGCCCGGGCCGAGCAGTTCCAGCGCAGCGGTCGAGGTGAGCAGCTTGGTGTTGGAGGCGGGCACCAGGCGGCGGTCGCCGTTGCGGTCGTAGAGGGTCTCACCGGTGGCGGTGTCCATGACGACCACGCCGGCCTGCGCCCCGTCGAGCCGGGCGTCGGCGAGGATCGCGTCGATGGTGGCGTGCAGCCGGGTCGCGGCCGGGGTCGGCGACTCGGCGGTGGCGGGGAGCGCGCCGGCGGCGGCCGCGGTGGCGACCATCGTGACCAGCGCGACCGTCCGGGAAAAGAGACGACGATGCATGCGTCGACGCTGTCACGGAGATTTCCGCCAGACAAGACTCTGGAGCGAAGGTTTTTTCCGCGAGCCGTGGTCTGGCCAGGATCGACGACCACAGCGGAGCCCGTCGGCACCAGCGGCACCACGGGCCACCCGGGGTGCCGAGCGGCATCGTCCACGCCTCCAGCGTATGGACGATCACGACGCTGAGAAGCGGAAATGGCGAAGGCGGCCGCCGGTGTCGACCGATCCCGCTCTATTTGACGGACGCCTCCACAGGGGGCACCGTGGGTGATGAGGGCGGTACCAGGCGCCCGGATTCGCCCGGCGATGACCGATTCGCCGTCAGGCGCGCGCCGTCGACATGAGCGCGACGTCCCGATCCCGAGAAATCCACGAGGAGTTCCGCCATGCTCACCATGACCGACAACGCCGTGCTCGTGATCCGCGACCTCGCCGTCCAGCAGGACGTCGCCGAGGACGGCGGGCTGCGCATCGCGGCCGACACCGACGCCGGTTCGCTCACCATCGAACTGGTGCCCGAGCCGACGCAGGGCGACCAGGTGGTCGACGCCCAGGGCGCGCGCATCTTCCTCGACCCCGACGCGGCGGAGCTGCTCAACGACACCTCCGTCGACGCGGTCGTCGACGACGAGGGCGTGGTGCAGTTCGGCTTCACCGAGAAGGAGTGACTCAGCCGGCCCGCCGGGTCTCCCCGCCCCGGTGCGGCCGCGCGGGTCGCCCGCGCTCGGGGCCCTCCGGCCACGACCCGCGCCCCGGGTCGTGCGCCGTACGCCTCAGCGTTCCCAGCACGTACGCCAGGTGGTGGGAGGTGCTCCACGCCGTCCAGTTCGTCGGGGAGCCGACGCCGGCCGCCCGTCGGGCCCGGCGCAGCAGCTCGTGGTCGCCCCAGGAGAAGCCCGCCCCGTCCGACGGCCAGTACGGCGCGGCGACCAGCGTGCGGCACAGGTCGGCGAAGCGCTCGTCGCCCCGGCCGCCCCGACGCGACCAGCGATAGACCCACCAGGCGCCGTCGGCCGTGTACCGCACGGTGGGCAGCCGGTCGCCCGGCGGATCACCGCCGGGCACGGCCGGGGCGACGCCGTAGTCGCCGTACCCGACGCCCAGCTCCGCCAGGCGTCGCCAGAGCAGCCAGTCCCAGCGGTCCAGGCGTACCGGCTCGTCGGTGGGGAGCCGGGACACCGCCGGTGGCATCCCACCGGCCGCCACGGTGACCGTGCGCCAGCTGTGCCGGCGCGCCCAGTCCACCAGCCGCCGCAGCCGGGGCTCGGCGACCCGCAGGTCCGCCGGGCAGCACACGTCCGCGGCGTCGACGATCAGGTCGCACTGCTCCGGCACCAGCCGGGCGTACCGCCAGATCCGCTCCACCGCCGTGGTGGTCGCGTGCGGACCCGCCCGGTCCTGGCCGGCCCGCAGCCGGACCACCGCCCGCCCGGCGTACGCCCGCGCCGCCGTCCCGTGCGCCGCCAGCCGCTCGTCGCTGTCGGCCAGCCCGATCACCGGCACCACCGGTACGCCCCACCGGGCCAGCTCCGTCTCGGCCGCGTCGGGCAGGGCGGAAACGTCCACAGCCGGCAGCAGCCCGGCCGGTAGCCGGCCCAGTAGGTCGACCATGCCGGCGTCGACGACTGCGACGTCGAGCACCGGAGCGAGCAACGGGGCCGTGGCACTGTCGAGGTGACCCAGCGCCTCCAGCTCGCCCCGACGGCAGGCGAGGATGGGGCGGTAGACCGGTCCCGCCACCCGACCCCCGTGGGTGGGCGCCATACTTCAATCTAGCCAGACATTCGTCACCGTCACAGGGTCGAACGGCCCCCACGGCCCGCGAACGGTGCTGGGGAGCCGATTCGCCCGCTTTCACCCGTCTGTCGGGGCCTGGGCGGCATTGACAGGGGTCGACGGCGGTGGTGTCGGCCGCCGGGTACGTCGGCACCATCGGGTTGGCCGGCAGCGCCGGCGGCAGCGCCGCGGACCGACCGTTCCACCTGGCGGTGCTGGCCTGAGGGGCCCGACCGTACCCGGACACGAGCGCACGGCGCCGCTCGACCATGGGTCGTCACGTCGCCGCGCTCCGGCCGTCTCCCACCACCGCAGCCATACCGGCGGTACGCCAGCGGGGACCTGGCTCAACCGGCGTTGTGGTGCCGGTTGGAGTACTCGATCCCCGTTCCCACCGGGGCCAAACCTCCACCCGGTGGGGAATTCCACCATCTGCCAGTCCCGGCGTGATCCGGGCCCACGACGGGTATGAGCGCGCCATGGAGCATTTCACGATCGCGACCGTGGCCCAGAAGAGTCCGGACTTCCGCCGGGTGCTCTGGACCGGCGAGAAGACCCAACTGGTGATCATGACCATTCCGCCGGGCGGCGAGATCGGTGAGGAGGTCCACGAGGGCATCGACCAGATCCTGACCTTCGTGAGCGGCACCGGTGAGGCGCGGGTGGCCGGCGAGAAGAAGGAGGTCGCCCAGGGCGACCTGGTGGTCGTGCCCGCGGGGACGAAGCACAACTTCGTCAACACCGGGCCGAACCCGCTGGTGCTCTACACCGTCTACGGGCCGCCGGAGCACGCCGACCAGGTGGTGCACCGCACCAAGGAGGAAGCCGACGCGGCGGAGGCGGCCGGCGAGGACGAGCCCCCGACGTCCTGACCCGGGAGCGGCCCGGTCTGATCCGGGCCGCGCCGGGTACCCGGAGCCGGTGGACCAGCCGGCGATCTCCGACTACGCGTTCCTCTCCGACAGCCGCTCCGGCGCGCTGGTCGGGCGGGACGGCGGGATCGACTGGTGGTGCCCGGACCGCTTCGACGCGCCGTCGGTCTTCGGCCGGCTGCTCGACCCGGACGCCGGCCAGTGGCGGCTCGCCCCGCTGGGCCCGGCCCGGGTCGAGCGGTCGTACCTGCCGGACACGCTGGTGCTGCGCACCGTCCACCACACTCCCGAGGGGAGCGTCGCGGTCACCGACGCGCTCGCCGCCGAACTGGGCGCCCGGGGGCACGAGTTGGGCATGAACTCGCCGGCGGTGCTGCTGCGGCTGGTGGAAGGGCTGAGCGGGCGGGTCCGGGTCGGTCTGGACTTCGCGCCCCGCCCCGAGTACGGCCTGCTCACGCCGTACCTGCACGAGCAGCCGGAGGGGGCGGTGCTGGCGGCGGCCGGCCCGGTCACGCTGACCCTGCGCAGCACCGGGCTGACCCTGCGGGCCGGGCGTGACCGGGTCCGGCACGAGTTCGAGGTGGAGGCCGGGGAGCGGGTCGGCTTCGACCTGGCGTACGCGCCCGCCTACGGCGCCCCGCCGGTCCGGATGGACCCGTTCGTCGCCGTCGCCGAAACCGTTCAGGCGTGGGAGGCGTACCGGGAGGCCCACCGGTACGACGGCGAGTTCGCCGCCGAGGTCCGGCACAGCGCGACCGTCCTCACCGGCCTGACGTACGCGCGCAGCGGCGCGGTCGCCGCGGCGCTGACCACCTCGCTGCCGGAGCGGATGGGCGGAGACCGGAACTACGACTACCGCTACTCCTGGCTGCGCGACTTCTCGATGACCATGCGCGCGCTCTGGGTGGCGGCCTGCCCCGACGAGGCCGACCGGCTCTTCGCCTGGGCGGCCCGGTCGATCGGGCGGATCGGCGACCAGCCGGTGCCGGTGCTGTTCGGGCTGGAGGGGGAGCGCGACCTCTCCGAGCACGAGTGCGTCCACCTGCGCGGGTACGCCGGCAGCCGGCCGGTGCGGATCGGCAACGACGCCTGGCGGCAGCGGCAGCTCGACGTGCCCGGCGAGGTGATCTCGGCGGTCTGGCGGCTGCACGACTACCTGGGCGACACCTTCGCCGAGGAGCTCCGGGAGATGGTGGTCGGGCTGGCCGAGCAGGTGGCCACGACGTGGCGGCTACCGGACCGGGGGATGTGGGAGACCCGGGACACCGAGCGGCACTACCTGTCGTCCAAGGTGCTCTGCTGGGTGGCGCTGAACCGGGCGGTGCAGCTGGCGCCCCGGCTCGGGGAGCACGCCGACGTGCCGCGCTGGGCGGCGATCCGGGACGAGATCCGCGAGACCGTGCTGCGGGAGGGCTGGAACGAGCGGATCGGCGCGTTCACCGGGGCCTTCGGGTCGGCGGAGTTGGACGCCTCGGCGCTGTTCCTGCCGGTGGTGCACTTCCTGCCGGCGACCGATCCCCGGATGCGGTCGACCATCGAGGTGGTGGAGCGGGAGCTGGGTACCGACGAGGGCCTGGTGCGCCGCTGGAACACCGACCCGGCCGGCTTCGTGCTCTGCTCGTTCTGGCTGGTGGAGTGTCTGGTGCTGGCCGGGGAGCGGGAGCGCGCCCGGCGGCTGTTCGAGAAGGTGCTCGGGTACGCCAACGACGTGGGGCTCTTCGCCGAGCAGATCGACCTGGCCACCGGCGTCCAGTTGGGCAACACCCCGCAGGCGCTGTCCCACATCGGATTGATCAACGCGGCCTGGCGGTTGACCGATCCCACCACCGACTGAGCGGCCGGCGGGACCCGGCGACACCACCACCGGCGCCCGGCGGACCGCCCGCGCCGGCCGTCAGATCACCGGTACGCCGGAGACGTCCACCGTCTCCGGGTACTTCAGCCCCGACCCGGTGTTCAGCACGACCACCCGCTCGCCGGCCCGGATCCACCCGCCGGCCCGCAGGTGCCGGGCGGCGGTCAGGCAGGCCGCCCCCTCCGGGCAGAGCAGCAGCCCCTCCCGGGCGGCGAAGTCCCGCAGGTCGGTCAGGATCTCCTCGTCGTCGACCGCGAGCGCCGTCCCACTGCTCTCCCGCAGCGCGTCCAGGATCAGCTCGTCGCCGAGCGGGGACGGCACGGTGATCCCGAAGGCCACGGTGTGGGCGCCCGGCCACGGGGTCGCCCGCGGCTCGCCGGCGGCGAACGCCTGGACGATCGGGGCGCAGCCGGTGGACTGCACCGCCACCAGCCGGGGCAGCTTGTCCTCGATCCAGCCCAGCTCGCGCAGCTCGTGCATGGCCTTGTGGATGCCGATCAGTCCGACCCCGCCGCCGGTGGGATAGATGATCACGTCGGGGACCTGCCAGCCGAGCTGCTCGACGATCTCGTACCCCATGGTCTTCTTGCCCTCGAGCCGGTACGGCTCGCGCAGCGTGCCGGCGTCGAAGACCGCGCCGTCCGAGCCGGCGACCAGCTCCGCCACCCACTTCCCGGCGTCGCTGATCAGCCCGTCCACCAGCCGCAGGTCCGCCCCGGCGGCCAGGCACTCGCGGCGGCAGATGGTCGGCGCGTCCAGCGGCATGGCGATGGTGGCGCCCATCCCGGCCCGGGCCGCGTACGTCGCCCAGGCCGCCCCCGCGTTGCCGTTGGTGGGCATGGCGATCCGCTGCACGCCCAGCTCGCGGGCCCGGCTCACGCCCACCGCCGCGCCGCGCGCCTTGAACGAGCCGGTCGGCATCAGCCCCTCGTCCTTGACGATCAGGTCAGGGATGCCGATCTCCTGCCCGTACGCCGGGGCGCGCAGCAGCGGCGTCCAGCCCTCGCCCAGCGTGGTGACGTGCCGCTCGTCGGCCACCGGCAGCAGCTCGCGGTAGCGCCACAGGTCGGCCGGGCGCAGCCCGAACTGCTCCGGGGTGACCGTGGCGGCCACCGCGGCGAGGTCGTAGCGGGCCAGCAGCGGCGAGCCGCACCCACAGAGGTTGGTCAGCCGGCCGGCGTCGTGCTTGCGGCCGCAGCGCGGACATTCCAGGTGGGTCAGGTTCACGTCGCTCCTCGCCGTCAGCTCACGTCGATGGTCAGCCACCGCCGGCTGGCCCGGCCCGGCTCGTAGACCGAGTCCAACCGCTTGGCGATCACCCCGGGCAGGCCCTGCTGCCGGGCGGTCTCCAGCGCCTCGGCGCCGGTACCGGGAAACCACGGCGGAGTCTGCCAGTGCGGTCCGGCGGGCGCCAGACCGTCGAGCAGCTCACGGCGCTGTGCGTACGGCACGTCGACGCTGGTCACGCCCTCCAGCCAGAGCAGGTCGACGATCAGGAACTGGGCGTCCGGCGCGGCCTTCCCGGCGCGCGCCGGGCGGACCCGGCCGGCGCCGTCGAACCGCACCAGCACGCCGTCCAGCACGGCCTCCGTCGGCGCCAGCGCCTCGGCCAGCTCCCGCAGCCACGGGTACGCCCCGGTCACGTCGGCGTCCTCCGCGTCGCGCAGCCGAAGCCGGCCGCCGGAGACGTACGCCATCGCGCGGACGCCGTCCCAGCGCAGCTCGTACCCCCAGTTGGCCTGGTCCCGGGGGAGCCGGGCGGCCGGGGTGGGGCGCATCGGGCGGACCAGCTCCGGCATGCTCGTCCAGCCGGGCGGGGGTGGGTCGGCGCGCCGGACCATCCAGTCCCGGCCGTCCTTGCCGCCGGTGGCGAAGAGGATGTACCGGCCGCTGGTCCGCTCCCCGTCGAGCACCACGACCACCTCGTCGTCCTGCCACTTCTCGCAGCGGTAGGTGCCCCGGTCGTGGATCGTCATCCGGCCGCCGCCGTACTCGCCGGCCGGGATCTCGCCGTGGAAGTCGAGGTACTGCATCGGGTGGTCCTCGGTGTGCACGGCGAGGTGGTTGCGGCCGGTGTCCCGGGGCAGCCCGCGCGGCACCGCCCAGGAGGCGAGCACCCCCTCGTGCTCCAGCCGCAGGTCCCAGTGCAGCGAGCGGGCGTGGTGCTGCTGGATCACGAACCGCGCCTCGCCGGCCCGGCGGCGCCCGCGCGGCGGCTTCCGCGGTACGGGCTCCGGGGTGCGGGCCGCGTCCCGCTTGCGCCGGTACTCCTCCAGCCGGTCAGCCACACCGGCATTCTCCGGCAATCCGCCCGCCTCCGCCGGTTGCCCGGTTCCGGGGCATGTCGTGGGCGATCACGGGTAGAACGGTCGGTATGGACCACGACCAGCCCACCGTCACGCTCCCCGGCGACGTGCGGATGCCCCTGCTCGGCTTCGGCACCTGGCAGGCCACCGGCCAGGCCGGGCACGACGCCGTGCTGGCCGCCCTGGACGCCGGCTACCGCCACCTCGACACCGCCACGATGTACGGCAACGAGAAGGAGGTGGGCCGGGCGGTCCAGGAGAGCGGGCTGCGCCGGGAGGACGTCTTCGTCACCACCAAGCTGCCCCCGGACCGGGTGGGCCGGGAACGGGAGACGATCGAGGCGAGCCTGCGCAACCTCGACATGGAGTACGTCGACCTGTGGCTGATCCACTGGCCGCCGTCGTCACCGGCGGACAGCATCCCGATGTGGCGGGAGCTGCTCGCCGCCCGGGACGAGAACCTGGTCCGTGCGGTCGGGGTGAGCAACTACAGCACCTCCGAGATCGACGAGCTGATCCAGGCGACCGAGGAGAACCCGGCGGTGAACCAGATCCGCTGGAGCCCGTCGCTCTACGACCGGCAGCGGCACGTCGAGCACCGCGACCGGGGCGTGGTGCTGGAGGGTTACAGCCCGTTCAAGACCAGCGACCTCGCCGACCCGGTGCTGACCCGGATCGCGGCGGCGCACGACGTCTCGCCGGCCCAGGTGGTGCTGCGCTGGCACATCGACCACGAGATCGTCGTCATCCCCAAGTCGGTGACCCCGGAGCGGATTCGCGCCAACTTCGACATCTGGCGCTTTTCGCTGACCGCGGAGGAGATGCGCGACATCGACGCCCTCGGCGGCTGAGTCGCTTATCCACTACCACTGTGGCGTCGCCCCCGCCAAGGTGCCGAAGAGGGGAATGGACTGCGACTGGCGGGGTGCGGTCGAATCCGTTCGGCTGAACCGCAAGACGCCTCGTTGGAACATATGTACTAGCCACGAAGTGAAGGGCGGCACCTGCGTCGATGGCTCTCGGGGCGGCGGGCGGGGCGCCGGTGCCGAATGTGGCGATCCGCGCTGCCGTCGCCCCCCGGCCGCGCCCTGTCCCACCTTCCCCGAGGTGACGTGAGCTGCGGTTCTTTCGAGTGGCTCGCGCTTTCGCGGCCAGTGCCGCGACCGACTGCCGATGCCCTCGTTTCCCGTGGAACCGACCGGCCATTTTTCCGGCTTCGGGCCTGCGCTCATTGCATTGACCCTTATAAATGCGTGCCTGTTCTTGCAGGTCAACCGGCATGTCCCGGCCCAGCCGCTCCGAACTGGGAAGACTCCACAGCGTCACAACGATCGGCGAAAAGTCCGATTCGCGCTGTACGTCCTCACAGTTCGTGACTGCGCTTGTGCGGTGAGCACGGACCTCCCTACAGTCCCGGTGCACCTATAACTGGAGACTCACGGGGGAGGATTCGTGGCAGGTCGTAAGACTGCCACCGTCCGTTCATGTCTTGCGGCAGGCGTTGCCGTAATGACGGCGGTTGCACTGTTCGGCATATCGGGCGAGCCCGCGACGTTCCTGGCCGCAGGCCCGGACGGCGTCGCGGGGGGCGTCGAGAACAACTCCGACGAGGCGGTGTCCCTGCGCAAGGCGCGGGAGACCGGCAAGCCGGTCCAGGTCAAGAGCCTCACCTCGGAGACCACCGAGATCTTCGCGCTGCCCGACGGGCAGTTCCGGGCGGAGCTGTCGCTCGGGGCGAGCCGGGTCCGTCGCGGCGACGACTGGATCCCGGTCGATCTGACCCTGCACCGCGACGGCGAGGGCGCGGTCCGGCCAGCGGCACACCCGTTCGACCTGTCGATCTCCGGCCCGCAGCCGGCCGGCACGCACGAACTGGCGGCCGTCGGCAAGGGCGACGACCGGGTCGCGGTCAACTGGTCCGGCGCGCTGCCGGAGCCGCAGCTGCGCGAGGACCGGGCCACCTACGTCGACGCCCTGCCCGGCGTCGACCTCGTCGTCCGGGCCACCCGGGCCGGCATGGAGACCCTCTTCGTGGTCAAGAGCCGCGACGCCGTGAGCCGGGTGGCGAAGCTGGCCCTGCCGGTGACCGGCCGCAACGTCGCGGACACCCACCGGGGCGTCGGCGGCGACACCGCCATCAAGGACGCCGCCGGCCGCACCATCGCCACGACCCCGGCCCTGCAGATGTGGGACGCCAAGGTCGACGCCCTGGGTCAGCCCGCCAACCGGGTGTCCGTCGCCTCGACCGTCGCCAAGGCCGCCGGAGCGCTTGCCGGCAACGGCTTCGCGCTGACGCTGACGCCGGACGCCAAGTGGCTGAACGACCCGAAGCGGCAGTACCCGATCACCATCGACCCCCAGATCAACCCGCTCTCCACCACCTTCGACACCTACGTGCAGGCCAACGAGAGCGTCGACCGCGGTGGTGAGGGCGACCTCCGCCTCGGCAAGCTCGGTCCCACCGGGCCGATCACCCGGTCCTTCGCCCGCTGGGACACCACCGCCCTGGCCGGCAAGCAGATCAACTCGGCCACCATCTCCCTCTGGAACTGGTGGTCGGTGCAGTGCTCTGCCCGGTCCTGGGAGCTCTGGAGCACCAGCGCCATCTCCGACGGCATCGTGTGGAGCACCCAGCCCGCCTGGAACTACAAGGAGAGCACGAGCACGGCGACCGCCGGCTACGACTCGACCTGCAACGACAACTGGACCGGCATCACCGCCACCACCTTCTTCCAGCGCGCGGCCAACGCCAGCGACATCCGGGCCGACATGGGCATCCGGGCCACCGACGAGACCGACTCGACGGCGTTCAAGCAGTACCGGTCCCGCAACTACTCCGTCACCACGGAGCTGCCGAAGGCCAGCGTCACCTACAACTCGTACCCGGCGGTGACCGCCCGCTCGACGGTGCCGGCCACCAGCTGCGTGACCGGGTCGAGCCGGCCCACCGTCAACACGCTCACCCCGCAGCTCAAGGCCACCGTCTCCGACGCGGACGGGACCGCGTCGACCGTCACCTTCGAGTGGTGGGCGATGAACGCGGAGACCCCGATCGGCTCGGCCGCCTACACCGGCGTCGCCAACGGCGCCACCGCCGCGACCACGGTGCCGGCCGGCGCCTTCGTCGACGGCGGCATCTACCGCTGGCGGGTCAAGACCTCCGACGGGGTCGCCCCCGATTCCTGGTCCTCGTACTGCGAGATGCAGGTCTACACCACCGTCGCGCCGTTGACCGGCTGCGTCGGCGGCGAGACCGACTTCAACGGTGACGGTGTCGAGGACGTCGCCATCGCCGACCCCGAGGCGACCGTCGGCGGCGCGAGCCTGGCCGGTCAGATCCACGTGGCCTACGGCGGCGGCACCACGGTGCACACCCTCCAGGAGGGTGCGGCCAAGGTCCCCGGCGCGCCCGAGGCCAGCGACCGCTTCGGCTCGTCGATCTCGGCGTACGACGCGAACAACGACGGCTGCACCGACCTCGCGGTCGGCGTTCCCTACCAGGACATCACCGGTCAGAGCGACGCCGGGGCGGTCTACGTCCTGCTCGGTTCGCCGGCGGGTCTCGCCCAGGGACCGGCCTCGCTGGTCTACCACCAGGACGCCACCAACGTTCCGGACACGGCGGAGGCCGGCGACTGGTTCGGCTACGCGGTGGCCGGCAGCCGGACCGCCAGCGGCGAGCCGTACCTGGTGATCGGCGCACCCGGGGAGAGCATCTCCACCGGCACGAACACCGGCATCGTCCACTACCTCCGCGGCAACCTGAACCTCGTGCTCAGCCAGGGCAGCGGCATTCCCGGTTCGCCGGAGATCGACGACCGCACCGGCTTCTCGGTGGCGGCCTCCAAGTACCACTGGGCGGTCGGCTCGCCGGGTGAGGCGATCGGCACCGAGATCTTCGCCGGGGCGGTGAACGTCTTCAGCCACAAGCTGACCAACGGGCTGCCCACCCTCTCGGCCGGGCTGACCCAGGACTCGCCCAACGTCTCCAACGTCTCCGAGGCCAACGACACCTTCGGCAAGTCGATCGCGATCGCCCCGTACCGGCCGAACGGCTCGGCCGTGGGCACCCAGGACTCGCTGGTGGTCGTCGGCGTGCCGGGTGAGGACATCACGGTCGCGGCGACGAACACCCTGGAGACGGACGCCGGCCAGGTGCACCGCTTCCACGTCACCGCCACCAACACCTACACCGAACTCGCGGCGATGACCTACGCCTCCGAGGACGGCGACTACTTCGGCGAGAAGGTCGCCGTGGTGAACACCGACCCGGAGAGCGTGGGCACCGACATGTCGATGTTCATCGCGATCGGCGTCCCCGGCGAGGACGCGGGGTCGTCGACCGTCGACTCCGGCCGGGTGCGGGTCTTCCGCGCGCTGACCGACCCGATCGGCACGCCGGTGACGATCGAACGCAACGGCACCAGCCTGCCGGGCAGCTTCCGGAACCAGGAGCTCGTCGGCACCTCGTTCACGGCCACGGGCGAACAGCTCCTGGTCGGTACGCCGTACGGCGACGACGCCGTATACGGCTTCGGCTGGTACAGC
Organism: Micromonospora lacuserhaii; assembly: GCF_036902735.1. Lineage (NCBI taxonomy): Bacteria > Bacillati > Actinomycetota > Actinomycetes > Micromonosporales > Micromonosporaceae > Micromonospora > Micromonospora lacuserhaii. The sequence goes on along the minus strand of NZ_JBAKHO010000013.1, from coordinate 24,705 downwards.
CTGGCGGGCGGGTCGGCGACGCCCACGAAGACCTGGCAGCCCGGGCAGAACGGTCTCCCCGCCAGCACGAGCCTGTTCGGGGCGGCGATCAGCTGATGAAAAGCATTGATTCGCGCAATTCAACGGGGGAGGACCTGAGGGTGGCCCGCAGTACGAGAAAGCGGGGCCGGCTCTTCACGCTCGGCCTCATGGTCGGCCTCGCCGGCCTGCTGTCCAGCACGGCGTACGTCGACAGCCGTGAGGCGGCGCCGGCGACCGCGCCGGTCGCCGCGGTCGAGGAGAACCCGGTCCGCGACACCGAGGCCGAGGCCGTGCTCGCGGCCGAGTCCCTCAACCAGCCGGTCGAGGTGCTCGCCTTCCGTACGGAGTACCGCGACGTGTTCGCGCAGCCGGACGGCTCACTGATCGCCAACGAGCACAACCAGCCGGTGCGGGTCGTCCAGGGTGACGCCTGGGTGCCCACCGACGCCACGCTGGTGCAGAACGCCGACGGGACCATCACCCCGAGGGCGGCGCTCATCGACATGCGGATCTCCGTCGGTGGGACCGATCCGCTGCTGGTGGTCCGCAAGGACGAGCAGGTGATGACCCTCACCTGGCCGTACACGCTGCCGGCCCCGGTGCTCAACGGTGACCAGGGTGTCTACCCGAATGTCTTCCCGGACGTCGACCTGGTGGTCAACATGACGGTCGAGGGCTTCTCGCACGTCATCGTCCTGAAGACGCCCGAGGCGGCGAACACTCCCGAGCTGCAGGGCCTGAAGCTCGGCGTCACCGGTGAGAACCTCACCATCCAGGAGACGCCGGAGGGCGGCGTCGTCGCTCTCGACCCCGCGACCGGCAATCCGGTCCTGGAGGCCGACGCGCCGACCATGTGGGACAACGGCACGCCGACCGGCGACGGCGACCCCACCGCTGTGGCCCCCTCCTCGGCGAAGACGGCCTCGGGATCCCTGGCCGCCGAGTCGACGTTCGACGCCACTGCCAGCGCTGAGACCGACCTGGAGACGGCCCGCGGCCCGGAGGACAGCTCGAACGTCGCGCCGATGGGCCTCGACTACTCCAACGGCTCGCTGACCCTCACCCCGGACGCCGCGATGCTGGCCGACCCGAACACCAACTACCCGGTCTACCTGGACCCGGTGTGGCAGGCGACCACGAACAGCTCCTGGGCGATGGTCGACAGCGGCTACCCCAACGAGGAGTACTGGAAGTTCGACGGCAAGCGGCACGAGCGGATCGGCCTCTGCCCGGAGTACTGCAACAGCTCCAGGGTGAAGCGGGTGATCTACACGCTGGCCACGCCGTACGCGGGCAAGACGATCCTCAGCGCCGAGTTTCGGGTGACCATGCAGCACGCCTGGAATTCGACGGCCCGGAACGCCCAGCTCTACCTGCTGCCGAAGACGATCAGCTCCTCGACCAACTGGAGCAACCAGCCGGGTGGATCGAGCTGGAGCAGTGGCGCCAACTGGTTGGACACGAAGGCCCCGACCAGCACCCAATCGACGTGCACCTCGACCAACCAGAACGCCAGCTGGAACGCGAAGGAGGCGGTGCAGATCGCCGCCACCAGTGGCTGGAGCAACGTCACCCTCGGGCTCAAGGCCGAGGACGAGGGCAACTACCAGCACAGCAAGCGCTTCTGCGACAACGCGGTGCTCTCGGTGCGGTACAACCGGGCGCCGCTGATCGCCAACCAGTCGGAGCTCACCTCCGACCCGGGCGGCGCCTGCGTCTACGGCTCCACCGCCCCGTACGTGTGGAAGATCCCGAAGCTCTCCGCGGTGCTCCGGGACCCCGACCACTCGTCGGCCCACACCGAGCAGATCAAGGCCCAGTTCCGGGTCACCTGGCGCCCGGCGGGCAGCACCACCGACACGGTCCGGACCTGGGACAGCCTGCTCAAGGCCAGCGGATCGATCTTCACCTACACGGCACCCTCGGACCTCCCGCAGAACACGGTCATCTCCTGGGACGTCCGGGCGTCCGACAACACCAGCTGGGGTCCGTGGAGCTCGGACGGCACCCGGAACCCCTGTCAGTTCATCTATGACGCGTCGGTCCCGGCTCCGCCGGACGTCGACTCGCCGGACTTCCTGCCGCTGGACGCCACCGACGGTGGGTCGCCCGACTGCCTGACCGATGCGGAGTGGCACGAGAAGCTCGGCATCCAAACCAGCTTCACCTTCGACTCCGCGGCCACCGACGTGGTCGAGTACCGCTGGGGTTTCAACACCAACCCGTCCACCACCAACAGCTCGAGGCCGGCCACCGCCGGCGGGGCGGTGACCATTCAGTGGACGCCGACCAAGGAAGGGCCCTGGACGCTCAACGTCCTGGCGGTCGACAAGGCCGGTCTGGGCAGCTCCATCGCCTCGTGCACGTTCCGGGTCGGTAAGCGGCCACCGGTGGCCCAGTGGTCCTTCTCCGAGGTCGCCGGGTCGAAGTTCGCCGAGGATTCGCTCGGCGGGCACAAGGCGACGCCCGGGGGCGGTGTGACCTTCGGGGTCGCCGGTCCGGGTGGGCAGTTCGACACCGGGGTGTCGCTCGACGGCACGAGCAACGGCTACCTCGCGACCACGGACACGGCTGTCCTCGACACCTCCCGCAGCTTCACCGTGAGCGCGTGGGTACGGACGTCGGATCCCAGTCGTCGTCAGGTCGCCGTGAGCCAGGACGGCACCGGCGAGCCCGGGTTCAGCCTGGGCGCGGAGGGCGGTTCCTGGGTCTTCAAGATCCCCGTCCACGACGTGATCTCGCTCAGTGAGTGGAGGGTCTACTCGACCGGTGCGACGCCCGCCCCGGTGACCACCGCGTGGACCCACCTGACCGCGTCCTACGACGACGCCACCAAGAAGATGTCCCTCCTGGTGAACGGGACCAACCTGTACACCGCTGACCGGCGGTCGCAGACGAAGTCCCGGGGCGCGGTGCAGCTGGGCCGACGCATGGTCAAGGGCGGTTACACCGACAGCTGGGCCGGTGACCTGGCCGACGTCGCCCTGTTCGACCGGCCGATCCTCTCCTCGGAGGCCGTCGGGCTCAAGCAGACCGCGCTGGACCGCGCGGCGTACTGGCAGCTCAACGCCGTCTCGGGCACGGACAGCCCGGAGTACGGCAACAAGGCGGCGATGACCCTCGGGTCGGGAGCGTCGATCTACAAGAGCACCTTCCCGCCCACGGCGCCGATGCTCGGCACCGGTCACCTGAAGCTCTCCGGTCAGACGACCAGCTACGCCAGCACGACGACCAACGCCGACATGGCGGGGAGCTTCACCATCACCGCCCGCGCCAAGCTGACCAGCAGCTGCCAGGGCACTGCGATGACCCTCTTCTCCCAGAAGGGCGCCCACAACAGCTCGGTCATCGTCCGATGCAACAGGGACGGTCTGTGGGAACTCGCGGTGCCGGGCACCGATGTGGTGGGTGCTGTCGTCGGGGAGTACCCGACGGAGCTGGCACCGAAGACCATCACCAAGGGTGACCTCGTCGCCCTGGTCTACAACGGCTACACGCACGAGTTCCTGCTCTACGTGAACGCCACGGTGGTCGGCTCCGCGCAGCTCACCACGCCGTTCAACGCGACCGGCGGGCTGCAGCTCGGCCGGGCCTTCATCGACGACCAGTACCGGGAGCACCTCTCCGGGGCGATCGACGATGTCCGCGTCTACAACGGCGTGGCCGACAAGAACCTGCTCCAGCGGCTCAACCTCACCGTCAAGGAACAGCCGAACCTCTGATCGCACCGGCCGTCGGGCCGCCCGTAGCGGGCGGCCCGATGGCCCCTGCCGATTTCCCCGACCACCCGTGGAGGGTTGATGTTCTCCCGCCAATTGGTCGCGTCCGGCGTGCTGCAACGCCGCGTCAAGCGACCGGTCTCCTGGGCGATGGCCAGCGTGATGAGCCTGAGTTTCATCCAGGTCGCCACCGCCCCCGCCGCTGCCGCCGAGGGGCGCGCCCGCCCGAAGGCCGCCGATTCCGGCAAGGTCCTGCCCAAGCGGGACCCGCTGCCGGCCAAGTCGAAGAAGCCCGACGCCGCCGAGGCGGCGGCCACCACCAAACCGGCCAAGGTCACCTGGCCGGCGGCGGGCGCCACCGAGATCACCGTGGCGCCGCTGCCGTCGGCCGCACCCTCCGTCGCCGGTCGGTCGGCCGCGCCCGCCGCGGGTCCGGCGACCACCGCGAAGGCCGGTGGTCTCACCGTCTCGGTCTCCGCGCCGGCCGCTCCGGCGGCCACCGGCGCCAAGGCCGTGGCACCAGGCGCGCCGGCCGCCCGGACCGCCCCGCCGCCGGCACCCGGCAAGGTGCGGGTCGAGGTCCTCGACCGGAAGGCCGCCGAGAAGGCGAAGGTGGAGGGGCCCGTCGTCCGGGTGGCCCGCACCGATGGCGAGCTGACCGCCGGTGACGTCCAGCTCGCCGTCGGGTACGAGGGGCTGGCGGGCGCCTTCGGCGGTGACTTCGGCAGCCGACTGCGACTGTCCCGGCTCCCCGAGTGCGCCCTCAGCACCCCGGAGCGCAAGGACTGCGCCGCCCAGCCGCTGCCGACCGTCAACAACGGCGAGGCGCGCACCGTCTCGGCGAAGGTGACCGCGACCGCGAGCTCCGGCACCCTCCTCGCGCTGACCGCCGGGGACTCCTCCTCGCAGGGTGACTACTCCGCGAGCAAGCTGTCCCCGTCGTCCAAGTGGTCGGTCGCCCCGGCCACCGGCGGTTTCTCCTGGTCGTACCCGCTGCAGACGCCGCCGGTCCCCGGCGGCGGAGGGCCGGGGATCACCCTCGGCTACTCCTCGCAGTCGGTCGACGGCCGCACCTCGACCACCAACAACCAGGGCTCCTGGATCGGTGAGGGCTTCAGCTACGAGCCGGGCCACATCGAGCGCCGCTACAAGGCGTGCGCCGACGACGGCCACAACGAGGTCGCCGACCAGTGCTGGGCGTACGAGAACGCCACCATCCTGCTCAACGGCAAGTCGACCGAGCTGATCAAGACCGCCAGCGGCTGGAAGTTCAGCTCGGACGACGGTTCCAAGGTCGAGAAGCTGTCGGGCGCCAGCAACGACGACAACGACGGCGAGTACTGGCGGGTCACCACCACCGGCGGCACCGAGTACTACTTCGGCCTGAACCACCTGCCGGGTTGGACCACCGGCAAGGAGGAGACCGGGTCGACCTGGACCGTTCCGGTCTTCGGCGACGACGTCAACGAGCCGTGCAACAAGACGGCCTTCGCCGACTCGTACTGCAACCAGGCGTGGCGGTGGAGCCTCGACTACGTCAAGGACCGCTACGGCAACGTCTCGTCCTACTACTACGGTCGCGAGAGCAACTGGTACGCCCGCGGCAACCGCACCGACCTCAACGGGGTCGAGTACCACCGTGCCGGCTGGCTGAAGCGGATCGACTACGGCCAGAAGGACGGCCAGGTCTACAGCACCAACGCGCCGGCGCGGGTGCGCTTCGACACCGCCGAGCGCTGCCTGCCGAGCGGCACCATCGACTGTGACCCGCAGGACCTGAACACCACGACCGCGCCGTACTGGCCGGACGTTCCGTGGGACCGCAACTGCGCCAAGGACACCAAGTGCAAGACCGACCAGATCACCCCGACCTTCTGGACGCGTAAGCGCCTGGTCGGCATCACCACGGAGATCCGGGGCGCCAGCGGCTGGACCGGAGTCGACAACTGGAAGCTTGACCACCTGCTCACCGACAACGGTGACGGCAGCCGCACCCTCTGGCTCAACAAGATCACCCACACCGGTCTGGTGAACGGCACCGCCGCCATGCCGTCGGTGGAGCTCGCCGGCCTCCAGCTGCCCAACCGGATCGACAGGACGGGCGACTTCATCGCGCCGCTGATCCGGTTCCGGCTGGCCACGGTCTACACCGACACCGGCGCGCAGATCGACGTCAACTACGCGACGCCGGACTGCGCCGAGGGCAACCTGCCGACCGAGGGCAAGAGCACCCGCCGCTGCTACCCGGTCAAGTGGAACCCCCTCGGTAGCGGCGACCCGATCACCGACTGGTTCCACAAGTACGTGGTCAGCGCGGTCATCGAGACCGACCGGACCGCCCGCTCCCCGGACTCGGTCACCAAGTACGACTACCTCGACGGGGCCGCCTGGCGGCACGCCGCCGAGGACGGCATCAGCGACCCGAAGGATCTGACCTGGAGCGACTGGCGCGGCTACGGCCGGGTCCAGGTGACCCAGGGCGACGGTCAGACGCAGACCACCAAGGCGGAGTACCGCTACCTGCGCGGCATGCACGGGGACGACGATCCGGACAGCACCAACCCGCGGTCGGTCACCATCACCGACTCCACGGGCGGCACCTACACCGACTACGACGAGCTCTCCGGCTTCGAGTACGAGAGCAAGACGTTCGACGGCGCCACCGAGATCAGCAAGACGATCAAGGCGCCGTGGCGGTACAACACCGGCAGCGAGTCCCACACCTGGGGCAACAGCGGGTCGTACTTCGTCAACACCGCCTCCACCCGGGACTACACCGCGCTGGCGGCCGGCGGATGGCGGCAGACGAAGACCACGACCAGCTACGACACCACCTACGGTCGGGCGTACCAGACCGAGAACGAGGGCGACGTCGCCGTCACCGGTGACGAGGCGTGCAGCCGCACCAGCTACGTCACCGACGCCACCACCTACGGCACCAACCTGCAGGTCTACCTGAAGGACCTGGTCTCCCGGGTCGAGTCGGTCTCGGTCAAGTGCGCGACCACCCCGAACCGGGCCACCCAGGTCATCACGGACGACCGCACGTACTACGACGGGCAGGCCCTCGGTAAGTCGAAGAGCTCCGGCAACCCGACGCGGACCGAACGGCTGGCCAAGCACGACGGCACCACCGCCACCTACGCCCGGGTGGCCGAGGGCACCTTCGACGGCTACGGCCGGCCGCGGACCGCGACCGACGCGGTCGGTGCGGTCACCACGACCAGCTACATCGAGACCAACGGCCTGACGACCCAGGTCACGGAGACCAGCCCGCTTCAGCACCAGACGGTCACCGACTACGCCCCGGCCTGGGGCAGCCCGACCCAGCAGGTCGACCCCAACGGGATGAAGAGCGTCCTGGAGTACGACCCGCTGGGCCGCCTGTCCAAGGTCTGGATGCCGGACAGCACCGGTGTCAGCGGCCTGCCGCCGAGCACCAAGTACACCTATCTGATCCGCACCGACAAGCCGGCGGCGGTCAAGACGGAGAAGCGGCAGAACGACGGCACCTACAGCGTCGAGTACCAGCTCTACGACAGCCTGCTGCGCCCCCGGCAGATCCAGACCGAGGGCCCGGACGGCACCCGCATGGTCGCGGACACCTTCTACACCCCGACCGGCAAACTGGACCGGACGTACGCCACCTACCAGGTGGCGGGTGGGCCCACCGACGCGATCTATCCCGCCGTTCCCGCCGACACCAACGCCCAGACGGCCTACGTCTACGACGGTGCCGACCGGGTGACCGCCCAGATCCTCCTGGACGGCATCACCGAGAAGTGGCGGACCACCACCACCTACGGCGGTGACCGGGTGTCGGTCGACCCGCCGCAGGGCGAGACGCCGCGCACCACGATCAGCAACGCGCTGGGACAGACCACCCAGCTGCTCCAGTACAAGGGGACCGGCCCCACCGGCACGTACGACAAGACCGAGTACACCTACACCTCGTCCGGGCAGCTGGCGACGGTGAAGGACCCGCTGGGCAACCTGTGGGAGAACAAGTACGACCAGCGGGGTCGTAAGACCGAGTCGATCGACCCGGACGCCGGTCACTCGTACCTCAAGTACGACGACCTTGACCGGCTGACCGCCGTCACCAACGGCGTCGGCGCCTCGGTCAGCTACCGGTACGACGCGATCGGCCGGAAGACCGCGGCGTACAAGGGCGTGGACCCGAACACCGGGCAGTTGCTCAGTGAGTGGAGCTACGACCTGGAGATGTTGGGCCAGCTCTCCTCCACCACCCGGTACGCCGCCGACGGCGGCCAGTACGTCACCTACTACGGCGCCTACGACGAGTTCTACCGCCCGCACGAGACCTACTACCAGGTGCCGGAGGAGGCGGGCACCGAGCTCGCCGGCCTCTACAGCTTCGGCACGGAGTACAACTTCGACGGCACCGTGCAGTCGGTCGGCATGTCGGACGGTGGCGGGCTTCCGTTCGAGTCGATCGCCTACACCTATGACGGCTTGGAGCGGCTGAAGGCCGCCACGGGCGACGCAGCCTACGTCACCGACGTCGCGTACGCGGCGACCGGTGAGGTGCTCCAGTCCGAGGTGCAGCTCGGCACGAAGAAGGCCTGGTCCACGTACGAGTACGAGCGGGCCTCCAAGCGGCTGAGCCACGTCCGGCTCGACCGCGCCGGCGCTCCGGTCATCGACATCGACGCCCGGTACAGCTACGACGACGCCGGCAACGTCACCCGCATCGAGGACACCCCGACCGGGACCCGCGACGTGCAGTGCTTCACCTACGACTACCTGCGCCGGATGGATCGGGCCTGGACATCGTCGAGCACCGCCACCGACCCGTGCACCGGCGGTCCGAGCGTCACCGGAGTGGGCGGCATCGCCCCCTACCACCACGCCTACAGCTACGACGAGGTCGGCAACCGCAAGACGGAGGCCCAGTACACGACGGACGGCACCTCGCTGCTCGAGCGGAGCTTCGAGTACCCGCTCCCGGGGCAGGCCAAGCCGCACACCGTGAGCAAGATGACGGAGAAGACCCCGACCGGGGACCGTCTCTACACCTACGACTACGACGACGCGGGCAACACCACGAAGCGCACCAAGGTGGGCGAGGACCAGACCCTCACGTGGGACGCCGAGGGCAACCTCGAGTCGGTCGTGGCCAACAGCAAGACGACGACCTTCGAGTACGACGTCGACGGCTCCCGGATGCTCCGCAAGGAGCCCGGCACGACGACGCTCTACCTGCCGGGCATGGAGATCCGGCTCAACACCACCACCCATGTCACGGACGGCACCCGTTACTACTCCGTGCCGGGCGGCGGAACGATCGTTCGCAAGCTGGACGGGGTGCACTACGTCGCGCCGGACCACCACGGCACCGGCCAGGCCGTCGTCGACGAGTTGGGCGGCATCGTCCACCGCCGGAGCACTCCGTTCGGCGAGTCCCGAGGAACCCCGCCTTCGCCGGGCCAGTGGCCCACGGAGAAGGGCTTCGTCAACGGCAACCAGGACAGCAGCACCGGCCTGGTGAACATCGGTGCCCGTGAGTACGATCCGATCATCGGGCGGTTCATCTCGATCGACCCGATCATCGACGTCAACGACCCGCAGCAGATGCACGGGTACGCGTACGCCAACAACAACCCGATCTCGTTCTCGGACCCGGACGGCCTGAAGGCCTGCTCGGATGACGCGTGCGGCCCGGGTGCCGACTACGAGGACCTCCAGGGCAACTACCACGACGTTCCGGGTCACAACGACGGTTGCCACGGCTGCTCGGGTGCGTACGACCCGCACGCCCCGCAGGAGAACCACCCGCGCGTCAAGAACAACGGTGGTGGCGGCGACGGCGGAGCGGCTGCCGCGGCGGAGCGCGCCCGTCAGGAGCGCATCGCCAAGGCCAAGGCGATCCTCCTGGAGGCCGGCAAGGCCCTTGCCAAGATCGCCATGGACGAGCTGGGCATCACCGACGCGCTCGACTGCTTCATGAAGGGCGACATCGGCGGCTGCGTCAACACGGCGATTACCATCGCCAGCTCCTTCGTCGGCGGCATGCTCGGCAAGCTCGCCGTGAAGTACGGCAGCCCGTGGAAGTGGAAGAAGGGCTACGAACTCGGCGTCCGCGTCAAGGACCTGCTCGGCAAGCTCGTCACCGGCGTCAAGGACTTTATCAAGGCGGGGAAGAAGGCCTGCAACAGCTTCCTCCCCGGGACTCTTGTACTTATGGCCGACGGTTCCAAGAAGGCCATCGAAGACGTGCAAGCCGGAGACGTCGTCGTCGCCACCGTCCCTGAGACTGGGGAGAAGGCAAAAAAGACTGTCGTTGCTACCATTATTCGGCAAGGTCAGAAAGACCTCGTCAAGTTGCTGATCGACGCCGACGGTACTCGCGGAAACCAAACCGGCGAGATTGTTGCGACGTCCAATCATGCCTTCTGGCTGCCGGAGGCCAAGGCGTGGGCCAAGGCAGAGCAGTTGCGGCCGGGGTATCAGCTGCAGGCAGCGGACGGCAGCTTGGTTCGGATTATCGCGTCGACACGCTGGACTCAGCAGACTGAGGTGCGCAACCTTACGGTGGATGACGTCCACACCTATTACGTCTACGCGGGAAGCGTGCCCGTCCTCGTTCACAACGACCGAATGCGTTACCCCGACGGTACGACTTTCGAAATCCCCACCGGCGCGCAGGGTCCCACTCCCGTTAAATCCGGTAAGGGAATTCAGTACACCGGCGGCAAGGGAGGGCCAGGACTCTCTGATAAGGTGTCCTCGGTGCGGTTCATGGATCCCGTCACGGGTAAGCCGAATCCGGCGCACAACTACCCGAATGGATACGCATCCTATTCGAATGCGGCCGGCCAGGCGGTCGATCCGGCGACGGGCAAGACCGTCGGCAAGGCCGATCCTAGCTGGCACATCAAGCTTCCTGGCGGTCCGGGTGTTTACGAGGCTTGTTAGGAGTCTGTGTTGAAGATTTCGGAGTTGATTGCTCCAATTTCTTTCGGGCTGACCCAGCGTGGCACGATGGATCTCAGGAACGAGGCGGAGCTAGCCGAATGTCAGATCGTGGCGGTCGAATTTAGCGCCATGGAATCTACTTTGGCCGTCATCATCGACACTCGGTTCGCCCTTGGAGTCCCTGAAGGGAACGGCTGTCTGCTGGTTGCGCGAGGGGTTCGTAATTTTGGGTGGGGCCAAGATGCTCGCCCATTCCGGCTGCAGGCGTGGAACATTATTTCCTGTAGGTTGGCTGACGCTGGTACCCACTTTTGCCTGAGTGTCCAAATCTGGCCCGACGCCGAGTTCCGGTTAGAGGCAGAGAGGTTGGAGGGTTATGTTCTGCAGGTCGAGGGGTTGGCGGAGACGCAACCGGACCTAACTGAGGTGTCTGCAGTGGAGGCGAGGGAAGGGTTCCCGGGTACTGGATCGAGTGCCAAGGTCCTGGACTTTGTCCAATACGAGACTTCCTCGGATTCAGGCCCATGATCTGGGATCCCTGCGAATGGGTCTGATGCGCTGGCCAATGCAAGGTCTTCTGCTGGCGCGAGAGATCGGGCCGAGCGGACGTCAATGGATGAGGCGCATGTGAAACGGAACCGGGGGGCGTGGCCTACCGGCCACGCCCCCCGGTTCCGTCAGTCGAGGTGCATCAAATCCGTGTGCAGGTGACCCCGTTGAGCGAGAAGCTGGTGGGCGACGTGTACGCCCCGCTCAGCGTCGCCTGGTACCCGAAGCTCGTCGACGCCCCCGGCGACAACGTCCCGTTGAAGCTGACGTTCTTCGCGCTGATCGCGGACCCGCTCTGCGTCACGGTCGCGTTCCACGCGTTGGTGACCTGCTGCCCCGACGGCAGGTTGTAGGTCAGGTTCCAGCCGTTGATCGTCCCGGAACCCTTGTTGGTGATCACCACGTCAGCGGTGAAGCCGTTGTTCCACACGCTGGTCGGGGTGTACTTCACCGTGCAGGCCGTGCCCGACGGGGGCGGGGTGGTGGTGGGCGGCGGGGACGACGGCGGGGTGCTGGTCGGCGGCGTTGTGGTCGGCGGGGTGGTGGAGCCGCCGGTGTTGACGCTCTGCGAGAAGGAGTTCACCGCCAGGCCGGTGCCGCCCTGCCAGGGCTCGAAGCCGGCCTGGATGCTGGTCAGGTACCAGTCGTTGGTGATCGCACCCCGGTTGCGGGTGTCGTTGATGAACTCCATGACGTCGAAGCTCATGCTCTGGATCGGCGACGGCGCCAGGTAGGAGATGACGTTGTTCTGGCCGTTGCTGCCGCGCCAGACCTCCCAGCTGCGGCCGGCGAGGGTGGTGTTGCCCACCGGCGAGCCGATCGGCTGGATGGAACCCTGCCGGTTGAACCAGATCATGATCTCCATCTGGTTCACCCCGTCCTTCTTCGGCGTCGGGTCGAGCCAGATGTCGTACGCGGCGTCGTAGATGGCGCCGCTGACGTAGTCGTAGGAGATGCTGCTCGGCGCGCTGCTGATCGACTTCACCTGGATGGGCATGTTCGTGCCGGGGGAGCAGTTGGTGTAGTGGCAGCCGGCGAAGATCGACGGGTACGACACCGGCGCGCCGTTGGTCGGCGACGAGCCGTCCTGGCGGGTGATGCTGAAGCCGGTGCTGGTGACGTTGATGCACTGCTGGGCGGTGGTACCCCAGCGGTTGTTCTGCACCACGTACCTGTTGCCGATGACCGTCGAGCCGAACTGCTCGCAGATCTGGGTGTCGGCGGAGGCGTTGCCGCCGAGCGCGACGGCGACCAGGGATCCGGCGGCCAGCAGGCCGGCCGCCGCGATGGCCCGGAGTGAACGTTTCATGATGCTCCTTGGACTTCGGCGCGGGGGCGCCGGCGTGACGGGGGATACGGTCGGGAGCGCTCCCAAGTTCAGTCGATACATTTACATGTCTGCAACACGGATGCAATCGAACCGGTTCAGCAAAATCGCGGCGACGAGCCAGCGCTCAGCCGTGTGGAAGTTTCACGAAAGCCGAACAGCCGCCGCATGGGCCGGGCGAAGCCGCAGCTCAACCGGGGGTTCAGAGGGAATGGGCGGCATGGACGAGGGCTGGTCGTCCGCGCGGGATGGGAATCCCGTACGTGAATAACCACGACGATCCGAGGATCGTGCGTACAGGGCCGATAGGGCCTTCCGGGCGTCGATCGCGGGGAGTAGTGTCTTGCCTCCAACGCGTGCCGAACCCCTCCGGAGGCGTACACCACCATGGGTGGCTCCCCCCTGCGCATCCTCGTCGTCGGCGCGGGCATCGCCGGCCTGGCCGTGGCCCGGGCGCTGCGGATGGCAGGCTTCCGGCCGGACGTCACCGAGAAGCTCCCGACGAACGAACTCGTCGACACCGGTCTCTACCTGCCCGGCAACGCCGACCGCGCGCTGCGCCGGCTCGACCTGGACGGCCCGGTCCACCGGCTCGGGCAGGTGATCCACCGCCAGCGCTTCCTGGACGCCGCGGGCGACCCGCTCTGTGAGGTGGATCTCGACGCTCTCTGGGACGGCGTCGGCGAGTGCCGGGCGCTGCCCCGCCGGGACCTGTACCAGGTGCTGCTCAGCGGCGCGGGCGGCGCGGTCCGGCACGGCGCGGAGGTCAGCACGGTGGAGTTGCTGCCTGCCGGGGTAGCGGTCACCTTCACCGACGGCACCGGCGGCGAGTACGACCTGGTCATCGGCGCCGACGGCCCGCGCTCGGCGGTCCGCGCCCTGGCCGCGCTCGGCGGCCCGCCCCGCCCGGCCGGCCAGGTCGTCTACCGCGGCGTCGTCCGCGACGGTCCCGACGTCACCGACTGGACGGCGCTGCTCGGGCAGCGCGCCGGCTTCCTGGTCGTACCGCTCGGCGCCGGGCGGCTGTACTGCTACGCCGACGAGGCGGGCACGGTCGCCCCGGCCGACCCGGTGGCCCGGCTCGGCGAACTCTTCGGCGACTACGGGGGCCCGGTGCCGGCGGTGTTGGAGTCATTGCGCGACGTGCAGGTCGGCGTCACCGACGAGGTCGAGCTGGGCCGCTGGTACCGGGGTCGGGTGCTGCTGGTCGGCGACGCCGCCCACGCCACCGCGCCGACCCTGAGCCAGGGCGCGGCGATGGCCCTGGAGGACGCCGTGGTGCTCGCCGAGTCGCTCCGGGCGGCCGGCAGCGTCGAGGCCGCGCTGGTGGCGTACGAGAGTCGCCGTCGCCCGCGTACCCGATGGGTGCGGGACCGGACCCGGGACCGCAACCGCACCCGCGACGTGCCGCCGGCGCTGCGCGACCCGCTGCTGCGCGGACGCGGCGGACGGATATTCCGGGAGCACTACCGGCTACTCGTCGACCCGCTGTAGAACGGCCGTCCATCCTGCCCCACCACCCCGATCGGCGGTGCCACCTTCCGGGGACTATCCTCCTTGCGGATGACGGCTCGCAGATAACCAGCGGTGCCGAGCGGGACAACCGAGAACCGGAGGCCATTCGTGACCACCGTCGCACCCAAGCCGGTCGTGACCCGGCCATGGCCGGTCCGAGAGCCGGTCAAGGGGTCGGCCATCGCGCGGCTGCTGCGCACCACGGACGCGAAGCAGATCGGGATCATGTACATGGTCACCGCGTTCGTGTTCTTCATGATCGGTGGCCTGATGGCCCTGATCATGCGTGCCGAGCTCGCGCGGCCCGGGCTGCAGTTCCTGTCGCCCGAGCAGTACAACCAGCTCTTCACCATGCACGGCACGATCATGCTGCTGTTCTTCGCGACGCCGATCGTGTTCGCCTTCGGCAACTACGTCGTGCCGCTGCAGATCGGCGCGCCCGACGTCTCGTTCCCCCGGCTGAACGCCTTCGCGTACTGGCTGTACCTCTTCGGCGGGACGATGGCCACCGCGGGCTTCATCGCCCCGGGCGGCGCCGCCGACTTCGGCTGGTTCGCCTACGTGCCGCTGAGCACCGTTGAGCACTCGCCCGGCGTCGGCGCCAACATGTGGATCGTCGGTCTGGCCATCTCCGGTCTGGGTACGATCCTCGGCGCGGTCAACATGATCACTACGATCCTGACCCTCCGCGCGCCCGGCATGACCATGTTCCGGATGCCGATCTTCACGTGGAACCTGCTGGTCACGAGCCTGCTCGCGATCCTGGTCTTCCCGCTGCTCGCCGCGGCCCTCTTCGCGCTCGCCGCGGACCGGCTGATCGGCGCGCACGTGTACGACGCCGCCACCGGCGGCCCGATGCTCTGGCAGCACCTCTTCTGGTTCTTCGGGCACCCCGAGGTGTACATCATCGCGCTGCCGTTCTTCGGCATCATCAGCGAGGTCATCCCGGTCTTCTCCCGGAAGCCGATCTTCGGCTACAAGGGCCTGGTCGCCGCGACCGTCGGCATCGCCGCGCTGTCGATGAGCGTCTGGGCGCACCACATGTTCGCCACCGGCCAGGTGCTGCTGCCGTTCTTCAGCTTCCTCAGCTACCTGATCGCCGTGCCGACCGGTATGAAGTTCTTCAACTGGATCGGCACCATGTGGCGGGGCCAGATCAGCTTCGAGACGCCGATGCTCTTCGCGGTCGGCTTCCTGGTGACGTTCCTCTTCGGTGGTCTCACCGGTGTGCTGCTCGCCAGCCCGCCGCTGGACTTCCACGTCTCCGACTCGTACTTCGTGGTGGCGCACTTCCACTACGTGCTCTTCGGCACCATCGTGTTCGCCGTCTTCTCCGGCATCTACTTCTGGTTCCCGAAGATGTTCGGCCGGATGCTCGACGAGCGGCTCGGCAAGATTCACTTCTGGCTGACCATGATCGGCTTCCACACCACGTTCCTGATCCAGCACTGGCTCGGTAACGAGGGCATGCCCCGTCGGTACGCCGACTACCTGCCCGGTGACGGCTTCACCACGCTGAACACGATCTCCACCATCGGCGCGTTCATCACCGGTATCTCGACCCTGCCGTTCCTCTGGAACTGCTGGAAGTCGTACAAGACCGGCCCGGTGGTCGAGGTCGAGGACCCGTGGGGCCACGGCAACTCGCTCGAGTGGGCGACCAGCTCCCCGCCCCCGCTGCGGAACTTCGACCGGATGCCGCGGATCCGCTCCGAGCGGCCCGCCTTCGACTACAAGTTCCCGGAGCTGGCCGCCGGCGGCCAGAGCCTGGCCGGCCCGCCCGAGGGTGGCGCCAAGCCGCTGACCAGCGAGTCCAACGGTGGCGCCAGCTACCAGGAGGACACCGCCGGCAACCTCGACCAGCGCTGACCCACCGCGACACGTCCGACGGGCGCCGCACCCCACCAGGGGTACGGCGCCCGTCGCCGTTCTGCCGGTCCGCGCCGCCCCGCTGCCGTTCCTCGACGGGCGATCCATTCCCCTGGTCGCCCATCGGCAGGCCTGATCCATAGCTTGAGCCGTCGGCAGGCTTGGGCCGTCGGCAGGCTTGGGCCGTCGGCAGGGCTGAGCAGTCGGGCCGGGCTGAGGCGTCGGCGGTCCCTTGGGCGCGCGCGGGTTCGTGCGTCTTCCACCGCCCCAGCGACGACCGCTGCATCCGGCGGCAGGGTTCGTCCCACCCGCAGGGCGTGGTCACGCGGAGCAACGTCCGACGGAGCGGATCCGCTCATGAGCGGTATGACTCTCCGTCATATTTATGACGGAGAGTCATACCGCTGTTGGCGGATACGTTGCCGGGCGGTCGGGCGAGTACGTCGCGCCCGGCGTCCAGTCGACCCCCATCGATCCCGCTCGGCCCGCTGGCCCGCTCGGCCCGCTGGCCCGCTGGCTCGCAGGCCCGCTGGCCCGCTGGCCCACTGGCGAGCCGGCCCGCTGGCCGGGAGGCCCGCAGGCCCGGAGGCCCGCAGGCCCGCAGGCCCAAGGATCCCGTTGGCTCGTGGGGCCGGCGGGGCCAGCCACTGGGTGTCAGTGGGTGGCGGGGGCCAGGTCGGCGACGGTTGTCTCGACCGGGGTGGCGTGGACAAGGTCGGGCCGGGTGGCGGCCTGCCGACGGTGACGCAGCTCGACAGGCAGCACCACGAGGGCCACCAGCAGCCCGAGTGCGCCGGTCACCGCGAAGCCCCACGGCGGCGCGCTCGCGTCGATCACCGCGCCGGCCAGCGGCGCGCCCAGCGCGATGCCGACCGTCACGGCGGAGCCGTGCAGGCCCATCGCCTCGCCGCGTACCCCGGCGGGGGCAAGCCGGCTGACCGCGTCGGCGGTGGCGGCGAGCGTCGGGGCGCAGAGCGCGCCGGCCGGGAGCAGTGCCAGGCAGAGCAGCCACCAGTGCCCGCCGCCCAGGCCGACCGGGATGGTGCACGCGGCGAGCGCGGCCACCAGTACCAGCGGGGAGAAGGAGCGGTGGACCGCCCCGTACGCGAACCCGCCGACCAGCGACGCGATCGCCCAGGCGGTCAGCACCGCGCCCGTCCAGCCGACCTCGCCGCCGGCCCGCAGCACGGCGACCACGGCGACGTCGGTGCCACCGAGTACCAGGGTCGCGGCGGTGCTCACCGCGAGCACGGCCAGCAGCTGCGGGGTCAGCCACTCCCGCCGGGCGACCCGGGGCCGCGGGCCGGCGGGTTCGGCGGCATCGCGGGTGGGCGGGTTCAGCAGCCAGAACGCGACGCCGGAGGCGACGATGCCGGCGCCGACCAACCAGAGCGTGGTCTGCGCGGAGATGGTGGCGGCCAGGGCCACCGCGACCGCCGGCCCGACCATGAACGACAGCTCCACGGACATCGAGTCCAGCGCGTACGCCGGGCGGCGCTGCTCGGCGGGTACCAGCGCGGCGATCGACTGGCGGACCACCGAGAAGACCGGCAGGGCGAGCAGCCCGGCGAGGAACGCGGCGGGCAGGAGCACCGGGAAGCTCAGCGCCGGGGCGCTGGCCCAGAAGATTGCCTCGGCCACGGTGGTGAGAGCGAGGACCGGGCGTAGGCCGCGCCGGTCGACCAGGCGGCCGAGCAGCGGTGAGCCGACCGCCGCCCCCACGGTCAGCGCGGCGCCGACCAGGCCGGCCGCGCCGTAGCCCCGGCCGAGGTCGAGCACGACGAAGAAGGTGAGCGTCACCCCGGTCGCGGTGAGCGGGATGCGGGCCAGCACCGACACCAGCAGCAGGGGGCGGAGCCCGGGCAGCGCGAGCGCGTGCCGGTAAGGCGTCAGGTTCATGTTGGTCCGTACCTCCGGCGGTCATCCTCGACCGGAGGTACGACATCGGCAAGCGATTACCGGCTCAAGCGGCCCTGATCACAGGCTTCCCGGACATGGTCACCCCGGCCCCGTCCATCGCGCGGAGCGCCACGTCGAGGGTCTGCGCGGCGACGGCGGCGGTCAGGTCGAGCAGCACGGTGGTGGCGAACCCCTCCCGGGCGGCATCCAGCGCGGTGGCCCGTACGCAGTGGTCGGTGGCGATGCCGACCAGGTCGACCCGGTCCACGTCGTGTCGGCGCAGCCAGTCGGCCAGGCATTCGCCGTCGTCGGCGTGCCCCTCGAAGCCGGAGTACGCGGCCGCGTGCTCGCCCTTGTGGAAGATCACCTCGACCCGGTCGGTCTCCAAGTCGGGGTGGAACTCGCTGCCGGCGGTGCCGACCACGCAGTGCCGGGGCCAGGAGTCCACGTAGTCGGGCGGGTTGCCGAAGTGCGCGCCCGGGTCGACGTGGTAGTCCTTCGTAGCGACCACGTGGTCCCAGCGTTCCGGCTCGGCGGCGAGCAGCCGGGAGATGCCGGCCGCGACGCCGGCCCCGCCCGCGACGGCGAGCGAGCCGCCCTCGCAGAAGTCGTTCTGCACGTCCACGATGATCAAGGCGTTGGCCATCGGTCGCTCCTTCGTCAGCTTGCCGGTACCACCGTGACCGGAATGGCCGGGTCACCACCGGAGAGCTTGAGGCCCTCCCACGGGATGGAGATCAGGCACTGCCGCAGGTGTTCGCGGGACTCGTCCAGGGAGGGCAGCTCGACCGGCTCCCCGTCGATCACGAAGGATCGCTGGAGCAGCCGGTCGTTCGGGCGGCGGTCCGGCACCCCCTGCGGCACGATGACCTCCTCGGTGGCGGTGCCGGTGGGCTTGTGCCGGCGTACGGCCACCTTCCGGCCGCCGATGGTGGCCTTGTGCTCGGAGCGCTTGACCACCGGGCGCCCGTCCACCTCGACCAGCTTGTAGACCAGGCCGGCGGTGGGGGCGCCGGAGCCGGTGACCACGGCGGTGCCGGCGCCGTACATGTCGACCGGCTCGGCGGCGAGCGAGGCGATTGCGTACTCGTCGAGGTCACCGGAGACGATGATCTTCGTCTCGGTGGCGCCGAGCGAGTCGAGCAGCTCCCGGGACTGCTGGGCGATCACCGCGAGGTCCCCGGAGTCGATCCGGATGGCCCGCAGCTCCGGCCCGGCCACCTCGATGGCGTTGCGGATGCCCTGGCTGATGTCGTACGTGTCGACGAGCAGCGTGGTGTCCTTGCCCAGCGTGCTGACCTGCGAGGCGAACGCCGCCTTCTCGTCGTCGTGCAGCAGGGTGAAGGCGTGCGCGGCGGTACCGGCGGTCGGGATGCCGTAGCGCTGCCCGGCGGCGAGGTTGGAGGTGAACCGGAATCCGGCCAGGTACGCCGCCCGGGCCGCGGCCACCGCCGCCTCCTCGTGTGCCCGCCGGGAACCCATCTCGATCAGCGCCCGGCCCCGGGCCGCGGTGACCATCCGGGCGGCGGCCGCCGCGACCGCGCTGTCGTGGTTGAGCACCGACAGCACCAGCGTCTCCAGCACCACGCACTCGGCGAAGCCCCCGGAGACGGTGAGGATCGGGGAGCCGGGGAAGAAAAGCTCGCCCTCGGCGTACCCGTCGACGTCGCCGGTGAAGCGGTAGCCCGCCAGCCATTCGGCGGCCCGCTCGTCGACCACGCCGGTACGGCGCAGGAAGTCGACCTCCTCGGCGTCGAACCGGAAGTTGCGGATCATCTCCACCATCCGGCCGGTCCCGGCCACCACGCCGTAGCGGCGCCCGGCCGGCAGCCGCCGGCTGAACACCTCGAAGGTGCAGCGGCGGTCGGCGGTGCCGTCGCGCAGGGCGGCGCTGACCATCGTCAGCTCGTAGTGGTCGGTCAGCAGCGCGGGGCGAAGGGTGCTCACCGCCCCAGCCTAGAGTTCACCCCGGCTGCCCGCCGTTGTGGCCCGGGATCGACCGCAGGGCCGCGCGCAGCTCGGTCCGCCCGGTGATGCCGAGCTTGCTGTAGACCCGCTGGAGGTGGTTCTCCACGGTGCGGGTGGAGAGGAAGAGCTGTTCGGCGATGGCCCGGCTGGTCACTCCGGCCGCGGCCAGGCCGGCGATCTCGAGTTCCCGCTCGGTCAGCGCCGGCCGCAGCGCGTCCAGGGCCGGGGTGCGTACCCCGTCGCAGCTGCCGAGCAGGGCGCCGAGCCGCTGGTGCGCGGCGGCGGCCGGGGCGGACCGCCCCCGGCGCCGGTCGTGCAGGACGGTCGCGGTCGCCTCGGCCGCCCAGACCGTGAGGTCCAGTGCGGCGAGCCCGTCGGCCACGTCGAGCAGGGCCGGGCCGTCGCCGTCCACGGCGGCGCGGGCGTAGCGGGCGAGCAGCGGCGGCAGCACCCCGTCGACCCGTTCGCAGAGTTCACTCAGCCGCTGCGCCACCGTCCGGCGGCTGCCGTCGGTGCAGGTCGGTCCCACCGGCGCGCTGGCCTGCCCGAGCCGGACCAGGTCGTGCAGGACCAGCATCTCGTGCCCGGCGAGCCCGTCGGCGCGCAGCCGGTCGGCCAGCTCGCCGAGGTGCTTGGCGGCCCCGGGCAGGTCCCCGCCGGCCGCCAGCACCGCGCCCCGGGCCTGTTCCAGCCAGGGGTAGAGGACCGCCATGCCGGGGGCGTGGGTCCGGTCGGCCTCGGCCATCGCCTCGGTGGCCTGCCTGGCGTCGCCGCGCAGGGCCGCCGCCTGGGCCCGCTCGGCGTGCGCGAGGCTGGCGTAGACCCGGCTGGTGGCGAGCACCGCGCAGGCGCCGAGGCTGATCGTGAGCGCCTCGCTGCCGCGCCCGCGCAGCCGCGCCGCGTACGCCTGGAGGATCGCCAGGTAGCCGGTGCCCAGCCGGAAGTCGCCGGCGCCGGCGAGGTTCGCGAACTCGTCGGCCACGATCGCGTCGATGCCGGGCAGGTCGCCGGAGAGCGCCAGCCGGGTGCCCCGGGCCAGCTCCATGGCGAGCTGGAGGTAGGGCATGTCGGCGCGCCAGTTCGGTGCCTCCGCCGCCACCCGGTTGATCGCCGTGGCGCTGGACCGGAACCGTCCGCTCGCCGCGTCCAGGTGGGCGATGGTGCAGCGGGCCAGCTCCCGGGCGGCCACCCCGGCCGCCGGGCGGTCCAGCACCGCGCGGCCCAGCCGCAGCGCGGTCTCGGTGTGCAGGCCGTGCAGCCGCATGATCGCCTCGAACGCCCGGACCCGGGCCCGGTCGCCCGGGTCGGCCAGCGCCTCGCCCTGCTCGGAGATCTCCTCCACGGTGGACTGCCGGCTAAGTCCCCAGTAGCTGACCATGCCCCGGGCGGTCAGCCAGCGGCTGCGTCGCCGGTCGTCGTGGACCTCCCCGACGACCGAGTCGAGCACCAGCAGCGCCTCCTCGGGCCGGTCGCCGAACATCAGGATGGTGGCGAGCAGCTCCGCGGCGTCGAAGCCGCCGTCGGCCTCGAGCGCCGCGCGGGCCAGCCGGGTCGCCAGGGGTACGTCGTACCGGGCGAACGCCTGGACGGCCGCGCCGACCAGTTGCCGGGAATCCTGCGCGGTGCCGGAGTCGAGCCGCCACACCGCCACCCGCAGCAGGTCGCCCCGACGTCGGGCGCCCACCTGTTCGAGCAGTTCGGCGAGGCGCGCCTGGAGCCGCCGGGTCCGGGTGACCGGGCAGTGGCGGCGGATCATCTCCCCGTACAGCGGATGGGCCAGTCGGACGTCGAGCCGCCGGTCGTCGCGGACCACCGAGATGAGGCCGCGCTCCTCGGCGGTCTCCACGTCGGACGGCGTTGCGGCCTGGCCGAGCAGGTGCAGGCCGAGGGGTTCGCCGAACGCCACCAGCTCCAGCACCGCCCGGACCCCCGGCTCCAACCGGCCGATCCGGGTGTCGATGAGGTCGGTCAGGCTTGGGGCGAGCTCGAGCCGGCCGGTCCACCGCCAGACGCCGTACCGGCGCTCCAGTTCGCTGCCGCCCGCCGCGGCCAGCACCAGCTCGCGCAGGAGCAGCGGGTTGCCGGCGGAGAGCCGGAACAGCCGGTCGGCGCTGCCGGCGTCGACCGGCCCGTCGAGGATGGCGGCGAGCAGGTCGGTGGTGTCGGTCGGCCCGAGCGGGGCGAGTTCGGCGTGGTCGACCAGGTCGTCGGTCCAGAGGGCCCGGATCGGCAGCGGGATCTGCTCGCCGTTGCGCAGTGTGCCCAGCACGGTGGTGTTCGGCGCCCGGGCGAGCAGGTGGACCAGCGCGGCCGAGGGCGGGTCGAGCAGGTGCGCGTCGTCGATGGCGAGCACGATCGGCCGCCCGGCGGCCTGTTCCTGGAGCACCTCCACCCCCCAGCGCAGCACGCCGGCGGGGGAGAGGCCCTGGGGCTGGGCGGCGGGGAGGACCTGGGCCAGGCCGCCGAAGGGCAGTGCCGCGGTGGCGGTGCTGGCCGCTACGAACCAGATCGCGTAGCGGTCGGCGGGGAGGGCGGCGACCCCCTCGCGCAGCAGCCGGCTCTTGCCGACGCCGGCGCTGCCGCTGAGGATGAGCCCGCGTCCCTCGGGGCCTTCGACCGCCGACAGCAGACGGTGGAGTTCATCCGTACGGCCGACGAAGCTCCACCGAATCATCGACGCAGCATATCGACGGATTTCCGTCCGCAGGGCAGCGTCACGCTGCGAAGTTGAGTAATGTGGTGGTTACTGGTGAGTATCCGAGGTGTGCTGCCGCGGCGGTCACGCCCCGTACTCTTTCCACATCCGGGTGTCACGGCCCGGACAGTTTCTCGCGGGTGCCTCCACCACCCGCCATCACCGGGAGGCCGCAGCATGAAGCCCGGTCCATTCCCCGGGGTCGACGTGCCCGACGGCGCGCCCCAGGGGCCGGTCGGCCCTGTCGATCTGCCCCGCTGCGGGCCGCTGCCGACCCGGCTCGGGGTCACCGAGCCCGCCCCGGACGAGCCGCTGGCCGTGGTGGCCGCCGGCCCGGCCGGCGCCGCCCGGCGGGAGGTGCTCGCCGCCCTGCTGGGCGTCCCGTCCGGCATGCTCGACGTGCCCGCCGGCAGCACCCTGCTGGTCCGGCACGCGCGGGTCGCCACCCGCGCGGCGTACGTGCCGGGCTACCGCCAGCCACACTCCTACGGCGCCGACCAGGCGGCCGCCGGCCCGGCGCTGGCCCGTCCGCCGCGCCGGGTCGAGCTGAGCCTGCCTGAGCCGCTGCTGCGCCACTTCGCGGTGCTGGACACGCCCGACACCGACGGCCTGGGCGTGGCCGGTGGCCGGCTACTCCTCGACGCGGTCGGCCGGGCCGGCGCGCTGCTCTTCGTGATCGGCGCCGACCAGGCCTTCACCGCCGCCGAGCTGGACCTGCTCACCGAGGTGGCCCGCGCCCCGGTGGCGGTCTTCTTCGTGGTCACCCCCGGCGCGGGCGGCTGGACCGCCCCGGACGGCGCGACGACGACGGAGGGCGCGGAGGCCCCGGTGCCGTCGCCCCGGTGCGCGGACCCGGCGGTGGACCCGGCCGCGGTCACCGTCGAGGCGCACCGCGCGGCACTGCTCGCCGCCGTGCCGGCCCTCGCCGAGGCCCGCTGGTACCCGGTGCACCGGGCGGAGCATCCCGGCCTGCGCCGGGCGCTGGTCGGCTGGGCCGCCGACGAGGGATTGCGCCGGGCGAGCCTGCAACCGCCCGTGCCGCCCGGGGCGCACGGCCGGGTGGCCGTCCCGCCCGACCTCGACGGCGTGGACTGGTCGGACCGGCTGGAGCGGCAGGTCCGGTCCTGCGCCCGCAGCATCCGTCAGCATCTCGCCCTGGAACTGGCCAACACCCACCTCCGGGTGGTCCAGGAGATCGTCTTCGGGGTGGGCTGTGCGGGGCTGCCGCAGCTGCTCGACCGGGAGATGGAGGCGTTGTCCGTGCTCGCCACCGCCCAGTGTGACCAGGCCGTCCGGGGCATCCTCGACGATGCCGCCGCGCAGGTCTTCGGCGCGCCGCTGGCCGAGGGCGTCCGGCAGCGGATCGCGGCGGCGGTCCGCTGGGGCCTGGGCGACCATCCGGCGGGTCTGGAACTGGATCGGGTGCTCCTGGTCACCAGCACGGCCGGGGTGGCCGGGCTGGCCGGCGCCGGAGCGATCGACGCGCTGGCCGGGCTTCCGGGCGGGGCGCGCGCCGAGGTGCTGCCGCCGGTCGGCGTCGCGCTCTCCGGCGGGTGCTGGCAGCACTGGCGCAGCCCCGGCAACGACGACCCGAACGGCGCCCGGTCCTGGGCCCAGCGGGCGCTGCGCGAGGTCGAGCTGGAGTTGGCCCGGGAGGTCTCCCGGCGTTTCGAGGTGATCCGTCTCTCGCTCGGCGCGGTGCTCTCCGATGCCCTCGACCACGGCATCCTGCTCGCCTGACCGGGCCGGCGACGCGGTGCCGTCCCGCCCGGTCCGGGCCGCCCACGAGGGTGATCCGGGTCAGCCCGGCGTTCCGGTTCATCGGTTCGCCGGATCCGGTGGCACGATGGGGGGCATGGCGGCTCCGCAGGTAGCACCGGTCGAGACGCCGGACACCGACGAGGTGCCGGTCTCCGACCGGCAATGGGTGACGATCGTCTGGGACGACCCGGTCAACCTCATGACGTACGTGACCTGGGTGTTCCAGAAGCTCTTCGGATACAGCCGGGAGAAGGCCGAGAAGTTGATGCTGGACGTGCACCACAAGGGTCGGGCCGTGGTGTCCAGCGGCGCCCGGGAGCGGATGGAGCACGACGCGTCCCAGCTGCACGCGTACGGGCTGTGGGCGACGGTGGACCGGTCGTGAGCGCGAGGAGTGAGCCGGGGTTGCGAGCCCCGCAGTCGCGAACCGAGGTGGCACCGTG